>SLBD01000175.1 GCA_007126515.1 Kiritimatiellia bacterium
CGACGTACCCGAATGATTCGATGATCTGATTATTCTTCGTCATCATCATCGTCATCATCGTCGCCATTTTGCTGGTCTGGTTCATCAGGCTGTGGCCCCGCAACCCTCGCAGTCCCTTCCACGGTCCCAAACAAAGACGGCTCAGCCCAGGTGCCGCGCATCGTTGATGTATTGTTCCCACTGATGCTCATCGTTCCGGAAATAACTCCTTCAGCACCGGCGGTCGTGAGACCGGTCAGGGTAAATGTCGCCGAATTCCCGCCATCCGATCCGGTCACGCTGCCTATTTCTCCTCGAAATACCAAACCATTATTGTCTACCGCTTGAAGTCGACTGCCGGTTTGGACCACATTCAGCCACTGGATTGATGCTCCTGTATTCCGCGATACAATTGGACCGCCATTTGTATTTTCATATCTACCAGATACATTTATATCAACATTGCGCTGCACGGAATCTGATGAATTGATTCGACATCCAGTGATTACTAAGAGGACCACCACCAAGGCGCCTGCGACTGAAAATAGATTGTTTTTCTGCTGGAACATACATCCGTCCTTCCCATACACGACTATTTATGCGTATAACATGCCCTCCAATGACGAACAAGTAAATAGCCGGGGATGAAAAATCGTATGGACCCACATCATATTCGCGACATTGTGTATACCGACGCTCAAATTAGTCGTCGAGTCGATGAGATGGTTGATGCAATGGCGGATCATTGCCGGAGCGATAACCTGGTGATGATCGGTATCTTGCGAGGCAGCTTCATGTTCCTGGCAGATCTGGTCCGCGATTTATATGAGCACAATCTGCATCCTCGGATCGATTTCATCACGCTGGAAAGCTATGGCAGCGGCACGGAATCATCAGGTTCGGTCAAAATTACCAAGGACATCACTGTCGATGTTGCTGGAGCCGACATCTTGTTGATTGATGATATCCTCGATACCGGACGGACTTTGACGTATGCAAAGGATCATTTGACCCAGCTCGGAGCGCGATCGGTGAAGACATGCACTCTGCTGGATAAACCCAGTCGCCGCATTGTCCCCATTGAGGCGGATCACGTTGGTTTTACCATCGAGGACTTCTTTGTGGTTGGGTACGGGCTGGATTACGATAGCTACTATCGAGAATTGCCGTATCTGGCAAAAGTGACCTTTACACCAGATCAATCAAATCACTAACACCGTCATTTGATCCCTGTTTCTCCGGCGGCTTTGGCTGTTTAGGTTTGGATTCCCGTTCAGTATTCTTTTGTCGACCTTGCCCTTGCCCCTTTTCAGAGCCACGCCGTTGCCGTGACGAAGACCTGCGGCCGCGCCCCCCGCGAGAGCGACCGGAATCTCCACCACGGTTCCCACCATTTTCATCCAGTCCGCGTCGCAACGAAGAGGTCCGCAATGTCGCAATCCGATTTTCGCGCGCCCATTCCTCCAGCTCCCGCTGCTGGGTTACAATCATCACGCTACGGAGATCTTTAGCCAGTTGCTTGGCTCGCTCGCAAACGAGTTCAGCCGACTCTGCATAATGCACGGTGATGGATTTGAAGGATTCTCCATCGGGGGCCTCTCGCAAGGCTCGCCCTTCCATCAAGGCGTGTACCTGAAGTTCCTCCCGTTCTGCGAACGCAGCCAGTTTGTGCAACAAAGCCACTCGTTCCCGCGGCGAAGCCCGGCCGCCATTGCCAACCAAGCCCGACATATCGATCACATACGCAGCAACGGACGAATGATCGTCTTCACCACGAAACGCGTCACGTAATTTATACCAAAAAGACATCCTACCAACTGCCTCCACTACCACTTAGTTGGAGGCCCGACCGCTAACGCCGCGAGTCGACTTGGTAATTTGCACGGCTTTATTCTTCGGGCGCAAATTACGTACTGCCTTACCGGCCTGCCACATTTCGGAATTGCCGATCGTCTCCAGCTCCTTGCTGAGAAGGTCACGATAATTCTTCTTCTTGGAAACGTTCAGAACGCGTCGCGTTTCTTTGCCGCTCTTCACAGATTGATATAATTCCTTGAAGACGGGCAAGGTGGCTTTCTTGAATTTGGGTTTCCAATCCAAGGCACCACGCTGGGCGGTTTGCGAGCAGTTCGCATACATCCAATCCATACCGTTTTCATCAACGAGGCGAATCAAGCTCTGCGTTAATTCTTCAACCGTTTCATTGAACGCTTCGCTGGGAGAATGGCCGTTCTTACGCAACACATCGTATTGTGCTTCCATCAAACCTGCCAATGCACCCATCAGCACACCGCGCTCACCCGTTAAATCACTAAACACTTCTTGCTCAAAGGTCGTCGGGAAGAGATAGCCAGAGCCCACACCGATTCCCAAGGCCAGACAGCGTTCTTCGGCGCGACCGGTTGAGTCTTGGAAGACCGCGTAGCTGGAGTTGATCCCGGAACCCGACAAGAAGTTACGGCGCACCGATGTGCCAGACCCTTTGGGGGCAACCATGATCACATCGACATCCTCTGGGGGAATGACTTTGGTCTGATCCTTATAGACGATTGAAAAGCCGTGGGAAAAATAGAGGGCATCACCAGGATTCAGATTCTTTTTGATCGCCGGCCAAATGACACGCTGGGCGGCATCGGAAACCAGCAATTTAATGATCGTTCCACGTTGGGCCGCTTCTTCAACATCGAACAACGTTTTGCCCGGCACCCAACCATCTTTTTTGGCACGGTCCCAATCCTTCTTGAACGCCTTTGACTGACCGATAATGACATTGAAGCCATTGTCCTTCAAATTCAGGGCCTGGGCCGGTCCTTGAACACCATACCCGATCACGGCAATGGTTTCTTTCTTCAATACCTTCTTCGCCCGAGCGAGAGAAAATTCTTTACGGGTCACCACATGTTCCTTGGTTCCACCAAAATCTATCAAGGCCATAAGACTGTCTCCTTCTGTTGAATGTCTCTTGAGAGGGCAGTGGTATGGAGTAGAAAGCCTTTCGCGTCAAGGGTTTTTTATAACGCACCGCATGATAACGCTGGGTTATTCAGTTATCCGCCAGGACTTGCTGTATCCCAAACGTAAACCAAATTGGAGGGCAGAGCTCTGCGATGCCATCCGGGGACGGGCTCGCAGAGCTCGCCCCTCCAATTTATTGTAGACTGTGCGCAAGTACTTCGTCTCAAAATAGTTCACTCGGAACTCCTCTGGCATCCCACCGCATCACCACTTGCCTCTTTACTTTTCCTTCAACAATCTGTCACTCTACCGGAACAAGGTCGTTGAGACTTTAAAAATAAACTAGCTAAAAGGAGAATCGTTATCATGAGTGATCCTATCGAAACTAATTCACAATCTAGTGAACAAACAGCTACACCCCCTCCCGTCGATGCGCCAGCAACGGCTTCTGTGGCCAGCGTAGGGAATCGAGTTGTCGCCATGTTGATCGACATGATCATCGGTATGGTTGTTTCCCTTGTGCCCGTCATCGGATGGGTAGCGACCATCGCTTATTTCATTACGCGTGATGCCCTCCCCTTCTTGGACGGGCAAAGTATCGGCAAGAAGGTAATGAAATTGCGAGCCGTGGATGCCAACACCGGTGCTCCGCTTACCAACAATTGGGGTGCCTCTGCCATTCGGAACGTGGTTCTGTACATCCCATTCTTCGTGTTTGTGGAACTGTTCGTTCTGATCAGCAACAAAGAGCAACGACTGGGCGATCAATGGGCCAAGACCAAAGTGGTCCAAATCGGGTAATTACGAAATCCGCATCGGCATCAAGACATACAGGAAGGGTACGTCGGCCTTGATCACGCCTGGGCTGAGTTCGTCGGTGATTTCCATGAAGATCTCATCACTTTCGAGGGCTCGTAGGGGATCGATCAGAAACTCAGGGTTGAAGGCGACGGAGATGTCATCTTCTTCGTACTTGATGGCAATGCTCTCGTGAGCTTCCCCGACTTCCACTGTTTCCGTGCTCACTTCCAACTTATTACGACTGAAGTGCAACCGGACCGATCGAGATTGATCCGTCGTCATTAAAGCCACACGTCGGACGGCCATCATCAGGGCCTCACGTTCAACCGCCACGCGCTGTTCACTGCTAGCTGGAATGACTTGACGGAAATTGGGGTACTGACCTTCGATCAAGCGAGACACTACCAGCATTTCACCAAAGTCGAATGCGACTTGCTTGTTGGTGGCAATAATCTTCAGCGGCCCAGAATCTCCCAATGTCCGAATTAATTCGTTGACGGTCTTGGAGGGAACCACCAAGTCCATTTCCTCTTCTTCTTGAAACTCCATTTCCTGCTCAACCAAGGCCAATCGCCGACCATCGGTGGCAACGGCGGTGAGCCGTTCATTCCGGAAACTTAACAACACACCATTCAAGACTTGCCGTGTCTCATCTGTGGACGCGGCATACGCGGTCTTTTGCAAGGTGGTCTTGAAAATGCCTTGGTCCAAGGAGTAACTCGTCCCTTCATCAAATGCGGGCAGAGGTGGAAAGTCATCTTCGGACAAACCAATCATTTTATAGAAAGATGAGCCACATTGAATGTTGGCTGTCTCATGATCGCCCACTTCCACTTCGATATCGGGGCCCGACAATTCACGAAAGATGCTAAATGCCCGCCGCGCATGCAGTGTCACCGCCCCTTCCTTCAGCACTTCTGCTTCCACACTGGCACGGACACTGACTTCCAGGTCCGTCGCAGATAGCCAAAGCCGGTCATTTTCTGCCCGGAACAAAATATTGGACAAGATCGGCAGGGTGGTACGAGGGTTGACAATGGATTGCACTTTTTGCAAACCGTCAATCAATACGTCCTTTTTAATTTTGAACTTCATGGCATATCTCCAGATTGGCTTTCAAGTTATCACGAAATAAGAATAAGAGAATCAAAAAATAACCATCATTCTTATTCTTATTATGGGTTGTGAGTAACTATAGGAATGTTTACTTTCCCCTTCATTTACTATCGATATCGAGCCCTGCTGTCTTGTTAGTAAATCGTGAACTCTTTCAGGTTAACTCGCCAATTCTGTGCATGAACAAAATTGATGAACAGTTATCCACAGTATTTCACAAGTCATTCACTGGTTCACCCACAAGCAAAGAATACCGCAGACTACCGGCTCAGCTTCTGCTGAATCGTCGTCACGGCTTGCCGCAGACTTGGATCATTGGATACTTTATCCCCGATGTGGCGACAGGCATGCAGGACTGTCGCATGATTCTTACCGAAAGCTTCTGCAATGGTTGGGAACGAATGCTGGGTCAATTCGCGGCTTAGATACATGGCAATCTGACGTGGCACCGCGATGGATTGCGGCCGCCGCTTACTGCTCATATCAGCCAGGCGGATATCATAGTACTCCGCAACCGTTCGCTGGATCGTTTCAATGGTAATCTTTTCCTGCTGTTCTTGATCCAAGGTGTCGCGCAGAAGATATTCCAATGATTCTTGCGTCAATTCGCGACCCGTCAAAGACGCGTAGGAGGCGGCGCGGATCAGCGCTCCTTCCAAGCGTCGAATGTTGGAACGGATGCGTTTGGCCAGATACTGAATGATTTCATCCGGCAGCTCGACATTCATGGTCCGCTGTTTCTTGCGCAGAATGGCGATTCGAGTTTCCACATCGGGTGGTTCAAGTTCTGTCACCAATCCCCACTCAAAGCGCGATACCAAGCGATGCTCCAGCCCCGGAATCTCGCAGGCGGGTCGGTCACAGGTCAGAACGATTTGTTTGTGCTGATCAAACAAGGCATTGAAGGTATGGAAAAATTCCTCCTGCATACGCTCCTTGCCAGCGAGGAATTGAATATCGTCAATCAACAAGAGATCCGCTTGCCGGTATTTTTTGCGAAATTGGACCAATGTCCGATTCTGAATGGCATCAATGTAATCATTTGTGAAGGTTTCGCAGGATATGTAGCGAACGCGCGCCCGGGCCTTTTCAGCCAGCACATGATTGCCAATTGCCTGCATGAGATGGGTCTTACCCAATCCGACTCCACCATAAATAAACAGCGGATTGTACGCTCGAGCGGGTGACTGCGCGACAGCCAGGCAAGCAGCATGAGCAAAATTGTTCGACGACCCAATGATGAAGGAATCAAATATGTAATTCGGGTTCAGAACCGCTGCCTCAGAGTCTGAGGACTTACGCTCGGCTGATTTGGGCCGATCTTTCGCTGGTCGCTTTGTTTTTGGTTCTTCCTTGGGCGGCGGGGTATGATGATTGACTCCAAAGACGATCTCGATGGACTGGCCCGTCACAGAAGACACGGCATCCTGAATCAGTGACAAATAATTCTCAACCAACCAGGATTGATAAAAGTCATTCGCAACACTTAACGTCAGTCGATTGTCTTCCAAGCTACGGACTTCAATGACTTCTATCCAGCGCGCATACACATCTTTTGACAGAACGCTGCGCAGTCGCTTGCACGCGCCTGACCAAATCGTCAACGCATCATTATCCACAAAAACCTCCCCGATAAAATTATTCACCCCCAATTCAAGCGCCGCCAACCCATCTTACCCAAGCAAGCCATCCCGCAATGATCGCTTGTCATGCTGCACAACATGAGGCAAATTTACACTCTCTCAATCAATCGGTTACGACCGCATTCGCACCGATTATTACAAGAGAATGAACAGGTTATTAACAACGAGAATCAGTGATTTAGTGCCTGTGCAATGTCAAATCATAGGGAGAGCCCAACCATGCCACAAGACGAAAAAAGAAAAATCAGCAACTATTTTAGATGTCACAAGATATAGGTTGGATTGATGTAAATACCACAATATATAGGTTTATTTGTTAATTGCTTGCTATGATTGAGTTAGCAAAAACAAACTCAAAAATACACTGAAAAACGTCTATTTCAGACGGTTGCATAGTGGACCCTGAGGACGATGGACAGGAGCGCGTAGAGGAATGAAAAAGAAGTTAACAAGACCGATTCTACTGATTGAGGGGGGCGCAGAGAACGCAAACATCCGATATTGCACGGGATTTACGGCACCTGATCCGGTGGTCTGTTGGGTATCGGGGCGCTCAAAGAAACTGGTCGTGTCGATTTTGGAAGCGGGTCGAGCCCGTGCTACAGCCCGTGTCCAAGAAGTCCTGACGCCAACAGAACTGAGTCTGAAAGGGAAGGCCCGCAATCAGTTGTCGGAATGGGCCTTGGCCTTGTTGCGCCGTGAGCGATGCAATCAGATTACGGTGGGATCCAGTTTTCCAGTTGGGGTGGCAGACGCATTGCGAAAGGCCGGGATCGATATTCAGGTCAGCACCGAGCCTTTGTTTCCCCACCGCCGTCGCAAAACAGCAATGGAAATAGAGCAAATTTCGCTCACTCAGCGCGTGGCTGTGCGAGCAATGCGTGCCGCCCTGAAGACCATTCGCGCAGCAGATGTCGACCACTCAGGACATCTGATCGTAGACGGTGAGCCACTGACATCGGAGCGGGTCCGTTTGGTCATTGACTGGGAATTATTGCGTGGCAATTGCATCGCCGACGAGACCATTGTGGCTGGCGGCGAGCAAGGCGCCGAACCGCATGAACGTGGCAGCGGCCCGCTATACACAGGCCAGCCGATCGTCGTTGATATCTTTCCCCGCCACCGGGAAAGCGGCTACTGGGGGGACATCACCAGGACGGTTGTGCATGGCAAGGCCCCCACCTATGTGCGTCGGATGATGAAAGCCGTCAAAGCCGCTCAACAGGCGGCACTGCAGGAGGTCCGCGCTGGCGTAAGTGTCCGCCGGATCCATCAGGCCGCGCAAGCCACATTAATCGCCCATGGATTTGAAACCACCGTTAAAAATGGTTGGGGCGAAGGCTTTATCCATAGCACCGGTCATGGTGTAGGCCTGGACATTCATGAGGCCCCCTCTGTCAATCTCTCGGCCACCCGCCTGCGGGTCGGCGATGTCATCACCATCGAACCCGGCCTTTATTACAAAACCTGGGGTGGCGTGCGATTCGAAGACACCGTCGCAGTGACTCGCACAGGATACACCGTTCTCGCTTCCACACCCAGTTGACCTTTTCGAAATAGTTGGTATGATGGCCTGTTTATCGAAAGGGAACTATACATGAAGATCATCGACCATATCAACGAGGAAGTCCTGGCCAAATCCATTGAGCGGGCCCGTGAACGCGGGGTTATTCTGCCGACCTTTGCCCAACAACGAGATCCTTCCACCATCCCGGCCAAGATCGTTGAGAAACTCAAAGACATCGGTTTGTGGGATATCAACCCACTCAACCTCTTTCGAATTACGTGGAAAAATGAACCGACACCACACGGCGGCGGATTTGGAGAAGGAACGTGGCTTGAATTTCCGTCCGAGTTGACGGGAGTCGACGCGAAAATCATTGGTATCCAAGGAAAATGGTTCCCCACCGGTGCGCACAAGGTAGGAGCGGCCTATGGCTGTCTCGTGCCCCGCTTGGTGTCTGGAAATTTCGATCCGACCACCCAAAAAGCAGTTTGGCCGTCCACAGGCAACTATTGTCGTGGCGGTGCGTACGACTGTGCCCTACTCGGCGCTCCTGCCGTAGCTATCTTGCCCGAAGGGATGAGTCGGGAACGATTTGAATGGCTGCAGGAAATTGGCACAGACGAAATCATCGCCACGCCTGGTACCGAATCGAATGTCAAAGAGATCTACGATAAATGTTGGGAATTGCGGCGCGAGCGGGGTGACAAGATCGTCATCTTTAATCAATTTGAAGAGCTCGGTAACTCTGTTTGGCATTACAATATGACCGGCGGGATTGTGCAGGACATTTACGAAGCCCATTACAAGACAGATCGAAGTCGATTGGCGGCCTGGATCAGCGCCACAGGTTCCGCTGGAACCATTGCGGCTGGCGATTTCCTGCGCACGCAGCATCCGCATATGAAAGTAGTAGCCGTGGAAGCCTTGCAATGCCCCACGCTGTACCAATTCGGCTTCGGTGCCCATCGGATCGAAGGAATTGGCGATAAACATGTTCCGTGGATTCATAACGTCCGAAACACGGATCTGGTGGCGGCGATTGACGACGAACAGACGATGCAATTGATGCGGCTGTTCAACGATCCGGTCGGCCGTGAATGCCTCGTCAAAGCAGGAGTGTCCGAGACGGCGGTCAGCCAGTTGGATCGTGCCGGAATTTCCTGCATCTGCAACCTCGTGGCGGCGATCAAGACAGCAAAATA
>SLBD01000046.1 GCA_007126515.1 Kiritimatiellia bacterium
CGGGATGCACGTTGTGAACGCGCGCAACAATATGTTCGACGAGCAGATCGGCGACGGACGGGTTCACCTGTGTAAAAGAACCCAACGGAATGATGAAATCCCGACCCGCGATTCGTTGATCGATCCATTGATGATCTTTGCCGGTTGTCGGCCACACTCGGCCATGACGATCCATCCGCAAGGTAAGATCGCCTTCATCCGGCAATCCCTCGGGATGCTCTTCCGACCATCCTTTGAGCGCCTCATTGATCTCAGGACGGGCAATCGGACATTCACAAATGGGCACACGAGTGGCCCCATCCACTCCGATATAGGCAGGTACACCCGGTCCGTGTAAGGTGATCCGGGACCGGTATTCCCACGGATGCGGAGCAGCTTGCAACGGCGCAACCGGAGGCTCGGCGAATCCACCAATTCGCTGCAAGAGAGTTCGCACTTGCTGCTCTTTCAACTCGCATTGAGTTTCGTAGGCGAGATGCTGATACTGGCAGCCCGCGCAGATTCCATAGACCGAACAGCGCGGCTCCATGCGAGCTGGATGCGGAGAATTGATCTCGACTGCGATTCCGCGCGCGTGACGGGATTTCACCTCCGTGATCCGCACCTGGACGGATTCGCCCGGGGCGACATAGGGCACGAACACAGCGATGCCATTGGGCCAACGGCCCACGCCTTCGCCACCAAATGCAATGTCTGTGATGTCGACAACCGCCTCGTCACCCACGGCACAGGACTTTTCAACAGCATCATTCATATCGTTCAGGATTGTTTGCTCATCAGCCCAAGACAAACGGACATGCGGAATTGCAGAGGCTTGATCTACTCGATTGTTCAGGCTAGGCTCCAACACATGCAAGCTCTAATTCAAGGACACAGGGTATGAGCGCGGAATCCACCATGCGAGACAAAGAAGCGCCGATGGGGCGAAAAATCTGCTCAACCGTCGAGGCGTTGGTGCCGCTGTACGAGCACGCCGGCGTCGACTCAGCGGCCAGCGTTTTGGATGGTTATCCCAACACACTCACCATTGTTGAGGCACTGAAAATCCTCATCGATTCAATGATTCCGGGGCGCATGACGCATACGGACATTGATCGAGACGAGCTGGGTTTGTTCCTGTTGCGGCGATTGAGTCAGGCGTGGAGACTACTTCGTCCTGAAATCGAGCGGGCGATACCGTTCCGGTGGAAAGGTGCCGCTGCCATGATGGAAGGCGCACCCACCCATAGCGATCCACGCATAGAATCGTTTGCGGCGATGCGGACCTTTTACGACCGATTAACAACCGTCCGGCAATTGGTGGTCGAAGATATCAAGGCGGCGTATGAAGGCGATCCGGCAGCTCTGACATATGCTGAAGTACAATTGGCCTATCCAGGACTGCTGGCCGTTGTATCACACCGCCTCGCCCATGAACTGTACCGACTCGACATCCCGATTGTACCCCGCGTGATGAGTGAATGGACCCATTCGACCACAGGAGTCGATATTAACCCCGGCGCCCAAATTGGGCATGGGTTTTTCATCGATCATGCCACCGGCGTCGTGATTGGAGAGACCTGCAAAATAGGTAACCACGTCAAGTTGTATCAAGGCGTGACACTGGGAGCGAAAAGTTTTGCGCTGGATGAATATGGCCGACCAATCAAGCATATTCAGCGGCATCCGATTGTCGAAGATGATGTCGTCATCTATGCCAACGCCACGATCCTCGGCGGGGATACAGTGATCGGCAAGGGATCCATCATCGGCGGCAACGTCTTTATTATGGAGAGCGTGCCTCCCAACAGCTTTGTCGCGTCAAAGCATCCCGAATTGCATATCCGCACCAGCCTGGATGAGTAGTATCAAATGACGATTAGTCAGTGACTGATTTCATTCGCCGACGTGCAATAGCCAGTGCAATGCCCCCAAGCACGAATATCACACTCGCCGCTTGAATCGACCGGCGAGAGAACGCGGCAGGCACTGGAAACTGTGTGATCAGTGGGTGGAATCGACTGACGGCACTGCGTTGCACAGCCACAACGTAGGCGCGCGTCGCCGGGAAGGTAATATGCGCAATAAACCTGCGTGGATCTCCCCCATCCTCTTGAGCCCAACGCAAGGCATGCGTGCGACCCGCGTTATATTGTGCCAAAGCGTACGGCACCGGATCCGCGCGATCCGCCCATTGATCGAGAGCCCGCGCCAGATACCATGTTCCCGCTCTCAGGTTCGTATCGGGATCGAACAACTCGTTCGGTTCAAAATCACTTCGGCCATCAAGCGCCGCCCATTCGCGGCCAACGGGCTCGGTCACTTGCATCAAGCCCCGTTCGCCAACTCCGCCGACAGCATCTGGCCGCATACGACTTTCCTGCCACGCCACCGCACGAACCAAGCGGGGATCGACATCCCATTCGGAAGCAATCTCCTGGATCAAGTCGTCATAGGCAAGAATCGCATGCACCCAACTTCCAGCCCATCCTCCGAGAGCGAGCAACCCAATCACCAAGGTCCAGAAAGCCATTTTTCGAATCAGGCCCCGCTCCGCATTCACCTGTCGATCACGACTCATAGGTAGCCGCGATTAAATGTCTTCCGTTTCAACCCAACGGACAGCTTCGCGCAGCAATTGAGCCGCGTCTTCGCACTGCAATTTCTTTTTGATGCGGGCCCGGTGGACTTCCACCGTACGACTGCTCAAGCCGTACTTCTCGGCAATTTTACGCGTCGTCAAACCTTGGCCGAGACATGTAAAGATTTCTCGCTCCCGTTCCGTCAGCTGTTCAACACCGCTGCGCTCTGACGGCTCATCGCCATGGATATAGTCATGCAGCATGCGAGCGTTGATGTCCCCGCTGATATACAATCCGCCGGACAGCACTTTGCGGATTGCATCCACCAGCACTTCGTCCGCATCTTCCTTCATCACGTAGCCTTGCGCGCCAGCCCGCAGGGCCTTTTCCGCATGGGTAGATTCATCGTGCATGGACAACACAAGCATCGGCATTGTCGCCCCGGTCGCGCGGGCCGCGCGGATCAAATCCAGCCCACTGCGATCCTGCAGCACAAGATCGATCACAGCCACGTCTGGAGAGCGTTCCCGCAATAGCTGGATCGCCTCATCATAGGTACCCGCCTCACCGCAAATTTCCAAATCGGGCGCATCGGACAGCAAAACCGCAATCCCATGCCGGACAATCCCATGATCATCCACCAACAAGACGCGGCGCTTATTTTTCTCTGCCGTAGTCATATGCCAACTATACGTGAGCGCCACCACGAATGTCGAGCCAGAGCAACCGGATCAGAGTGCCCAACGCAGCACCGGACCCGTATCGATGCGGGACGGCAGAATCCCGCTGCGCCGCCCCGTTTCCATTGAATGGAAAAACGGCTCAAAAAATTTCCATTGAGTGGAAAAAATGGTCCAGAAGTTTCCATTGAGTGGAAAAACGCGATTTTTTTCTTCCATTGAGTGGAAGCGATGGTGGGCGCTACTAGCTGATCAGCCATCAAACTCTCCGTGGCCCCCATTGACGTTCCGAAGCGGGCGGTCTATGGTACCGGCTCACCATGAGCACAACTATGCGACATATTTTAGCGGTCTGCACAGGGAACATCTGCCGCAGCCCTCTGGCGGAATATTTATTAAAACACCGCTTGGCTGCGTATCCAGAGTGGACGGTCTCGTCTGCAGGCGTGTTTGCGGGCGAGGGCCAACCGGCCAGCCAGGAATCGGTTGACGTTCTGGCCGAACAAGGGATCGATGCGTCGGGCCATCGCAGCCGTATGCTGACACTGGAATTGGTAAACGAGGCAGATTATATTTTGGTGATGACGGAATCTCATCGCAGCACCATTCTGGCTCAATGGCCGAATGCGGCAGATAAAGTACATTTGATTACAGAATTCGCAGTTGCTGGATCACAACCAGAGGATATTGCTGATCCAATTGGTCATTCGACTGCGGTCTACCGGCGGACGCGCGATCAAATCGACGCAGCCATCGCAGATTTTTTGTTAGTTCTCGTCGAAAAAGGCGAGATTCAACCAGCCTCTTAAAGAAAGGTACAATTAATGAAGATTGCAATTGGCGCCGATCACGGCGGTTTTGAACTCAAGGAAGCGCTGAGAAAGCATTTGGAGTCGACCGGGTTAACGGTCCAGGACTTGGGCTGCTACAACACGGATTCGGTCGACTACCCCGATTTCGCCAACAGTGTGGCCCGGGAAGTATCCGATGGCAATGCCGACCGCGGCATTGTGGTCTGCACCACGGGCATCGGTGTGAGCATTATGGCGAACCGCTTTCCGCGTGTGCGCGCTGGCCTCTGTACGACTCCGGGGATGGCGAAGCTGTCGCGCAGCCATAACAACGCCAATGTGTTGGCGCTGGGCGGGTCCCTCAATACACCGGAAGAAGCCATTGCTATCGTGGACGAATGGATGGCCAGCGAATACTCGGGAGGACGTCATGACCGCCGCCTCGAAAAAATTAAACAGTTTTCGGCATCGATTGACGATCCGGTTGGCTTGTATGAAACGGATCCTGAAATTTATGCGGCCTTACGCTCTGAGTCGCGGCGACTGCGCGAGAATATTGAGCTGATCGCTTCCGAAAACTATGCCAGTCGCGCGGTGCGCGAGGCGCAAGGGTCGATCATGACCAACAAGTATGCCGAAGGCTATCCCGGCAAGCGCTGGTATCATGGCTGTGAATTTGTCGATCAAGCGGAACGTTTGGCGATTGAACGCGCCAAGGAGTTGTTCGGCGCTGAGCATGCCAACGTCCAGCCGCACAGTGGCAGCGGTGCCAACATGGCTGTTTACTATGCGGTGCTTGAACCGGGCGACACGATCCTGGCGATGAGTCTGGCGCATGGTGGTCATCTTACCCATGGGCATAAGGTGAATTTCTCCGGCCGCTTTTTCAACGTCCATCAATATGGCGTCGATAAGGAAACCGAATTGATCGACTACGACGAAATCGAGGCCATCGCCGATGAACACAAACCGAAGCTGATTTGCTGTGGAGCCAGCGCCTATTCGCGGATCATTGATTTCAAGCGACTGCGGAAAATTGCGGATGGTGTGGGCGCTTATTTGATGGCGGATATGGCACATATCTCCGGCTTGGTGGCAGGTGGTTGCCATCCCAATCCGGTGCCCTACTGCGAATTTGTGACCACGACCACGCACAAAACATTGCGGGGCCCGCGCGGCGGCCTGATTCTTTGTCAGGAACGATTTGCAGCAGATATTGACCGTCAAGTATTCCCCGGCATCCAAGGCGGCCCGCTGATGCACGCGATTGCGGGTAAGGCCGTGTGCTTCCACGAGGCGCTGCAACCGTCCTTTAAGGAGTATGCGCAGCAAGTTGTCAGTAACGCGCAGACCTTGGCCGCTGCGCTGGAACAGCAAGGGGTGCGAATTTGTTCTGGAGGCACGGACAATCATCTGATGCTTGTGGATTTGACTTCGGTTGATGTTACCGGCAAGGACGCAGCGGCGGCG
Organism: Kiritimatiellia bacterium; assembly: GCA_007126515.1. Classification (GTDB taxonomy): domain Bacteria; phylum Verrucomicrobiota; class Kiritimatiellia; order SLAD01; family SLAD01; genus SLAD01. The sequence goes on from SLBD01000046.1 coordinate 5,503, forward strand.
CTGGACGTGGCCCGGATTACCGTCAATAAGAACGCCATTCCGTTCGATACCAAGAGTCCCTTCGTCACCTCCGGGATTCGTCTCGGCACTGCCGCTGTGACTACGCGGGGCATGCAAGAAGAGGACATGAAGACGATCGCCGGGTTCATCAAGGCCGTGCTTGAAGATCCAGACGACAAGAAGGTCTTGCAACAAGTTCGAGAACAAGTTGTGGCCTTCACCTCACAGTTTCCGGTGCCCTAATGGACGCATCGGTCCCAGCCCGCTGGAACGCGTTGCTTGACGATGTTGCCGATTACCTGCAGTTCATGAAGGAAGAGGGCCAAAAGCAAATTGAAGGAGCATCAGACATCCTTCAAGCGAAACGATCCGGGATTGTGCCGCCGCGCGGGGGCGAGTCCACTGTAACTCTAGGTAGGGCGAGCTCACCGAGCGAGCCGCCACCCCCCCTGCCAGCGTCCGAGGCCAAAGGTGATGGCTTGGACGCGATTGCTCAGCAGGTGGCAGCGTGTCGATTATGCGGATTATGCGAAACTCGCAATCAAACGGTCCCCGGTCAGGGAAATCCCCGGCCGGAACTGATCTTTGTGGGCGAAGGGCCCGGGGCCGATGAGGATGCGCAAGGGCTGGCGTTTGTGGGACGCGCCGGTCAACTGCTGACCAAGATGATCGAGGCGATGGGGTTAACGCGCGACGAAGTTTGGATCGGCAACATTGTCAAATGTCGGCCGCCCAATAACCGCGTCCCCACCCCTGAAGAAATGGCCTCCTGCATGCCGTATCTCAAGCAACAGATCGCCTTGTTGCAACCCAAAGTCATGGTTTGTCTCGGGGCCACCGCCGTCAAAGGTCTGCTGGACACGAAGATCGGGATCACGAAATTGCGCGGGCAGTGGATGGAGTTCGAAGGCATCGCCACCATGCCCACGTACCACCCCGCCTACTTGCTTCGCAACCCCCCCGCCAAAAAATTTGTCTGGGAAGATCTCAAAGCCGTGTTGGCTCGATTGGGTCGCACCGTGCCGACCGCAGGATGATGCTGGCACATTTGCTGTCGACGAAATCCTACCGTCTCCGTATGCTGTCTTTCCGAAATGGAGCCCTATATGAAAAAACGTTGTGTGGTCACGGGAGTGGCTGGTTTTGTCGGATCGCATTTGGCTGAGCAATTGATTGCTCGGGGTCATGAAGTCATCGGTATCGATGCCTTCATTCCGTACTATCCCAGAGAGCTGAAAGAGCAGAATCTCGCCACATTGAAGGCCTTGCCGGATTTCCATTTCGAAGAAGTCGACTTACGCAACGGCGACTTGAAACCGCTGGTGCGGGGCGCGGATGCGGTGTTTCATTTGGCGGCCATGGCGGGCTTAATGCGAAGCTGGAGCGAATTCCAATTGTATTCATCGTGTAACGCCGAGGCCACGCAACGGTTGCTGGATGCCGTCCGCGATGAGGCCGTGTCGCATCTGCTCTACATTTCCACATCCAGTGTGTATGGCAAACAAGCCACCGGCCCGGAAGAGTCCCTGCTGCAGCCGTTCTCGCCCTATGGCATCACCAAGCTGGCCGGCGAACAACTGTGTCGCGCCTATGAAGCCAACTATCAGGTTCCGATCACCATCCTCCGCTACTTTTCTGTGTATGGCCCGCGGCAACGCCCCGATATGGCGTATAACATTCTGATTCGCTCCCTGCTCAACGGGGCGCCGTTTGTCATGTATGGCGATGGGGAACAAACCCGCAGCAACACCTATTGCCTGGACGGTGTAGAAGCCACCTTGCTGGCCTTTGAAAAGCGCGATGTTGCCTTAGGCCAAACCTTTAATGTGGGTGGCGGCGAAATCGTTTCGCTGAACAAGGTGTGCGGGATGTTGGAAGAATTATTGGGCCAGAAGTTAGACATTAAGCGTGAACCCGCCCGCCCCGGCGATCAGAAACACACCTCGGCCAATATTGAGAAAGCCCGCACGCTCCTGGGATACAATCCCAGCACCCGGCTCTATGACGGCCTCAAAGCCCAGATTGAGTGGCAGCGCGGCTAATACCATCCGTGGCGGGAAGGTCTCGAAGACTCAACCATTCCCGCCCTACAGCAAGTCGTGAGCACAGCCAGAATTGTAGGGCGCGAACGGTCCCGCGTCGGCGGGACCTTCGCGCCGGGTTTGGCAAGCGCAGGCATGTGCACCCAAAGATTTTGGTGTCTGGAATAATAGCCACTAGCATTTCCTGTAGACATCCCATCCGACTTACGATTAATTGTATACATTCCAAGTGATTCTGCGGAGGGGTGGCTGAGTGGTTTAAGGCGCGCGACTCGAAATCGTGTGTGCGTGATGAGCGTACCGAGGGTTCGAATCCCTCCCCCTCCGCCAGTCTTTGCTCTCTCACTGTGCTGCCCGCTCGATGGCGCGAACCACTCCTTCATCGTCAAATTCGACGCGGAGTCGATCAAATTCATGGTACGTGGGGACATCGACCCAAACGGAATCGCGGACAGAGTGGACGCGACCTGCTCTGCGATCATGGACTCGGAAGGTGCCGTGAACCAGCTCCCGCCGCGTCCGCGTAAAATGCGATGTGTAAGCCCAAAGCGCCACTTCTCCCTCGGCCGTGCGGCGGGTAAATTCACGATCCGGCTTGCCCAACGCCATGTAGACCATGTCTTCAGTGAAGCCGATGTCAATTTGGCCTGCTTCAATCAATTCCTGCTGTGCTGGATCAAGTGAGTCGAATACGGTCTGAAATTCCTGAATTCGCGAACGCGGTGTCGCACATCCCGTCAGCAATAATGCTCCCAGCACGCTCCACAGACTTGCTCGGCGGTACCAGCCAACTCTTCTGTTCATGGTCGGATTGTCCTTCCTTTGTTGCTGAAGTATACCATGGCTGGATCCCATCGCAACGCCGTAGAGGCCATTCACAGGAATGTGTAAGTTGTTGCTTTTAAATGGTGAATTGGCGCTGGCATCACCCGGACGCCGAGGAATTATTCTTGCGATTATCCCCGCCATCGGGTATTCATCCCGATTATGGCGTGGGGGTCCGCTGTATCGTTTCATCATGAGAATGTGCGGAAGGAATGTCGATTTTGGAGATCAGTGTTGAACAATTCTATGAAGCAGCACGGGATGTGTGCGGCCTGGAAATTGTGGCCGGAGCCAAGCACATGCAACGGGTTATCCGCGAAGGCGCGATCAATCGACCCGGGCTGGCTTTAACAGGGTTTTTTCAGCATTTTCCGAAGCGGCGGGTGCAAGTGATTGGCTTGGCCGAGAATTCGTATTTGAATAGCTTGCCGCCGGATCAACGAAAAGAGCGGCTTGGAGAGTTGTTTCGGCGACGAATTCCATGTGTTGTTTTGACTCGAAATCGGCATGCCTTACCTGAATTATTAGAATGTGCAGCTGAATTCAATATCCCGATCCTGAAATCCCCGCTGATTACCAATCGGTTTATCAATGATGCAACACTTGCCATTGAAAACTTGGCGGCCCCATCAATTAAGTATCAGGGAACAATGATCGCTTTGCGGGGCATCGGTGTCTTAATGGAAGGGGCACCTGGAATTGGCAAAAGTGAGACGGCTTTGGCCCTGATTGAACGAGGACATAGTTTAGTGTCGGATGATTTAACGGTTTTACGTCGTGATAGCACGGGGGCAATTATTGGTAGCGCAGGAGATATGACGCGATATCATATGGAGATCCGCGGTTTGGGCATTATCCATGTGCCGAGCCTGTTTGGTGTCGCTTCTATGCGCCGGGAAATGAAACTCGATTTGGTTGTACGCCTCGAACATTTCAACCCCGAACACTCCTATGATCGGACCGGCCTTGTCTCTCAAACCGAAACTCTTTTAGGTGTCGAGGTCCCTGCGGTCACCATTCCCGTGGCTGCGGGTCGCGATATTGCCCATGTGATTGAAGTGGCGGCGCTGAACCAGAAGCTGAAGCAACTGGGGCACGATGCAGCGAAGGAGCTGGACGAGAAATTAGTGCAAACCTTGACTCGGAGAGTGCGGGCATGAGCCAGACTTCACCCAACAACGATGCATCCGCAAACCGTACCCTGACGATCAAGAACAAGCATGGTATGCATGCACGGCCCGCTGCGCTTTTGATTAAGCTCGCAGGGCAATTTAAATCAGACATTACCATCGAAAAAGACGGGACGAAGGTGTCCGCTTGTAGTATTATGGGCTTGTTGACGCTGGAGTTGTACCATGGCTCTGAAATCATTATCTGTGCCCAAGGACCGGATGCGAATGAAGCCTTGGATGCCATCGCGGACCTCATCAATCGAAAATTTGATGAAGAATAAATGGGATGCAAACCGTTGATCCTCTGTTTCGAATTCATAATCCCTTACTGTAAGAGCACGATTCAATAATGTCGGCTGAAACCAAGGAAATTGTCTTGCAGGGCATCGGGGTCTCTCCTGGTGTGGTGATCAGCAATGCGTTCTTGCTGATCTCTGAAGAAGAACGATATGTCGAACGTGAAATTTCCGCCGATGATATTCCTCGGGAAATTACGCGCTTTGAAGAAGCCTTGATTGAGACGCGTCGTCAAATTCATGACATCCAAGAGCAAGTGAAGGAAGCCATTGGGCAGGAAAATGCCGGTATTTTTGATGCGCACTTGTTAGTGGTTGATGATCGTGCTTTTGTTGAAGAAGTGATCCGCGGCCTATCGTCTCGTCACCTGAATGTCGAAACCGTTCTTCATGATGTGTCGGAGCGCTACGCGGCGGCCCTGGGCCGGATTGAGGACGATTATCTGAGGGAGCGCGCCGCCGATGTTCGGGATGTGACGCGCCGCATTCTTCGCAATCTAGCGGGCCGGTCGGGGTCGGAACTGATGAAATTGGCAGAGCCCTGTGTGGTGATTGCCAATGACCTGGCTCCATCTGAAACCGCGACGATGAACCGGGAAAAGGTGGTCGGCTTTGCAACGGATCTGGGTAGCCCAACTTCGCACACAGCGATTATGGCTCGGGCCCTCGGAATCCCGGCTGTCGTGGGACTGCATGATGTCAGTGTTCGTGTGTCTGCGAATGACCGGGTGTTGATTGATGGTAACAGAGGGTTGCTGATCATCCGCCCCACTGAAGACCGCCTGGATAGCTACGGCAAATTAATTGAAACCCGGCGGCACATCCAATCGGAGCTGGCCCGACTTCGCGATGAATCAGCCGAAACAAGTGACGGCTACAGGGTTCTGCTTTCAGCCAATATCGAAAATCCAGATGACATTCGGGCCGTTCAAGAAAATGGTGCGTGCGGTGTGGGCTTGTTCCGCAGCGAATTTCTCTACATGACGCGGGCCGATCTGCCCTCCGAGGATGATCAGTTGGCTGCTTATCGAAAAGTCGCCGAGGCACTCAAACCCGATCCGGTGATCATCCGAACCATCGATCTGGGTGGCGACAAATTCCTTTCGCATGTTCGCATGGCCCAGGAAATGAATCCATTTATGGGATGGCGCGCGATCCGCTTCTGTCTTGCCCAGCCGGATATTTTCAAAACTCAACTCCGCGCGATTTTGAGAGCTAGCGTCTCCGGCAATGTTCGACTCATGTATCCAATGATTAGCAGCGCCGAGGAGGTCGTACAGGCCAATCAATTACTTGAGGAAGCCAAGCAGGAATTACGCGATCAGGGCCAGCCCTTCAACGAAGACATCGAAGTGGGTGTGATGATTGAAGTTCCATCTGCAGCGCTTGTGGCTGATCTGATCGCCCCCCATGTGCAATTCTTCAGCATCGGCACCAATGATCTCGTCCAATACACCTTGGCGGTTGACCGCGTTAATGAACGCATTGCCTACTTGTACGAGCCCACTCACCCCGCGATTCTAAAGCTCATCAAGCACACAATCGATATTGGTCATGCCCATGGCATCTGGACCGGAATCTGTGGCGAAATGGCAGGAAACCCGTTGATGGTTCCGCTTCTAATGGGGCTGGGCGCCGACGAATTCAGTGTCAGCCCATCCGTCGTTCCTATCGTTAAAGATGTGATCCGCAACCTACGTTACGCCCAAGCCGAAGAGCTGGCCGCTCAAGCCATGGCATCGATGTCGCCCAAGGAAGTGCTTGATATTTGTCGAAAATTAACGCAAGAAATTGCGCCTGAAGTCATTGAGCTCATCGAATAAGCCCCATGCTGGCGCTACGATCAGCCTACAAAAAAAGAGGAAATGTTATGTCGAAGAATCAGTATCTATTTACATCCGAATCTGTCACCGAAGGGCATCCTGATAAAGTCTGTGATTGCGTATCCGATGCCATCCTCGATGCTTTGCTGAGGCAGGATCCGACCAGTCGTGTTGCGTGTGAGACACTGGTCAAGACCGGCATGGCCGTTGTCGCTGGCGAAATCACAACGAGCGCAACCGTTAACTATGCGGATGTTGTACGCGAAAAGATCAAGCAAATCGGTTATGATGATTCTTCAATCGGATTTGACGGAAACACCTGCGCCGTGCTTGTCGCTCTGGATCGGCAGTCGCCCGACATTAAGCAGGGAGTCGATGCCGCAAAAGCCAAAGGCAAAGCCACCGCTGAGCAGGGGGCTGGTGATCAAGGAATGATGTTTGGTTATGCTTGTAACGAAACTCGCGAATTGATGCCGATGCCCATCATGCTGGCTCATCGCCTCACCGCTGGCCTCGCCAAGACGCGGCGCTCGGGAAAACTCCCCTTCCTTCGCCCCGATGGTAAATCCCAAGTCTCTGTCGTCTATGAAAACGACAAGCCTGTCCGCGTCGATACCGTTGTTATTTCCACACAGCACGCACCGGATGTTTCAAACAAGAAACTACGTGATGGCATCATTGAGGAGATTATCCTCAAGAACGTGCCCAAGAAGATGATCGATAAAAACACGCGCTTTCTGATTAATCCGACCGGTCGCTTTGTCGTCGGCGGACCGCAAGGCGATTGTGGATTGACCGGCCGTAAAATCATCGTCGACACCTACGGTGGCATGGGCCGTCACGGTGGTGGCGCCTTTTCCGGCAAAGACCCGTCCAAAGTTGACCGTAGCGCCGCCTACATGGCCCGCTATGTCGCCAAAAACGTCATTGCCGCCAAACTGGCTCAACGCTGCGAGGTTCAGTTGGCCTACGCCATCGGCTATCCGCAACCCGTATCCGTTTTGGTCGACACATTCGGCACAGCCACTCAGCCGGAAGAGAAGATCGAGCGTGCGGTACGCAAAGTGTTCGGCTTGAAACCCGCAGAAATCGTCGCCCAACTGGATCTACTGAGACCAATCTATGAGCCTACAGCTGCCTATGGCCACTTCGGACGGACCACGAAACTAGATACCTTCACGTGGGAACGGACGGACAAGGTCGACGCGCTGCTTGCCGCCATCTAATCATCTACACACGTGAGTCATGTCGGCCGAGATTCGTCTCGGCCGACAAGGAGTTTAAGACATGGGTACCATGCGAACGCATACCTGCGGCGAATTACGCAGCCGTCATTTAGGACAACGAGTCACGCTATGTGGTTGGGTCGATACCGTCCGCGACCACGGAGGGGTGATATTTATTGACCTCCGTGACCGCTACGGTGTTACCCAAGTCATCTTCGACCCCAACGACTCACAACAGGCATGGGAAGATTCACAGAAGACGCGGGGTGAATACGTCATTCAAGTCGAAGGCGTTGTCGAAGCGCGTCCGGGCGAAATGGCCAACGCCAAACTGGCCACGGGCGAAATTGAAGTCCGTTGCGACACCATCCAGATTCTCAACAAGAGCAAGACTCCGCCGTTTCCTTTGGATGACAAGGAAGCCGAGAAGGTTACCGAAGATTTACGGCTTACCTATCGCTATCTGGATTTGCGCCGGGCCACCATGCAGGAAAATCTGCGCGTTCGCCATCAGATGTCACAATCTGTTCGACAATACCTTGATGGCGCCGACTTCACCGAAGTCGAAACTCCCATTCTCACCAAAAGCACTCCGGAAGGCGCTCGTGATTACCTTGTTCCGAGTCGCGTTGTTCCCGGCAGCTTTTATGCCCTGCCCCAAGCCCCCCAGCAATACAAGCAATTGCTGATGATGGCGGGTGTGGATCGTTACTTCCAGATTGCCCGGTGTTTCCGCGACGAAGATCTACGTGCCGATCGCCAGCCGGAGTTTACGCAGATCGATATTGAAATGTCATTCATCACTCCTGAGGACGTTTACAGTCTGATTGATGGACTGATCGCCAACGTCATGGAGGCTGTAGGGAAAGGCCCCGTGGCCACGCCCATTCCGCGACTGACCTACAAGGATGCCATGAACCGCTTCGGCAGCGACAAGCCCGATGTCCGCTTTGGCATGGAGCTGGTCGATGTATCGGCCATCTTCACGGGAACAGACTTTAAGGTGTTCCGGCAAGTGATTGAACAAGGAGGGGTTGTCAAAGCGGTAAATGCCAAGACCTTGGGTGGCGTTCCGATTCGCGTCATGGACGATTGGACGGCGGTCGCCAAAGAATGGGGGCTAGGTGGACTTGCCTACATTCGGTGTCAGGACGATGGCGAATGGAAATCTCCGATTGTGAAATTCTTCAGCGATGAGGAAAAGGCGCAGTTACAGAATCAACTGGATATCCAGCCCGGCGATCTGGTTTTCTTTGCTGCCGATTCTCGCTCCGTCGCCAACAAAGCTCTGGGACATTTGCGACTGTTGGCCGGTGACATGGCGGGCGTGATTGATCACAGCGCCTTTGCCTTCACTTGGGTCACCGACTTCCCGCTCTTCGAGGTCGGTCCTGATGGTAAGCCCATCCCTGTTCACCACCCGTTTACCGCTTCTCATCCAGATGATATTGATTTACTTGAAACCGATCCCGGCAAAATGCGAGCGCAAGCCTACGACATCGTCATGAACGGTGTCGAATTGGGGGGTGGCAGTATTCGGATTCATGATCCAGAAGTTCAGGCCCGCATCTTCCAGGCATTGCGGATACCCCAGGCCGAGATTGAAGATCGTTTTGGCCATCTTATTCGCGCCTTGTCATTTGGCGCGCCGCCACATGGAGGCATTGCCCTCGGTTTCGATCGCTTTGTCATGATGGTCGCCGGCGAAGACAGCATCCGCGATGTCATCGCTTTCCCCAAGACGCAAAAGGCTATGGATCTGATGATGAACGCTCCCGCCACGGTCGATGCCAAACAATTGCGCGACGTACACATCAACGTCGATCTGGTCGAATAAGAAATCCTTCCATCGCCAAACAAAGCGAGGTCCCACACTTCGGAAAGTGTGGGACTTGGGTCGGGCGATATGCTTGGCGCGCCGGAGCCTGCGAAGGCGGGTCTCGGTGAGCCGCAGAGGCCATAATGAGAATGCTAAACGGAGCCTGCTTCCGCTTGCGATCTTGTGTCAACTTGCTATGATTGCATGTTAGCCGGACCCAAATAGGTAACCAGAGAGGGACTATGAAGAAGCCATTGCTTGTTATTGCTGTCGGCGGAAACTCGTTGATTGCAGATTCCACTCACATGTCAGTGCTGGATCAATATCAGGCTGCGGGACAAACGAGCCATCACATTGCCCATCTACTGGCAGCCGGGTATCGCGTAGTGGTGACCCATGGCAATGGTCCGCAGGTCGGGTTCATTTTGCTGCGTTCGGAATTGGCAAAATCAGTGCTTCACCAAGTTCCTTTGGAAAGCTGTGTTGCGGACACGCAAGGTGCGATTGGATATCAGATTGAACAAACTTTGCAAAACGAGTTGCGACAACAAGGGCTGAATACGTCCATTGCGGCGGTGGTGACTCAAGTGGTTGTTGATCCGAATGATCCTGCTTTCCAGAACCCCAGCAAACCGATTGGGCCGTTCTATGGAGAGGCCGAGGCTCGGATGCATGAGCAGGAAGATGGCTGGGCGGTAAAGGAAGATGCGGGCCGCGGTTGGCGACGGGTGGTGCCTTCACCAAAACCACTCGAAATCGTTGAGCAAAAAGCGATTCGCACTCTGCTGGATAATGACATCTTAGTGATTGCTGTCGGCGGTGGCGGCATTCCGGTGGTTCGCAAACCTAATGGTGATTTAGAAGGCTGCCCAGCGGTGATCGACAAAGATGCTGCTTCCTGTCTGCTGGCCAAAGAATTGCAAGCTGACACTTTTATCATTTCCACGGCCGTGGACAAAGTGATGCTCAACTTTGGGAAACCGGACCAGGTGGCGTTGGATGAGATAACGGTGGAAGATGCGCGGCGGTACATGGAGGAAGGACACTTTGCAGCAGGCAGCATGCGTCCCAAGATTGAAGCGGCCATCGAATTCCTGGAACAAGGAGGACGGCAGGTGATCATTACGCAGCCCCACCTGCTTGAAGAAGCCATTGCCGGACGCAATGGGACGCGTATATTGGCTGGGAGCTAATCATGTATATGACCGGTTTTAAGTGCATTCATTGCGGAGCTGAGTTGCCTGCCGACTATGCTGGATACACCTGTCCCGAGTGTGGCGGAAATTTGGACATCCGCTACGACTATGAAGCGATTCGTTCGGCCTTGGACAAGAAAAACCCCTTTTCAGCGCCGCGCCAGGATCAGTTTAAGTATCACATATTGATGCCGATTGAGGATGTCAGTCACGCGCCCCCTTTGCGCGTCGGAGCGACTCCGCTGCATCGCGTCAATCGCTTGGGCGCGATGGTCGGATTGAAAAATTTGTATTTAAAGGACGACGGCCTGAATCCCAGCCAATCATTCAAAGACCGAGCCAGCGCGATGATCCTTGTTCGAGCGATTGAGCAAGATATGGAAGTGGTCTGTGGCGCAAGCACGGGGAATGCGGGGAGCTCTATGGCTTGTATGGCAGCTGCAGCTCAACGGCCTTGTGTTGTCTTTGTACCCGAAACCGCGCCACCCGCTAAAATTGCCCAGTTGTTGATTTACGGAGCCAAAGTGATCGCCGTCCGAGGGTCCTACGATGATGCGTTTGATCTCTGTTCTCAAGTATGTGAGCAGCGGGGATGGTTTAATCGCAACACCGGTTTTAACCCCTTCACTCGTGAGGGGAAAAAGACATGCAGTTTCGAAATCTGCGAACAATTGTCCTGGCAAGCGCCGGATCGTGTTATTGTTCCCACAGGCGATGGCAACATCATTAGTGGTATCTGGAAGGGGATGCAGGATTTATATCGAGTCGGATTAATTGATCGCTTGCCACGTATTGACTGCGCTCAAGCGGAGGGGAGCTCGGCAATTACTCAAGCCATTCATGAGGCCAAAGCCACCCACTTTGCGCCGACCGGAGATGATTGGCGGGGTCTGAAAATAGCGCCAGTGCGCGCCAACACGGTCGCGGATTCCATCTCTGTGGACGATCCGCGTGATGGGTTGGCAGCGGTACGCAGCGTGATGGAATCTGGCGGTGAAGCCGTGACATCGTCGGATGAAGAAATTCTTGATGCGATTAAAGAGGTGGCTCGTCAAACAGGTGTCTTTGTTGAACCCTCTTGCGCCTGTGCGTGGGCCGGTCTGAAGAAATTGGCGACAGAAGGACGAGTCAATGCCGATGAGCGCATCGTGCTATTGATGACCGGCTGTGGCTTGAAAGATATTCAGAACGCTCGCAAGGTGGCAGGAGATCCGATCACCATTGATCCAGATCTACATGCAGCTTTGGCCGTGTTATGATTCAGGAATCCTGGCCATCCTTTTCGGGAACGCTGACTCTGGATAACCACTTGGCGTAGCCTGCTTCATCGATGTCTCCCGCCGCCAATGCCACGGTATGAATCACGACATCTTCTTCGGTGGCTTGAAACGAGTAGCCATTCGATTCGATAAAAAGAGCAGCCGCCATAAAACCAGCTCTCTTATTGCCATCGAGAAATGGATGGTTCTTAACGATTCCAGCAGCATAGGCGGCAGCTAAGCCAAAAAGGTCAGGGTGTCCGTATGCATACAATTGGAGAGGACGATTTAAACCTGATTCGAGCAGGCCAGGATCCCGAATACCGCTCAAACCGCCATGCCGTAGCAGCATTTCTTCATGAAAAGAGAGGACATCCGCTTCCGTGATCCAAATGGGCTCGTTCATTTCGCCAATTCTTGCAAAGCGTTACGATAGCGACTCATCAGCTTCTCCGCAATTTCTGCCTTACGCGAGAATTCATCGCGATCAGGCGTGATCCGCAGCGTGCATTTTGGAGCATCCGTCAGATACACAGCATCGCCTTCCTTGACTTTGAGCGCGTGCAAGGCTTCTTTGGGCAAAATGATACCGTACGAGTTACCAATTTTTCGAATGGTTGTCTTCATACTCATGTTAAAACAATAGTTATAACTTCTCGTCTTGTCAAGGTCACGGCCAGAGAACAAAAAGGGATTCTCATTACGACTCTTCATGAATCATACCAGGCACATATACATATCGGTATAAACCAGGAAGGTAGGGCGAGCTCACCGAGCGAGCCGCGGCGGGCGAGGGACCGCCCGCCCTACCCAGAAAGTTTACACCGAAAAGTTTATGCAAATGGTATCAGCCCTGACCTCTCCCTGCTTTCCTTGTGGAAAAAGGCGTCTTGCCAGGAGGTCCGCAGCTACACCTGTAGACGTAGACAGTCGGGAAGATCGCTGATTTCGTCGATGATAATATCGGCGACACTGTCGGTCGGCGGCGATGGTGAGACGAGTATGGTTCGGCAACCAGCCCGATTGCCTGCCAGAGCATCTTTTTCGTTGTCGCCGATCATCCAGGACTGAGCCAAATCAATACCGTGGTCTTGAGCGGCTTTCAGCAGCATACCCGGATTCGGTTTGCGCATCGGATCGCTGTTTTCGGTGGCCGTGCAATAGTAGATATCCAGTAGATCCGATCCGCTATCGGTAACCGCTTCACGAAGTTTGCCGTGTATGTCGCGCAGGGTTGCTTCAGACATCACGCCCAACCCAACGCCACGTTGGTTGGTGATGATAACAGCGACGTACCCTTTATCACGGACGACCTGCAACGATTCGAGAAACTCGGGTAGAATGTGAAAATCTTCGACGCGTTCAACATAGCCAGGTCCAGGAGATTGGTTGGCAATGCCATCTCGATCAAAGAAGACGCATCGTCGCAGAATCTGGTTGCCGGGACTTTTCATGGCTCAGAATCCTCATCGGTTGGAGTTTGATAGCGAACGGAATGAAAAGCTGCGGTGCGATTTCCAACCATCAAACCAAGATGACCACTGGGGCGATGCGGCAAGGACCAGTCGGCGATCCGCTGACCATTCACATACGCGGTCACAACGTTGTTTTCATAGAGCAACTCAATATCATGAGATGTTCCTCGCAGCAAGGGTGCGCCACGCTGTACACGGTGATGCAGGCGGCCATTAATGACTTCCCCAAAGGACCAAGCGCTAGGCGAACCATATAAGGCAAAAAAGCGATAGTGATTTTCATCTTGCTGATCGAACATGAACCCGGCGATTTCATCGGTTGCATGTTCATGTCCGCCTCCGGGAATGGCAAGTCGCAACCCTGCGCGCGTCCATTCGGAAGCAGGTTCATCCAGGATGGCCCAATCAATCGAGCGCTCGCTCGAGGAAGGCGAAAATACATACGCGCCCTCATCCTGCCGATCCAATGTCCCGCCGGACACACGGCTCTCCGCACCTATCCAGCTTATCCAATCTTCAGAAGTTGGAGGTAATTGATTATGGCGCTGAATGGTGATCCAATGCGGGGTACTTGCAACAATCATCTCGTCTTCATACACGGCGCGCACCTGCAAACGAACCGGCCCCGCACCGAGCTGCGCTGGATGAATCTCTATTCCGTTGGCCTCGGCTGGCGCTTCAGCCAAAGCGCGATGGTTATGCCATACTTGAACAGTGTGAGGTGAACCGGTCGCAGACCACGTCAGGGTCACAGGCTGATCTCCGGGAAGCACCTCATCTGATGCTGGAGAAAGCAAATGGATGCCCCGCCCGTGATTATCCACGAGGAAACCAAGTTCATTCATCGTCGTGTGCACGATGGGGGTACGCGCATATGAAATGGCCCGAATCTCATTATAGCCATCTGGCAATTCGTTCGTATCAAATGAGAGCCGATTCATTGGCGATGTTTCAGCCATTTGCTGGCCATTGACGGACAACCTATAGTCGAAAAATCCAGGGGGCATTTCCGGCATTAACATGATAATGAATGTAGCGTTGCCAGAGATCGGGCTCTCTTCAAGTGCGAGCAGCGTCATACCCAGCGGGGTGGCCCACGGCCGCGTTAGCGGTTCACCCAGCAACAGTGTTTGAGCCGGACTGCGCAACGATAAATAGAAGCTTTCAATCATGCTCAGCCCGCGCACATAGTGTCCAAAAAAGCGAGCATGCGGGAACTTCGTCCAGACGGCATAAGGTTCGGTGACCGTACCCGCTGATCCAGTGGCCCCGGCCCGAATCCAATCTGTAATCTTGGTTTGAATGGGTAGATGAAATTCAGCGGCATGACTCGTGGCGTGTTCTGCCATGCTTCCCGGCAAATGCCTGCCAGAGCGGTCTGTGCGGACTGTGGCACGTCCCATTTGCAATCCCATGATGCCGGGTAAGTTGACGGGGGCTTCGTCGGACACATCCGCACGCACATTTGCGGCTTGGACTTCTTCGAGGACTTGGGGAAACTGCCAGTTCCGCATTTCTGCTCGAATGTCTGTGCCAGTGATCCAATAAATCGTCCCCGCTGGAGAGGAGCGATCGGCCAGATGCCCATATTGAATGGTCTGGAGGACTTCATCCACGGTGTTACCGCGGGCACCACAGAAGCCCAACAACATCGCAGGCAAAGGCATCCGCCCTTCCAACGATTCCCGATAGCGAATGAAGGAAGCTCCGGGAGTAGCACGTCCGTCTGGATCCGGTCCCGCATAGAGTGGGGATAAATACCGGCCTCGATAAATCTCATTTCGGTCCGCCGGTAATTGATTGCGCAGGAAGGTGAGGCCTGTGATTGAAACCGGCGGATCGGTAGTAATCCTAACAGGGAAATCTACAGAATAGACCCAAGCCAAAATCTGATTTGTCAATTCACGCGTGCTGACGACTTTTTGAGCCGGCGTCCAGATGTACTGATCAAACTCAGTCGGGGTGAATTCTGCTGCAGGCTCAAGAACTCGATCCGGAAGATTTAAATAGACAATATTTCTTGGGGGCACACGGCGAATATGAGCAAAGTGATTCGCTACTTCCATTGAGCGGGCCGAGTTTTCGTTGACGAGCAACAGAACCTCATGGGAATCGAGTCCAGCTGAAATGTCCGGCCACCCCAGCAGCCCCATCATCAATATGAGAGGCAATAGGAGGCGGCCACAGAGGAGCTTCATCAATAAGCTCCTTTTCCGGAGAAAACGACCCGAATGGTCCGCACCAAAATAACGATGTCCAACCAGACGGACCAATTGCGCACATAGTACGCATCCCACCGCTCCATACCGGCTGTCCCCGATTCACTGCGACCAGAAACCTGCCACAGTCCGGTAAGTCCTGGGCGCACCCGATCACGCAGCGCACATGTCTGCGCAGACAACTGCTCATGATGATATTCGGGCAAGGGTCGAGGGCCGACCAACGACATCTCTCCTCGCAGTACATTGATTAATTGTGGCAGTTCATCCAGTGAGGTTTTCCGTAAAAAACGTCCGATGCGAGTAATCCGAGGATCATCACGCAGTTTACAATCAATCGCCCACTCGGCTGCCAAGTCTGCATCCTCAGCCAACTTCTTTTCCAAGATCTGTTCAGCATTGGGATACATGGTCCGAAACTTCATGGTATTGAATCGTTTTCCGTATCCGCCTAAGCGCTCCTGGATAAAAAACGGTGACGCGTGATCCTCCAGCCAAATCAAGGCGGACAGAATCAAGAATAATGGAATCCAGATTGGTGCCATTAGCACCACGAGAATCACATCAGCAATGCGTTTAGCAATGCGCGCAAAAGGATTCAACAGGTTCACAGCCACTTCCAATCCCACCAAACCAACGAAATCTCTAGGAGTCACCCAAAGCGATGGGGCATCAATCAGATCGGGAATTAAAATGACACGACGATAGATGGTGAGCGGCCCTTCCAACAGTTCGATCAGCCGCTCGCGACCCAATTGCCCTGTGGAAATGATCGCATAGGGGGCATCGGCCGTGTTCTGATCCATCGTTCCCAGCACAGGTACGCCATTGATGAAGCTGCCAGACTTCGACTCATCGTCGAACAAACCAAAAGGGATATATCCCAGTCCGGGTTCTGCATCTAGCGCCTGCAGAACATGGCTTGATGTTGCATCATTCCCATAAATGGCTGTAGGAACGCCCCACTTTCCAGAGCGGATCAATGACGATTTGACCCGAACCCGCAAGAGGGGCACAAATATGAGCGCGGTCAGAAACGCGGTCGTCAGCGTGAATCGGCTGGCTTCGGCTCCGGTTTGAGTCAAAAAAAGGGCGGCGGCAGCCAGTCCAAATGAAGCTGTGATTAATGTGGTTAACTTCCGTAAATGTTCAACTGGGCTCACCCCCCAACCTGGCGTCAGGCTGGTAAAGGCAGCCCCACCTAGCCACACGGGCAAAATGAGCCAACTCCAAGCAGGGATGAGGCTGTCACCAAACAGCCACTGTCGCAATCCGCCACCAAACAACATGGCAAGGGTGAGAGCCATAAAATCACCCAGCACGAGGTATGTGCTATTCATGAGTTGGCGCGATAAATACTTAGAGGACTTCAAATGAGAGCGCGAAGGGCGAGGCTCAGTAGAGTCTCGTGTCGTTTCCCTTGGTTCTGTTGTACTTGTGACTGTCATGCGTGTATGATTTCGATCAAAATCCCGATCGTTCTCTCTCTATCTGACCGCAGACTGGCAAAGAACGCTCACTTTGTCCATGATATAGAATACGAGACCGTGGTGGTCAAAATCTTCCCAAAAACTGCTTTCGAAATGAAATATCGTCTAATCATCTTTTTTTTCTGGGCTGGGATGCTGGCGCTGATCGGTGGCTGCACAATTCCCGAACGCACACCAGCGCAGGGAGAAACGGAGCGCCGTGCGCGGGAGCGCAGAACCCAACACCGGATTCGCATTCCACCGACTCCCGTAGACCTAATCGCCGACTACTCAAAGCCCAACTATGGCATTCGCCAGATGTTTCGGTGGGCGCCGCATGAAAACGAATGGCGCTTAACCATCGTTGACCCTACCAGTCGACTCGCCGGCTTCCACTTGCGCAACCCGCTCCTGCTTCCAAGACAACGGAGCGGGATGGCCATCTATTTCGAGATTGATCCACCCGACATCGCTCGCTTTCTCGCTTTGGGCCTACGCGATAACCGAGCCACTAGTCCCGATTCAGTCGCCGTGATTCCGATCGCCTCCTATCGGCTTCTACAGACCCATAATGAAACAGCAGGTCTTTTCGCAGTGCCGTTACGCGAGATGGAAACGGCTTCCCGCATCCAGGATGAAAGTGGCAATTGGATGGCCGTCTCTCGCCCCCTGAATTGGGGAAACATCACAGGAGTACAACTCGTTATTCTCGATCCAGCTGCCCTTGAAAAACGGCAAATCAATGTTCGCAACTTACAAGTGGCCCCAAAAATTGCTATTTATCCACTGTCCGACTAATCGCTCGTGAATCGCGAGTGTCGTACAACCCACGCCTAAACTCAATCCACTCAACCCAACACTTCGAGCTCGATACAATCCTCGCCCAAACTGGTGCAGGGACAGTACTCAAGATTGTAGCGGATATTTTCGCGAAGTGAGTCCAATGCATTATTGGCGCTTAACCCCGAACTTTTCAGACCCAACTCTGCGCACTCTGCAAAAAATTCACCTGCTTCGTCCGCTTCCAAATGCACGGTATATTTCATCATCCCTCCAACAAGGCATTCGTCTTCGCAGCACAGATCAAATCGTTTCGGGAAATCCCCCCCACCGAATGAGTCGAGTATCGGATTTGACACTGCTTATACCCAAAGGATATGTCCGGATGATGATCCTGACGATGGGCAATCCAAGCAGCGGCTTGCACAAACGCAGTCGTTTCATAGTAGTTCTTAAATATGAACGTCTTCTCGATCATCCCGTCCGTGTAATTCCAACCGGCCAACTCTTGCAGTTCTTTCAGGACATCCGCTTCCGACATTGGCGGAGTTCCCTCAGCACAGGGCTCGCATTTCTGTGTGGTCCAATCAGTCATTCTCTTTCCTCCTCCGTAAGTTTATCTCAGTGCAACATAAATGGGGATCGGTGCTCCGTCAAACTCGCACTGATTTTCCGATTTGCCAGAACGGTGATTTGCTCTCATCATGCTCGCATCAAAGGAAGCAGATTACTGAGCAAGGACATCGCATGGAGTTTTTAGCCGACACGCATATTCATGTTTACCCAGCGCATCAGCCCGAACGGTTGCTCGATGCCGCGGGACAGAATCTTCGCAGGTGGGCAAAAACGGACAACCCCGATGTGGGTTTGTTTTGGGTTGAAACGGCTGGGTTGAATACCTTCGAATCTTGGTACGCAGGATCTGTTCGGCTTTCCAACCCGTTTCGCATCGAACCCAGTCACGATTCTTGCTCACTGCAAATCGTCAACGATGTCACACATCATATAATTTGGTGCTTTGCCGGTCGGCAAATTGTTACTGCGGAACGCCTCGAAATCCTCGGTTTGGTTATGAATGGAATCATCCCAGACGGACTGTCTGCGGCTGACACCATACGCCGAGTTCTTGATGTTGGCGGCATTCCAGTCTTGCCATGGGGCCTGGGCAAGTGGCTACTGGGTCGCTCAGCCGTCGTGAAAAGCGTACTTGATGAGTTTAATGCCGACCAGTTATGGGTGGGAGATAATGCCATGCGGCCCAAAGGATGGTTCGCCTCTGCTCCACTGCGCGATCAAAACCGACGCATCATCGCAGGCAGCGATCCCCTACCCATGCCAGGCGAAGAATCAATGGCTGGAAGCTATGGTACCCGGTTCACAGGACAAATCGACCCTCATGCCCCCAGCGAATCCGCCCGGACGTTGTTGCGCTGTCCCCCTTCGGACATTGAGCGTATCGGTCATCGGAATCATCTCCTCACCACAGGACGGCGGATGTGGCACTACCGTCAACGCTCAGCTCAAGGAGCATGATCAATGAGCACGATTAAGTCATGGCGAAAACGAGCTGAAGCGGCGCTGACACGACTGGCTCTGGCATGGGTACCGCGCTGGTCGCGAAAAAGCGTCGTCCGGTTCGCACATATAGCCGGCACGGCGGCTTCGGTATTGCCCATCCGAACTCGGAAAGTTGCCCTCGCCAATTTGGATTTGGTCTATGGCAACACCCTTACCCAAACTGAAAAGCGTCGCATCTTACGAGGATCTTGTCGGACCTTCGCCCTCGTCATGCTTGACCTCTTCTGGTATGCGCGGGATACCGCAGAACGGATTCGCCAAACGGTCACCTTTGATCCGAATTTGGATGAAGTATTCACATCCGCGCCTCAGATGTGCATCACTGCACACCTCGGCAATTGGGAATTGCTCGGCCATGCGGTCAGCATCCGCGGATATCCCTTGTCCAGCGTCGCCGCACCGCTCGTCAACCCCGCTGTCGACGATTATCTCGGTAAGCTCCGTACGGTTTCAGGGCAAATCATCATTCCGCGAGATGGGGCCCTGCGCGGTCTGCTGAGAACGCTGCGCTCGGGTGGCAAAGTTGCCCTCTTGCTCGACCAAAACACGCGTCCTGCCGAGGGCGGTGTGTACGTCGATTTTCTGGGTCTCCCCGTGCCGATTTCCGATGCCGGTGCCGCCCTGGCCATCAAAGCACGCGCCGATATCTTATTCGGATTCTGCATCCCTGATGCAGATGGAAATTATTATGTCTACACCCAACCGAAGCTCACCCCTCCCGAAGGTGCCGTGGATAAAGATGTGGTTCTCGAATACACACAAGCAATCGCCCATGCCATTGAGCAGACGATTCGACAACATCCCGAGGCTTGGCTCTGGATGTATAAACGCTGGAAACACGTGCCCGCCGATGCAGACCGGAAACGCTGGCCGTTCTACGCCAAGCAACGCCCCCCCCATAAAGTCACTTGACGTAAGGAACCCATCGACTAAAGGTGTGGGACATGAATAAACAATATCTACAGATCTTAGTAGCCGTTGTGCTGCTGACTGGGTGGACGCAAGCCTCGGAAACCCAAACAGAATTAGCGCCAGAGATTCGCCTAGTGGCACCTTGGGAACTCGCTGGTCCCCTGGTCATGGTGTGGCCAGAGCGCCTTTCCGGCGGACGCCGGATGATTCCTGATACCCTGGAACTGATCCAGCATCTGCCCGAAGATATCGATGTAGCCCTTGCAGGCGAACGCCCGCCGCGCATTGATTGGGTCCCGGAAATCGGCCGCGATACTCGGTACCTTCCCATCACCACGGCTCGCACCCGTGATGTAGGTGTATGGGCAGGGCTGCCAGCCGCAACCGCAGAGGGACGGCTGATCAACGTCCGCTTTGACATTCCCACTCAATCCATTGATCGCAGAGAACGCAGCAACCTCCGGGATAATCATGAAGCAGCCAGGCAACTGGGGCGTTTACTTTACGGCGAAAGTCGCGACGAAATCCCCTTACGCATCAACCCACTGCAATTGACCCACAACGGCCGCGGTATTGCCTTGCTTTCGAATCGCGTCATCAGCGAGAATGAAGGACTGTCCCTGACAGAAATTCGCAACCGGTTAAAATCTCAGGTCGGCTTGCACACCATACTTTTTGTTCCAGTGCCCGCCTCCGAACCGAGAGGATTTATCGATGGCTATCTTCGCTTCGTCGGCACAGACACGCTATTGATCTCCGAGCCCATTCCCCATGACTCGGACAGCCGCGAACAACATCGGGATCTGCTGAACCTACTCGAACAAGAACTCGACTCCGACATTCAATGGATTCGGATCCCCCGTCCAAGTGGTGCCCCCCAACCAGGGGCATCCTACTTACACTTGATTCAGGCGGGAAACACCCTGATCACACCTCAGTTTCAGTCTCCCGAGGATCAACCAACACTGTCCTTGCTCCGACGCGCTCTTCCTGAAGCGGAGGTCGTCCCCGTCCGGGCAGAATGGCTCGCAGACCTCACGCCAGACCTTCGACTGAATCGGATTGCGATTTGGCAGTAGCCGAAGTCACG
>SLBD01000134.1 GCA_007126515.1 Kiritimatiellia bacterium
GCGTAGTTCGTGTCGATGAAGCCTGTGGCACCGGGCACAATCGGTGTTTCCAGTCCGGCCAGATTGCCCAATCCGCGCACCAAGTCGACAGCCGTGATGATGCCGCCGGTGAGGCCATATAATTCAGCAAACGAGGGCAGGGACAGGGCTTTGCCTTGTCCCCACAGCCAGATTTGGGTGGCGGGCTCTTTACCGGCGGCAATCCGGGCTTGGTTGACGGGATGTTCGGCCAGTATTGCCTTGGAGCGTTCCATCAGTTCGTTGACGAGATCGGCCCCTTCACCTTGGGGCAAGTGGGGGGCAACAGGTTTATCAGCAATTTCGTGCGGCGGCATGGTCTGAAGTGCTTCCGGACCGTGATGCCAGGTGATTAAATGTCGGTAACTGATGCCGGGATGAAACGTTAATCCGTCCCGATTGAGCTCTGCTGCCAAGGAGCGAATGATTTGATCGCCTTCCTCGGTGGATATGTGACCCGCCGAGTAATCGATCATCTGACCATCGCGGACCGTGACCAAATTACAGCGGAACGCGACATCTCCGGCTTGCAATGGAATGCCAGCTCCGGCGGCTTCGATGGGGGCGCGGCCGGTATAGTTGTCGGCGGCATTGTACCCCAGCAAGCCCATATTGCAGACATCGCTGCCGGGCGGGAGGCCTTCAGGCACGGTCCGCACAGTGTGGACCGTACCCGCTGCCGCTAATGTGCGCATGGCGGGGATCTGGGCAGCCTTCAATGGACTTTTCCCTCCCAGGGAATCCACGGGATAGTCGCCCATGCCATCCCCAACCAGCACAATGTACTTCATGATGCGGACCTCTTACAGATCGCTCAATTCTTCCAGGACCTCTTCGGCCAGCTCTTCGGCCGCATCGACGGCCATGGCTTTGCGAGATTCAGCATCGGTATACTTAAATGCATATTGACCGTCCGCCCACGCAATCGACAGATCGCGAATGCCAGCATCGGCAAAGGCATGGGTGATCACGGGGGTGAGGGCATCTCGCTCATCGTCCTGGGCAATCACGTCACCGGAAGCGGCCAGTAGAATCAATTTGCGCACCTTATGCAGGGGACGTGTTCCATGCTTGTCCATGGTGAAGCTGACACTGGGAGCCAGGACTTGATCCATCCAGGCCTTCAGAATGGCGGGCACGGAATAGTTCCACATCGGTACCGTCAACACGACGACATCCGCTTGATTAAAGATCTCGCCTTGTTCAATACCATAGGCACCCGCGAGCTGCTCGTCATCGGTGGGTTTGTGTCCGTCAATGAAAACGGGGAACCAGAACCCGCGAATGGCTTGATAGTCCAGAAAAGGCGGCGGATTCTCGTATAAATCCATGTTGGTGATTTCCACCTCAGGATTCTTTTCCGCCAGTGTGCGGAAAAATGACACAGCTAATTGTTTCGGCGCCGATTCTTCCGTTGGCATCGGATCGGCACAAATATGTAATACATTCATTTATTTATTCCTCTCATCCAGTTGGGGTTACTCCAACTGGTCATCTCCATTCATATCCAGCAAAACACTGGATCAACTCACCCAGTCATCGACTTCAATTTGGTCGGTCTTAGGATTGACCAGTTTCGCCAGATAATTGCTCAATTCGCGCCCATATTCGGTGTCCTTGCCCAATTGTGCAAGTTGTTTATGCACGACGGTTAATCCTTCGGGGCCGGATTCGGCTTCTTGCGCAGTAGAAAAACGTTTTTCTGGCTGTGGATCAAGTAAACGCCTGAACAGATAAACAAGGTGTTCATTTTGCTGAACATGGTGTGGAAGCATGTCCGGCAGGCGATCCAAAAGCGTCATTTTGAACTCGTGGAGCTCATTTTCACTGATATTCGGTTGATCGATCAGGGGTTCGCCGCGCAACATCTCAAGTCCGACCAACCCCAGACTGTAGAGGTCGCCTTGGATCGTGCAGGGGGCCCGTTGATGCGTTTCAGGGGGCATGTACAAGGGGCTGCCTAGCAGAATACCGGTGGGCTCGTCGATCATCACGGCGCGCCCGTAGTCGATGACTTTGGCATAACCGAGGCGATCGACCATGATATTGGCCGGTTTGATGTCGGCATGGACAAAGCCGAGGTCATGAAGGGATTCGAGGCCGCGCAGGACTTGTCGCATAATGTAAAGAGCAACGCCGGTTTGAATTTGGGTGGGACCGTTGTCACGACGGAAGACGGCATCGGTGAAGCGGGACCACTCTTCAGCGGAGCTGCGGGCTTCCACAAAGTCTTGGCAGGAGCGAAGTAATAGGTAGCGGATATCGATACCGTCAATCAGTTCCATTTGGATGTAGCCAATGCCGTTGGTTTCTTCATAGACATCGCGGGCAACCAAGTTGGGGCTCCGAACGGACTGGAGCCGAGAGGTCTGAATGGCCATCCGCCCCATATCGGTCCAATATTTCTTGGGCGACGGATAAATCGATGGATCAAAAACCTTGATGGCGTGTCGGGTAATACAGCCACGGGCTCCTTGTCGTTGCGCTTGGAAGACGATGCCCTGCCTCCCCCGTCCGACTTCCCGCTGGAACAAGTAGGCGACGGGATAATAGATGGCTTTGGCACGAACTAACGTTTTGTAGTTCGCCTCCAGCTGATGACGTCCCATCCCGGGCATTCTGTCGTCGGGGGGAGTCGCTTGGTTCAGATCGGTGACCGTATCCTGTTCCGGGCGCGCGGGAGGAGACTTAATTCTTTTGAAATCTAATTTTGGCATGCAGATCGGTTCCTGTTGGCGTTATTGCCAGGCCCGATACTGCACGATTGACCCTGCCGGAAACAAGTCTTGTCCTTCTGGAAGTTCGACGAATCCATCGCTTGCGGACAAAGCGGCGAAATCTCCAGAGGTATTGGTTTCGCAGGGGACAGCGCTGCAAATGCCTGCTGAAGAGTAGACGAGCCGCACCGGAATAAAGCCCGTTAAGGGCAACGGCCAGCGGATGGCATCTTGGATGCGCACCCATTGGGGCGAGGCATCGTTTTCGCCTTCGGCGTGTGCCAGGGCCGGGCCGACATAGCGATGCAGGCAAACCAAAGTGGAAACGGTATTACCCGGCAACGCAAAGACGGGTTTGCCGGAGGGGCTGGTGCCAAACCACATGGGCTTCCCTGGCTTTTGGCGAATCTTGTGGAAATGATTTTGCACCTGACATTCTTGCAGCGCTGTCGGCACAAAATCGCGTTTCCCCATCGACACACCGCCCGTGAGAATCAACACATCAAAGTCGTTGAGCAATTGCTGGAGAAGTTGCAATGTGGCGTCGAGATCGTCACGGACATGAAATCGTTCCACGTGATTGTGGCCGAGCCGGAGCAGAGCGGCGCGAATGCCATGGTCATTGGCCGAACGGATTTGGAAGGGCTCCACGGGTTCATCGACTTGTTTCAGCTCGTCGCCCGTGGAAATGATGGCCACTGCAGGGGGGCACGTGACTTGCACACGGGCACAGCCTACGGCTGCGGCAATGCTGATGTGAGGTGCTCGTAGCCGAGTTCCGGCTGGAACAATAATTTCGCCCACGCGCCGATCGGATGCTTGGCTGTGTAGATGCTGCAAGGGCACCACATCGGCGGTGTCATGAACAACAGCTACGCCCTCTGCGAGATCCAAGTCCTCGTAGGGAATCACAGCATTGGTCCCTGCTGGTAACATGGTACCAGTCATGACCTGTATGCATCCGCGGGTCGAATCCGTTAATTCTGGAGCGGGTCGTCCGGCCACAGCGGTGTCGTGTACGCTGAATTGGCGCTGTCCGGATTGCCAGGCGGCAAAATCGATGGCGATTCCATCCATTGTAACGCGGTCAAACGGCGGCAGATCGCGATCGGCCCGGATGGCAGTACGGAGGATGCGGCCTGCGGCCTCTTCAACCGGCACGCCGGTGGCACCATAGGTTGGCATATGTTCACGAATCAGCTCATCGGCCTGGTGGGGTTGGATCATCTGTACGCTCATCCGCCAATCTCCGACATGTTTCGGGAGGGCCGGACATCTTGAGCCAGGCCGTGTCCCCACGGTTTGTGCCAGATGCTGTCCTCGATCAATTCAATCAGTTCCTGATCGGAGGCGCCATCCCGCACATAGGGCATTAAATTCAATTCTTTATCTCGCAATAAACAGAGCAGCAGCCTCCCGTCCGCCGTCAGACGGGCCCGGTTGCAGCCCGAGCAAAAAGGTTTCGTGACGGCGCTGATGAATCCTAAGGATCCCATCGCGTCCCGCAGCTTGAACATCCGAGCTTCTCCGTCCAGGCGACCTTCGTTGAGCAACTCCATGGGACCCAGGGCTTCACTGATCGTGGCCCGGAGTTCGTCTTCCGGAACAATCGCCGATTTTTGGAAGTCGGACACACGGCCCATTGGCATCACTTCAATGTAGCGGATTTGCCAAGGATGCTTGAGCGTCAGGCGGGCGAGGTCGACAGCATCTTCCTTGTCATTTTGCCCCCGCACAACCACTGCGTTGATTTTGATGCCCAGGCCCACTGATTCTGCCGCCTCGACACCTGCCCAGACATCTTCGATGCGGCCCCACCGCGTCAGCCGCCGAAATTTATCCGGATCCAAGGTGTCGATACTCACATTGATCCGTTGCAGCCCGGCCTCTTTGAGGGGGCGCGCCAGCGATTTCAGCGTCACGCCGTTCGTGGTCATGGCCAACTCTTTCACTCCCGGCGTGTCGTGCATGGCTTGAACGATCGGTACCAAATTGACGCGTAACGTCGGTTCACCGCCGGTCAGCCGAAATTTATCAAAGCCCAGCTGAGAAAAAACGCGGACCAGCCGCAGCAATTCATCATCTTGCAACAACTCCTCGCGCGGACGGAAGGTCATGTCTTCTGGCATGCAATAGACACACCGCAGGTTACACATATCGGTAAGCGATATGCGTAAGTAATGAATGTTGCGATTGAACCGGTCGAGAGCCATACCTAGTTGGCATCCACTTCGGAAGCAGATCGCTGATCATTTGCATCTGCCTCCGGGACGTCCGTTTCCTCCTCCATAACTACGTCCTCATCGATATCATCAGATTCTGAGGCCGGTTCGAGATCGGCCTCTTCTCTATCGAGTGGTTCCGGCGCGTGCCTTTCCAGCTTTTCGCGAATTTTATCCGGGTTCTCAGGATCCAGCTCCAACGCCTGTCGCCACTGCACGATGGCTTGTTCGGTATTCCCTAACGCCAGATAAATGTCGCCCAAGTGATCTGTGATGACAGGATCATCGGGGAGAATCTCCGCTGCCCGCCGGATTTCTGCATACGCTTCCTCAAAGCGACCCTGGCGATAAAAGATCCAGCCGAGGGTATCAATGAAGGCCGCACTGTCTGGGCGCGCCTCCAAGGCAATGCGTACGTACCGTTCGGCTGTTTCCAGATTACGATCGAGTTCCGCCCACATGTACGCCAAGTAGTTGTACGTTTCGGCACTTTCTGGATCCAACTGCAAGGATCGATAGAATAATTCTTCCGCTCGGTCGAACTGTTCTTGCCGTTCGTGGGCGGCGGCATACCAAAAGAAGAAGCGCGCGTCCAACCACTTCTCTGCCTCGTCGTGATCGGCTGCCAACTCATAGGCCCTGTTTAGAGTCTCCAGCGCTGCGGGTGAATCGTTCAGGAAGCTGTGGAGGAATCCGAGGGCAATTATGGCTGGGATATGTTCGGGGGTATCGTCCACCAAAGGCGCAATAAAATCAGCCACCTGTTGAACTTGATCCTTGTCATCGTCCTGTACAACGAAATACAGAAATGCTTGCAAGGCATCAGGACTGGTTTCCATGGTGCGGAGCAAGCGACTGGATGCCTCATCAAGATTTCCCGTGTAGAAGTGCGACAAAGCCAAGAAAATAGGGGCATGAGGTGTCAATGATTCACCTGAGCCGTCCACGCTTAACCAAAATTCTTCCGCCTCAGACAAAGCGATGATGGTCAGAGCATAGTCGTTCTGTTGAAACGCAATCATGCCCAACATTTCCAGCAGACGCGGATCGCCCGGGATCAGTTGCAGGCCGTCGCGCAAATCACGAATAGCTTGATCGGGATCATCTTCCATTTGCAGAACCGCCAGCTTGAGGTAGGTGGCCGTGGTGGGGCGACCGACCCGCGAGGCCGCGCGATAACTACGCAGGGCGAGGTCAAATTTCCCCAGCTGTTCGTAGGCCGCGCCCAGGGAGAGAAAAACGCGGGCATCATTCGGCTGCAGCACAGCCAGCGATTCGAGTAGTTCGACCACTTCATCTAACTGGCCCGCCTGCTCATGCAGCAAAACCAGCCGCCATTTGGGTTCCACGAGAGTCGGATCGAGGCGGATGGCCTCTTGATAATGCTGCTTGGCAAGCTCTGCGGCTCCGCGCCGCATATGCAGATCGCCCAGCTGCGCCCAAGTTCCAGCGTGCTCAGGCAAGCGCTCAAGAGCTTCCTCCCACGCGGCCTGGGCTTCGTCCCAGAGCCGAGCTCGCTCCGATTCGTCCGTGACTTGAGTCGATTGCTGCCAGCGAATTTCTCCGAGCAGTTGATAAAACGGAGCTGGCTCAGCAACTACGGCCACGGCTTCCTCCAAGGTGGCCGAAGCTTCTGCCATTCGATCTTGCTGAATCAGCAATTCATACAGATGCAAGTGTGCTTGTGGACTGGCCGGTTCGCGTACTAACGCCTCCCGAAATAACTCTTCCGCTTCATCGTGCCGATCACGCTGCCGCAGCATGGCTCCACGCCAAAGCAGGGGCTGCGCCTGATCCGGATTGCGCTCGGCAACGACCTGGAACAAATCGGCCGCCTCATCAAATTGAGCGGCGCGAATATAGGCCAAAGCTAACCGGAGGAACAGCTGCTCCGAATCCGGATCATACTCGATCGCTCGCCGATAGGCCTCGATGGCTAGTGCGGGCTCACGATTGAATTCATGAATCTGAGCGCGGGCATATAACGCCAAGGCTCGGGCACGATTCCGCGATTCGTCCGTGATCGTAATCGGAATTTCAGGATCGGGGAGGGGATGATCTGCGTCAAAGCCATCATCGGCCTGCCGAAAAGGAGTCGCACAGCCAGCCAGAAACAAGATCGCCAAGCTGGCTCCTGCAACCGCTTTCGTCCTCATCCCTTGCTTGCATCTACTCATGATTCCCGCCATGTGTTTGATCCCCTCAAGCCCCCTGGCTGCCGTTCCTGCACAACTAGAGTCTAAGGGGGTAGTATCCGCCCCCTGCCCAGAAATGCAAGGACAGGGGGCCACAATCGGCGAGGGTCGCCCAGCTTATTTCTTCTTGTGCCGGTCGGCCCGCAAACGCTTACGACGTTTGTGCTTGGCCATTTTCCGGCGACGCTGCTTCTTAATTGAACCCATATTCGTCGTCCTTGTGGATGGTTGGTGTAGCCCTGTGCCCGCGGAAAGCGTTGTTAGGGAACCACTTTGTTCAAGCTTAACTCAATAATGTCAACCGCACCCGCGGCCTTCAATTCAGGGATGATTTCCCGCACGACGCTTTCGTCCATGACGGCTTCGACCGAGTACCATCCCTCTGTCCGTAGATTATTAATGGTGGGAGCATGCATAGCCGGTAATTGATTGGCAACCGCATCCAATTGCTCTGTTTTGACG
Source organism: Kiritimatiellia bacterium (assembly GCA_007126515.1). Taxonomy (GTDB): domain Bacteria; phylum Verrucomicrobiota; class Kiritimatiellia; order SLAD01; family SLAD01; genus SLAD01. The sequence goes on from SLBD01000134.1 coordinate 7,615, forward strand.
TTCATCTTGATTAATACCTTGCGATCCGCCGTCAGAACGCCCTGCAGCATCATCGCCAGCTTTTCGATCTTGCGGCGCTTCCACGCGTCTGCCCATGCTTCTTTGCTGGCAATCAATCGCGTGGTTGAGACCAGAATCTCTTCGACAATCCGCAGATTATTGGCTCGCAAAGAAGAGCCGGTTTCGGTGATTTCCACGATCGCATCGACCAGCTCGGGTGCCTTCACCTCTGTGGCGCCCCAGGAAAATTCCACCTCGGCCTCGACACCGTTTTCTTGCAAATAACGCTTGGTGATACCCACCGCTTCGGTGGCAATTCGCTTGCCTTGCAAGTCTTTGGCGCTTTGAATCGGGGAATCGTTGGGGACCGCTAGGACCCAACGCACGGGGTTCATGCCCTGCTTGGAATACACCAACTCGGTGACTTCCACAATGTCGGAGCCATTTTCAACAATCCAATCATGGCCGGTCATGCCCGCATCGAGGTGACCATTTTCAACATATCGACTGATTTCCTGTGCCCGGATCAAACGAGCCTCAATTTCCGTATCATCCACACGCGGAATATAGGAGCGCGAACCGGTTCGAACCTTCCAGCCCGCTTTCGCCAGCATCCCAAATGTTGCCTCTTGCAAGCTGCCTTTGGGCAGCCCTAATACCAATTTACTCATCCTCTATCCAACTTCCTCTAGTTAGTGCATCGATTGAAAGCCGCGCATAATAACCACGTTCGATCCATTGCGTCTAGTCCCATTTCCTTATTATCTCCATGCTTGTTTTCAGGCAGGTGTTTTGATTTACTCCTCGCCAGCATCGATTGATTGAGCCTCGGTGGGTATTTCTAGGGCGGGAATGGCTGAGCGCAGCGAAACCTTCCCGCCGGATTTAATTTCAAATTGGCAAGAAAGGATGAAAGCATGAAAGTCGTTTTAGCGTATTCGGGGGGATTGGATACCTCTGTCATCATTCAATGGTTGTTGGATGAGTATAATGCCGAAGTCATCGCCTTTGCGGCGGACTTGGGGCAAGAAGAAGAGCTGACCGGCTTGGACGAAAAGGCCAAGAACAGCGGGGCATCGAAAGTATACATTGATGACTTGCGTCAAGAATTTGCGACCGATTTTGTCTATCCAATGATCCGCGCTGGCGCAGTCTACGAAGCCGGCTACTTGCTGGGCACCTCCATCGCTCGTCCCTTGATCTCCAAGCGGATGATTGAAATTCTCCGCGAAAATGATGCAGAAGCCATTAGTCACGGGGCCACTGGCAAGGGCAATGACCAGGTGCGGTTCGAAATCACCGCGTATGCGCTGGAACCGAATGTGAAAGTCATCGCTCCGTGGCGGGAATGGACCTTTAAATCCCGCACGGACCTGATTGAGTATGCCAAAAAACATAACATCCCCGTGCCGGTAACAGCGGCCAAGCCCTACAGTATGGACCGCAACCTGTTGCATATCAGCTACGAAGGCGGGATCCTGGAGGATCCGTGGGCCGAGCCACCCAAGGA
>SLBD01000226.1 GCA_007126515.1 Kiritimatiellia bacterium
CCCTGACTGATGAATAGCGGGATCGTATGCCGTTGGGCTTCTGGAATTTTGGCATCGGTGAATATATCTTGGATCTTGCGGGACCCGCTCATTCCAAATGGGATCATCCGATCTCCGGACTGCCACGATCGCACACTCAACTCACCCGGCGCAATCACTGCGGCAGACAGATACGCTGCAGCGGGATAGGTCCCTACCCCTTCCTCGCGGATCGGCCGGAATCCTTGCGAATGACTCATGGTGATTTGCACCCCAAAATCCGCCGCCTGCGTTTCCCCCTCACAAAGCACAATGGGCTCCAAAAACCCTGAACAGCCTCGAGTTTCCGGTTCGAGGAACAGCGCATCATATTGTCGGATAGCCGTCAGATTGCCGGGCAATGAGATCCGCTGAGAGCCCTGATTGGAAAGGCATATGCAGTGGAGGCGATGGACGATCTCACAGGTGATGGTTTCCGGCTGAATCCCGGTTACTAGCCAGCGATGCAGAACGTGACGCTGGCGCCCTTCCGATAAAGTCCGCCACGGCCGGAGATCCAAGGCGCACTGCGGAGCGGACTCTGCGCCTCCTTGCACACAAGCACGATAATCGGCAGCCACCGTTTCTGCTAGAATAGAGTAGTCTTGTCGTAGTAGCTCGGCGGTGCGGGCCAATGTCGCCGTAATTCGGGGATTATAGGATTGCAAAAGCGGGACTAGTTGATGCCGAACCCGATTGCGTAGATACGCTGGATCTTGGTTGCTCGCGTCTTCGCGCCAAGGTATTTCCTTTTGCCGTAAATAGTCTTTCAATTCGTCTTTCGAACAGGTGAGCAATGGACGAACGACAATCCGGTCACGCAGCTGGCTGACGGGGGACATCGCTTGCAGTCCCTCCGATCCACAGCCTCGCAACAAGCGCATCAAGACAGTCTCTGCTTGATCATCGAGTGTATGGGCAAGCACCGAATGAGTATATCCGTGCTCTCGATGCAGCGTCTCAAACCAATCATGCCGGCACGAGCGGGCAACCATTTCAATGGATTGTCCCTGCGCTGCTGCCAAGGCCGCAATATCTTGTCGGCGAATATGGATGCGCACCCCATAAGCGGCTGCCCTCTGCTGAACAAACTCGGCATCTTCCTGTGATTCGGGGGTGCGCAATCCGTGGTCGAGATGAGCCACGCCAATGTCCCATTCGCGCTCGGCTGCGCCCGCGCACAACAGATGCAACAGGGCCATAGAATCGCATCCTCCCGATACGGCTACCAGTAGCCGACTCCGTGGTGGCAGCCAACCGGCCTCATTGATGTGGCCCAGTTGATCAGCTTCCCACGTCATCACGTGTCTCCAACTTAGGTCGAGACCGGGGACTCGATGCGCTCCAGTCCACCCAAATAAGGACGCAGAGCAGCAGGCACGGTGACACTGCCATCTGCATTCTGATAATTCTCAAGAATCGCCACATACAGGCGGGCCAACGCAACACCGGAGCCGTTCAGCGTGTGCACGAACTGCGGCTTTCCTCCTTCGGGCCGATACCGAATGCGGGCGCGCCGCGCTTGAAAATCTTCGAAGTTGCTACAGGAGGACACCTCCAGCCAATCGTTTTGGCCGGGGGCCCAGAGCTCAATGTCATAGCAACGAGCGGCCGCAAAACTAAGGTCGCCAGTACATAATTCCAAGACGCGATACGGCAGCTCAAGGCGTTGCAGAATGGTCTCCGCATGGCCCAACAGATCTTCCAATTCGTCATACGATGTTTCTGGCTCAACAAATTTCACCAGCTCTACTTTATCGAATTGGTGCATGCGGATCAGGCCGCGGGTGTCGCGTCCCGCCGCGCCAGCCTCACGCCGAAAACAAGGGGTGTACGCGACCAACTTCACAGGTAGCGGTCGATCCATGATCTCGTCTCGGAACAGATTGGTCACCGGGACTTCGGCCGTGGGCACCAAAAACAAATCATCCGCAGGGACGGCATACATATCTTCGGCCATTTTCGGCAATTGCCCCGTGCCCGTCATGGCGGCCCGGTTGACCAGGAATGGCGGGCTAATCTCGTGATAGCCATGTTCGGTTGTATGGATATCCAACATAAACTGAACGAGCGCCCGTTCCAACCGCGCTCCCACGCCCGTGTAGGCGGCAAATCCAGCGCCGCTAATCTTGGCTGCCCGCCCAAAATCAACCAGCCCCAAGCGCTCCGCCAACTCCACATGCGGAAGCGGATCAAAATCGAAACGGCGAGGTTTACCCACCGTCTTGACCACTTGATTTCCTGAAGCGTCCGGTCCGATCGGCGCAACGGCAGCTGGCCGATTGGGTATCGTCAGCAGGCGATCTTCCAGCTCTGTTTCCAGAACGCGAATGCGCTGATCCAATGCAGCAATTGACTCGCCTTGAGCCCGCACGGTGGCCTGAATGTCTTCGGTGTCTTCACCGGCCCGTTTACGCAGGCCGATTTCTTTCGATGACGCATTGCGTTCCTGCTTGAGGCGCTCAACATCCTGCAGGGCCTGTCGGCGCTCCGCATCGAGGGCCAGAATCGCATCCAGGTCAACAGTCGATCCCCGATTCGCCAACGATTGCCGAATGGCATCCGGATTTTCACGTATAAATTTCAGATCCAGCATGAAGTAGCTCCGCCTTGTGCTTATCGAATCATCAAAAATGGACTATCGGCAATTAATTCGATTCCCAATTCTTGGGCATTGACCTGAATGTTGCGTAAGGAGGGTGGATCGAAATTCCGCCCCATCAGGTCCAATTCTTCCAAGGTGCTATAGGTCCACATGGCCGACTGTGGATTCGGAACAGGGGGCACATTTAGCAGGAGCCCCAGACTCCGCATTGTCAATTTTTCAATCCGCCGCAGAAACCGCTCTTCATCGTCCGTGTGTAATAAGGACACATTCACGATGCCCGTACGTTGGTTATAGCGATAGACCGTGTGATCTGGAAAATCAGAATCGCCCACATAAAGCAGTACAAACGCGGCATCTTCCTCCACCCGCAGAGGAGCCAGTGCATCCGCCACTTCGCCCAAGCTCTCCGCTGCCATAGCCGGGACCTCGCGGATTCGCACCCGAATACTGGTGTTACGCTCCGCAAATGCCCGAATCCGCTCTACCGCTGCGGCATCCATCTCGCCGACCACCGCCACGCCCACTCCCGTAAAACCAGTCGATTCTTCCACACCTTGTTCATCCGCAGCCACAACACGGCCCGTAAGCGAGATGATGATTGCCACGCCCATCCACAAACAAAAACGTTTATTCATGCTCTTCCTTTCCTCCCGCAACACCCTATTTGATTGCACGTCCGGTTATGCTACGCGGTAGTGGCATTAATTGCAATGTGGCAATTCCAGTGGTCAAAGCTCCACCAACGTCATCCCATAATTCAAGGTATCGCTGTGCCACGAACATTTCAGATCGGGATGGCGGCGGGCCAAATCTCGAGCCCGCGGGGAGGTGTCGGAATAGGTCTCGCCCGGGATAAAGTCCGCAATCCGCAAGGCCCGCATTTCGCGACGCAATTGGGCATGGCACGCCTCCTTTAGACTTCCCCCTTTGCCAGAGGATCCCCAACCATGAATCACCTTCAACACAGCAGCTCCCGAGGATCGCGCTCGCTCCAGCTCGCACTGCAAACGCACAATTCCATCGTCTACACCACGAATCCCCAACTTTAAATTGACGGTTCGTACCCGCCCCCGCGCCCGACGTACAGGTACAGATTCTTGTCGTCCACCACAAAACCGACACGTCATCATCGAGTCAGGAATTTCGTTCCCGCAAATTTCACAGTCCTTCACAAAGTATCTCTCAAATAAACATGATTGTGATTCAGCCTCTTTCCCACCTTTTGGGCCCAGCGATAACAACCGCCCCCCGCCACAAAACGGGTCGGCGTGTCAGGATTCCATTAAACTCGCGACTTACACAGACAAATAAATAGTATCAGGAGAAAAAATATGAAGCATGTACGCATTCTAGCCTTTGCCGGCAGCACGCGCGCCGAGTCGTTTAACAAAAAATTAATCGCCGCTGCTGCTGATATTGGCAACGAGATGGACAACGTCACCGTCACCCCGATTGACCTTAAAGACTTTCCTCTTCCCATATACGATGGAGATTTGGAGGAGGCAGCAGGCCTCCCTGCGAAAGCCCTAGAGCTGAAAAAATTGATTCACGAGCATGATGCCGTGCTGATGGCAAGTCCGGAATACAACGCGGCCATGCCAGGGCTGTTGAAGAACACTATCGACTGGCTGACTCGGCCCGGTGGCGAAAATGATCCAGGAAAAGTCTTGTTTGAGAAACCCGTCGCCCTGCTGAGCGCCTCGCCGGGTGGTCTGGGAGGCATCCGGGGACTCACCCAGCTTCGCGCAGTGCTTCTAAACCCCTCCGCATTTGTCATCCCTGCACAATATTGCCTGGCCAATGCCCACGAAGCCTTCGATAGCGAGGGCGGCCTCAAGGATGAGTCTAGTCGCAAAGCGGTCGCGAGCGTCATCGATCAATTGACTCGGTTCGCCAGCGTCTTTGAACCCGCGAAGCCCTAAAGCCAGCGAACAAAAGAGTTTGTAGGAAAGGAATAGTTTATAAGCTATTCATTATTTCTATTGGTTTGATGGTACTGCAAGAAGGGGGCCGAGCACGGCACATGCTCGACCCCCTTGGACTCTCGCCTGAATAGCGGAGAGAGAGTTTACTGCTGAATCGCCTGGATCTGAACGTCGAGACGAACGGTATCACTAATCGAGCGATCGGCCATGGCATCATAGGCCACACCGAAGTCGTGTCGGTTGATTTCTCCAGTCAGCTCAACACCTATTCGCGTGTTGCCCCACGGATCCGATACGGGACCCCCAAACGTTACTGGCAAAGTCACATCCTGGGTCACGCCCTTGATGGTCAATTTTCCAGTCATAGCATGACCTGTACCGTGTCGTTGAACGCCCGTGCTGACAAACGTAATCTCGGGATAGGTTTCGACCTCAAAATAATCCGCGCTGCGCAAGTGATCATCACGGGCTCCGACACCCGTATCAATGCTTGCAGCCTCAATCGTAAATTCAAGTTGAGTCGTCGAAAAGTCATCTTCGGACATCTTTAGAGATGCCTCATAGTCTGTGAATACGCCTCTCACATTGACTATACCCAAATGTCGGACGGAAAAACCGACCTGAGTATGGGCTGCATCAACCTCGAATTTTGTATACTCTGATTGTTCGGCGTGGTCGCCCCCGCCATGTTGATGGGCAAGTACACCCCCTGTGAATACCATACTGATCGCTGCGAAAACACTTATTACCTTCAATCTCATCGTTTCTATCTCCTTTCTGTTTGTTTGTTAGATATCAATCGCCTGCCAAACGTTCATAATGAATAGACGGGCAAGACAGATTTTCCGAATATCTTAGGTAAGTCACATATTGATCCTTTTCCCAACAACCATTACGATTGTTTCATGGAGTTTCATTCAGAAAAGTTGGTTGAATACGTCGCTCGTGCGCAGCATTGTTCCTTACGCCAAGCCAAGAACCTGCTGGATGCCCGCCGAGTGTTTGTGAATGGGAGACGGATCTGGATGGCGAAACATCTCGTAAGCGCAAAAGACGAGATTGAAATTCACGGATTCCCGCGCGGGCAAGAAAAGCAACCTCATAGCACACAAATCCCCATTCTCCACGAGGCCGTTGACACGTTTGTTGTAAACAAACCCGCCGGGCTCCTATCCAACGGGCGGAACAGCGCCGAAGCTTGCCTGCGTGGACAGATGCAATTGAACCAAATCCGAGCTGTGCATCGCCTTGACAAGGGGACCAGCGGATGTCTTTGCATGGCCCGTTCGGACACTGCTTTCGAACGCATGGTGGAGCACTTTCGCCAGCATCGTATTCTCAAGCTCTACCGCGCAATCGTCTCTGGAGAGCCTGCAGCCAGCGGCACCTGCACACTCAGACTGGACGGGCAAACTGCCGTGACTCACTGGAAAGTACTCGAACAAGGACGCGGCGCTGCCTTCGTGCAGATGAAGATCGATACGGGTCGCACGCATCAGATCCGACGGCATTTCGCCCATCTGGGCCATCCGATTCTGGGTGATACCGAGTATATGACGCGTCGCATTACAGATCAGCGAATTCGGAGTCTGCCCCGGCCGATGTTGCATGCGGCCGTGTTTGAGGCCCCCTTGCACCCCGACCAACGCATCACTCGGGTGGAGGCCCCGCTACCGGCGGATTTTCGCTCTGCGCTTAAGTCGCTCAACTTTTGCTTTGACCGTCGCACAAATGAAACGTAACGTTTACCTAAACGCAGCATGGAGAAAAATATGACGGATCAACCGGAAGAAAAAGGCCCCAAACTGCCTCCACGGATCAAATTAAACCTCAACGCAGAGGCTGCCTCGCCGCCTCCTGCGGCGAATTCAGATGGTGCTGGCACGGTTCCTCCAAAAGCCAAGATCGCGCCCCCCTCGCCGACCGATGCCCCGAAGCCCGCAGAACCTCAGGGGGGGAAAATCAAACTCAACATGGACGAGGCCTTGAAGGAAGTCGAAAAACAAGCTGCAACACCCGCTCCGGCACCTCAGGCATCTGATGATGCCAAACCGAAAATTAAGTTAAATCTAGATATCCCTGAAACCGAACCGGCAAAAGAGTCGGCAAAGTCCGATGCGCCAACACCCGAGACACCTGCGGAGAAGCCGCCTGCGCCCGCCAATCCACCCAAAGATTCCACATCTGAGGAACGGCCCAAGATCAAACTAAACCTGGCCGAGGTCGATGCCCCCAAGCCATCAGTCGCCGCGGACGAGCCTCCCAAAGCGGAGGCAGCAGCTGCGCCAGCCAAGCCCAAATTAGCATTGAAGACAAAGCCCACTCCTCCGGAGCCCGCAAACGAAGCCCCTCAGCCTCCGCCGGCAGAAGCTGCTGCGGAAGCACAACCGGAAGAAAAAGCGTCGGAAGACAAATCGATTCAGCTCGAGAATATCGACGGCGAATCGCTGGACGACTTATATCAAGCCGCATTAAATGCGACGCAGCGCGTGATTTTGGACGAAAAAGAGAAGGCCGCCACGAACAAGATTGATACGGACGAATCTCAGGTCCTCAAGAAGGCGGAATTGGCTGAAGCCAGCAAGAAATCAACGGCGCGACTGGATTTGGGCGAAATGCTTTCCGACGATGAACGCCAGGAAATCATGAAGCACGAGACCATGCACATTAGCGCCGACGGCAGCAGTCCGGCGAAACCGAAGCCCAGTGGAACGATGAAGATTCAGCGGCCGGACTCACCTGCGCCAGAAGCCGCCTCGGACAGCACCATGGCCATCCCGTTGGATTTAGAGGAATCGAAGAAGAGTGAGACGGCGCGAATTGATCTGCCCCGGGAATTGGCGAGCAGTAAACCGTCCAGCGGTCGCAAGACAATCCGTATCAAACGACCCGATGGCAGCGGCGCGGCAGCCCGACCGGCCTTAAATGTGGCTCGGTCCTCCTCATCGTCTTCGGAATCAGCGCCGACATCGGCGGAAACAGCGGCCCGCAATGCCATTTCATTTGATGCCGACGATAGCGATGTGGATAGTCCCGCCTTCGGGGCGTTAGCCTTGGTCGCTGTTTTGGTTGGCTTAGCTCTGGTCTATGTCTTGGTGGCGACCATGGTGCCAGCTCTCCCCTTCCCTGGCCGACTTGTATAATTCAACTGTGAACATCATTGAATCTAAATAAAGGACGATATTATCATGGCAAGTGACAAAATCATTACTGTAACCGATGCAAACTGGGACTCTGACGTACTGCAATCCGCGACACCTGTGCTGGTGGATTTCTGGGCTGAATGGTGCGGCCCCTGCAAGGCCATTGCCCCCATTTTAGATGAGATTGCGGATGAACTGGATGGTCAATTAAAGGTAGCAAAAGTGAATGTCGATGAGCGCCCGGAACTGGCCAATCAATTTAGTGTACGCTCCATCCCCACCCTGCTGGTGATGAAAAATGGCACGGTGGCCGAACAAATGGTGGGTGCCATGAGCAAGTCGGCGATGAAATCCAAGCTGGAAGGTCACCTGTAAACAGGATCCGCATTGGCGTTTTCAACATCGTCGCTTTTTTTCGATGGGTGAGGCGTACCTCCGTGGCTCATGGCATCTCAATCAGACGCACAGTCAGTTGATCACGGCATCGTTATCGGTGGCGATATGGATCAGGTGTACCGCGCCTACGAGCGGTTTAACCGCATTCCTGTCGACTGGGATTTGATGTCAGAGGCCAAGCCGGTTCAGCCGCGATTCCAAACCACGATTGAGCACGAAGAGACGACCGAGGGTCCCGGCACATTTCTCGGGAAAGAACAGCGTCGCATCACCCTGAAGCCCTGCGACCAGGATGGCTGGTGGTTCAATCGTTCTGATTACTCCGATTATCTACCGGTTGGGGTGTCGGTGCTGAACGTTTGGACGACCGGCGGGATTGTCAGCAATATTGTTCTGCGTAGCGGTCCGCCCGGGAATTATATTCGCATGGTGGAACACATCATTGCTCTCCGTTTGGGTCTGGACATTGACAATCTCATCATTGAAATGGATTCGGGCGATCCCCCGCTGTTTGACCGCGGAGCAATGGACCTCGTGCGAGCTCTCGATGCCGCAGGGACCTGCACAACCAACCGTCCTGTGGAATTTGTGACCGTCAAGGAGACGGTCACAATCGGAGGGCCGGGAGGCAGCTTTTTAACGTTGCACCCCGCCAATCCCGATTGCCCGCTACTATCCATGGATTGTGCCGTGGACTTCAAGACAGCGATTGGGCAGCAGCGCATCCGGTTTCCGCTAACCCCCAAAAACTTTCGCTATGGAGCGGCCGCCCGCACCAACTCGTCCGCATCGAAGAAACTCTACTGCCAAACGATCGGTAAGTGTTTCGCCGATGTCCGCAACCTGGGCTACACGGAGAACAATGTGCTGATTGCTGGACGAAAACGCTATGTCAATGAGCCCTATCTACTCCACGAGGACAAGTCATTGGAAGCCGTTTGGCATCGATCGACATTGGACCTGCTCGCGGCCTTGGCGCTGATTGACCGGGGGCG
>SLBD01000035.1 GCA_007126515.1 Kiritimatiellia bacterium
AGGGGCTGGGGCTGTTTTCCACTCAATGGAAGAAAAAACGCGGGTTTTCCATTCAATGGAAACTTTTTGAGGCGATTTTCCTGAGTTCCGAATTGGGACACCCAAAAGTGCAATCGCGACAAAGTTCCCGACGAAGGGAGGACTGTTTCGAACAAGCACGCGCGCCGGACGCAGAGGCCCGGCCTACAACTTCCTCTTTGTAGGCCGCCCCTCTGTGGGCGGCGGATTGCGCCAAACAGATTTCGGGGCTACGGGAGGCCTATCTGTGGGCGGCGGGGACACACTTACTCGCCACGCTTAGTCGGATACGCTTCGCCCGCCATCAACCAACAGGCTACTACGCCATCAAATCCGCTTCACCGCTGGAGCTGACCAAGATCGTTGTCGGCATGTTCTCGAGCAGATTCGTATGACGCTGATAAAAGTCTGCCGCATCGGCGTCCGGGGCCGGATGAAATCCCAAAAAGATCAGCGAGGCGTCACGGGAGACTTCTCTGAACAGGATCGGGAAAGTGCGATCTGACACCACCGTCTTGAGTTCAACTTCAATTCGAGCCGCTTCCACCAAAGCCCGCATAGCAGTAGCCGCTTGGGATTCATCCGCGCGGTCCTGGACTAGTCGCAATACGCGGATTCGTGCTCGCGACCATTCCCAGTTTCGCGTCATCAGATGGGCAAGAATCAGCATCAATGAACCATTCTCCTGCCCACGCCACCAGATATCGATGCGTTTGGGTATGTCCGACTCAGGAAGGCCGTGATCAATCACACTAACCGCACTCATCCCCAGCGCCCGGACTTCACCCAAATGACGCACAAAGGGCGCTACGCGAGCGGCATCCGCAGGCCACCCCACCAACACGATATTCGGCTTGATGGGACCAATCGAATGACTTTGCAGCAGGAGACGAATTCCCGCGTCAAACTCCTCAGCAACCACGACTTCAGGAAACGCGTTAATACCTTGCGAACGGATTAAGTTGCTCAGAGAGTCTAAAGCATCCTCTCGATCACGAATTCGCTCATGCAGATCTCCCAAGAGAATCGACGCAACCGTGACAATCCCGCGACCCGCTTCCATCCAGACGGCAAACAAGAGCAATTGCAAACGCGTATTCGGGTTGCCCGATAAAACCAGAATCGTTGGGCGCCAATTTTTGGGATGCGATTGCATATCACGCAATTTTGCCAAACTACGGCTCAATTGTGTGTAGATGAACCCGCGACGGGCATCACCGAACGTCACGGCATGCGACCGTCGGCTCATAAATACATAGGCTGCTCCCAGCAAAATCACCGCGACGCTTGCCTGCAAGGGATCAATAAGCGCCATCACAGCCAAACAGGCAATCGCTCCCAGCAAAGCTGTGCTCCAATGAAAACATCGGAACCGTGGTCGAAACGAGGGGTTGGCTCCAAATGCCTCGACGAAAGCCGCCACATTAATAATCAAATAGGTGCACAGAAAGAACATCGTGACCAACATCGCCACCTGATTGAAGGCAGCGCCGGCATCGTCTGCTGTTGCCATCCATAAAACTCCGACCGTGACGATGAAGGTCAAAATCAGCGCCCGGCGGGGTTCATCACCTGTTTGGGTCCCCGCAGCAAACAGATTCAATGGTCGCAAGAGGCGGTCGCGAGCGATGGCCTGGAGGACGCGCGGAGCCGCCAGGAAAGATGCCAACGCACTAGAGATGGTTGCGGCGAACATGCCCGCCACCACTAGCGAGGCGGCCCCCAGCGCGGCATTGGCTAACAACACGCCATAGGGCGACACCCGCATGAATTCCCGCTCGCTCGCCCCGCCCAGCAAAACGATCTGCAAGCCATACACGACGAATCCAACGCCAATTGCCGCCAGCGTTCCCTGGACCAGCGAGCGCCCTGGATTCTTGAGATCGCCCGACATATTGATCCCAGCCATGATCCCGGTAACCGCCGGGAAATAAATGGCAAAGACAGTCCACAAACCCACGCCCTCCGTATAATTGGGTTTCCAATTGCTTGCAAACAGATCTGCACGAAAGGACATCGCTAGTCCGGACAGGAAAGTCAAGAGGGCCAGACTGAGTACAGAAAGAATCAGAAATTGCACCTTCACAGCCCAACGGATGCCGATGTAATTGATGATAAAAAGAACAAGCGCGGTACCCAAACAAACCCAACGAAGATGATCATGAAACCAAGGGACGCTCTGCGCCATGGCCTCCGCAAATCCCAAAATGTAAAATGGAACGGAAAGCGTCTGAGCCACAAACAGGGTAATGCCAATGGCTCCGCCAAACTCAGGCCCAAGCACCCGCGAAATCAAAAAATACGCGCCCCCGCCGTGAACTTTCGTATTCGTGGAGATGGCAGCGATAGACAAAGCTGTCAGGATAACGATGATCTCTGCAATGATCAGAATGATCAAGGCACCCGAAACTCCCGCCTGCGCGACCACGTAGCCTGCGCGTAGAAATAGTATAACTCCCAATATCGTCAGAACCGAGGGAGTAAATACACCAGCGAATGTTCCCAATCGATGGGGAACAGGATCTGCTTGAGCCTCATCCAGTGTCGAGTTCATCATTAGGGGACACCTCAATGACGCAAATTGTGTTTTTGACGACGCTCCGAGATCTGCACCACCCAGATACAAAACTCATACAACACCACCAACGGACCGGCCATGATCACTTGTGTGATCGGATCCGGAGGTGTCAGCACCATGGCCACAATCAGCAAGATAACGATGACCAAACGTCGTCGTTGACGGAGTTGCTGCGATGAGATTAATCCCAATCGCCCCAGCACCACAAGGATGACAGGCATTTGAAAAGCGATCCCAAACGCCAGCAACAAATGCACCACAAAAGCAACATAACTAGTCACTTGTGGCACAGGTTGGATGCCCAACCAGTCGTGCATTCCAAACATCATCCGAAGTCCGACCGGCAGCGTGAAGGTGTATCCCAACCATACTCCCACGATAAATAGCACAATGGAGAAACCACCCGTCTGACGGATGACGGCCTTTTCCTTGTTCGTGAGCCCCGGGAAAATAAATTGTCCAATGAAGAACAGCAAAAAGGGTGCACTCAACAGCAAGCCACTCCAAAGCCCAACCCGCATGGTGACAGAAAAAGCGCCAGTCACTTCGATCGATTGCAGAAACAAGTCGGGATGTTTAACCACGCGATCCAACGGAGCCTTGAGGAAAGCAAAAATCAACGGAACAAACGGCAACGTAATGGCCGTTCCCACGGCAAGAGCAAGCGCGCAGCGGATCAACATCTGCCGCAAATCTTCCAAGTGTTCTAAAAACGGCTTGGTGACTTCGTCTTCTTGATCCACGCGCCGGGAGTCTGCCTCGGCGGGCGTGCTCATGAAGAACCCCTCGTCGAGGAGGAGTCAGGATTTATTGAATCAACCGAAGCGCTCTTAACCGGTTGCGAATCCGTCTTCTGTGGTGCCGACGCGGCGCCATCTTCAACTTGTTTCGCACCAACGACAGACCGAGGGCGTTTCAGATCATCATCCTCATCGGCATGAACGATTTCATCCGTCACTTCTCGAGCGGCACGCCGGAATTCTTCTAGGGTTCGCCCCAGCGTGCGCGCCATCCGAGGCAAATTCTTGGCCCCAAAAAGCAACAGCACGGCCAGCAGGACGAGCAATAACTCGCCACCACCGGGCGTGCCGAAGAAAGCCAGTATCACGCCTGCCTCTATCGTGTGACAATAAATTCAGACCGGCGGTTTTGTCTCCACGCCTCTTCGTTGTGGCCGAAAGCCACCGGTCGCTCAGCACCAAAACTGCGCGTCTGGAGACGAGATCCATCAATACCCAATCCGATCAAATAAGCGCGGGCAGCCAACGCACGCCGCTCGCCGAGAGACAAGTTGTAGGCTCGACTGCCGCGTTCATCCGTGTGCCCTTCGACGATCACATTCACTGAAGGGTTCCGTCGCATGTAAGCGGCCACTTCTTCCAGCTTCCACCGTTCTGGTTCGGCAATCTGAGCACTATCAAACGCAAACAAAACTGCTTCAAATTGTCCTTCGATATGCTCTCCATCAAAGGCGCTTCGAGGTCCCAAGCCATCCGTAAAAATATTATCTCCGGGGAGTCCACCAACCCCGGTTGTACCCCCTCCTACTCCTCGACCATCTCGAGGGCGACGCTTACAGCCCCCCACATTGACAATTAGGAGTACCCCCATCAACAGCACCAGTGCGTACTTAAGATTTTTCATTATTTCATCCTTAGGCTCATTTGCCTTTTCTGCTTCTCCATCATTGCGGCGACCAAGCCGGAGAGAACCAGTCGCCTCTTGTTGTTGTCAAACGTAGCGGCGGATCACCCGCTGTGTCAAGAATGTAGAGATCGGACCGAAAATCTTCCCGGCGCCCCACGACAATATGACGGCCATTGGGAGCCCAAGACGGGTCCTCAAAATCTCCTCCGCGCGGATCACTGATGTAGCTAATCTGTCCGCTTTGCGGATCCAGAATTCCGATCTGGTTCTGTCGACCAATACGATGAGAAAAGGCAATCAAGCCATTGGTGCCCCAATCGGGTGCCACGTTTTCGCTCCCGCGCGTCGTTACGCGTCTTGGAGCCCCGCCCCGCCGAGATATGATATACAGATGGGGACGCCCCACCTGATCGGATACATAGACAATTTCCTGACCGTCCGGGGACCAGGAAGGACTCGCCTCATTGGCGTTTTGAGTATTGGTTAACCGCGTCAAACGACCCGACTGGAGATTTTGTACGTACAGCTCGGGATTGCCATCTTTCGACAGAATCACGGCCAGTTCCTCGCCATTCGGCGAAATAGCACCGCCTGCGTTTAGCCCGCTTTGTGCGGATAGCGGACTCCGATTCCCCGTTTCCAGATCAACCAAGAAGACATCTGCAAATCGATTGAGATAGCCCGTGTAGGTCAACTGTCGCCGGGTCGCCCCCCAGCGCGGACTAACGGCCCAGTTGCCATCCGATGTCAGCTGTGTCAATCCACTCCCATCGGGGGAAATCAAAAACAGCTCTCGGTGCCGATCGACCGCACCCACGAAAACGATTTGCGTCGACGCAATGCCGCGATACCCAATCACAGCCTCGACAATGTCATCGGCCAGCCTCTGGGCCAGTCGCCGGGAATTGGCGGAAGGCTGGTGATATCGTTGATTGATGTATTGCTCGCGATTTACTGTCCCGACCACGGTCGCCTCGACCTGCAATTCATTCCCGCGCAACCGGATTCGTCCACTGACCGCAACTTCTCCTTGGCCTGCCGGAACCACATCAAACCAGCCCGAGCGATCTAAGTTGGCGCGCAAGGTCTGCATGAATTGTTGCGACTGAGCATCTGTACCCGGCTGTAATCCGGCCAACTGAATGGTCACCTTCTCACCAGCAGGCTTCTGAATCCTGATTTGGGCAGAAGATTCCATTGACCCCATTGTCGTAAGCAAGGCGAGGACCATGATCATTGTTGGTGTCGAATATCGCATACAGATCGTGTTCATATACATGTCCGAGTTGTAGCCTCTTTGACAGGTTCTTGGCAAGAGCGTTCACCAAATGGCACCAAATGGCATTAGGCTTGCAGCTTCTGCGACGACGGTTAGACTCTGTGTCAAATGAATGCTCAAACAAGTACACGATCGATTCCCACGCTAAGTCGCGAGACCTGGCTGGAACAGGTACGTCGGCATCGCGAAGCTGTGCCGTCCCCATGCCTTGCTATGTTTTCATCCATTACTGGAGGCATTACCTGCGACCCAACCTTGATGCAGGTGCCGGTGGATGATCACTTGGTGCATCGGGGGGATGGCGTTTTCGAAACGCTGAAGTGCGCGACGGGCGGCATCTATAATTTGGATGCTCACTTGGACCGATTGTCCGTTTCCGCTCTGGGAATCGGACTGCAAAGCCAATACAGCGCCGCCACCTTGAAAGAGTTGATCATTGCAACCGTGCGGGCGGCCGGACAACCGACTATCCTTATCCGAGTCTTGCTCTCGCGGGGGCCAGGCAGCATGGGCGTGAATCCCCACGACTGCCCCAGTGCAGAAACCTACATCATCGTATCCACAGCAGCGACTCCCTTCATGGAGAAGCAGCCTGGGGGCGCGCACCTGGGGTTTAGTCAGGTACCGCCCAAACCCTTCCCTTTCTCGGCCCTAAAGCATTGCAACTATCTCCCCAACGCCATGATGGCGAAGGAATCCACCGATCGGGGTCTCGACTTCATTGTCGGTCTCACGCCGGATGGCAATGTGCTGGAAGGTCCCACAGAAAATGTGGCCTGTGTCGATCCTGATGGATATTTGATTGCACCAGAATCCAATCAAATTTTGGCAGGCACAACGCTTGAGCGAGTAACAGTTCTCGCAGGGGATTTGGTACGGAACGGAAGCTTACAAGGGATTCGGCAGGAGCTGATTTCTAAAGAGCAATTGATGGCCGCTCAGGAGGTGCTCATTTCCGGCACGTCTCACGACCTTGTCGCCGTCACGCGAATTGACAATCAACCCGTCGGAAGTGGCACACCTGGATCCGCCTATAAGGCTCTCAGCCAAGCCCTCCGAGCTGAGATTTATCAGCCGTCTCCGTTGCGGACGGACGTCCATTTTTAACAGCAACCACAACGCCATACTCATAGGTCGCAGTCACCCCTGAGTCACATGAATAAAGCTCTTCGTATAGTCGAACCAGTCGACTGAGCTCCGTTCGATTCAGTAGTTGCATACCGCGATCAGGATGTCCGCCCGTCACGCCTTGATTGTGCAGAATACGCAGAAACATGGCTGCACTCTCATAGCCGACCCGATTCAATGCGCGGTCCGATTGAATGATCTCTACCCCCGCGTCCCCCACTGCAGACAAAACATCTTTCCAACAAGGTAGTTGTACGGATGTTTTTTTTGAGGGAGCTACTTGGCCGCGGAGCGTATGCAGTTCCGCCAATGTGCCTGACAACATGACTCCAATTCCCACAGCACCGCCCGGCTCGAGCAGCCCCACTAAATGAGCCAAGGCCGACGGCAACGACGGCACCCACTGCAAAGCCGCGTTGGAAACGATCAGATCATACCGATGAGTTGACCTATAGTGTCTCGCATCTCCCAATCGCCATGTCACTCGCGGTTGCCGTTGGAAACGCTTGCAACCAAACTCAACCATTCCAGGGGCCATGTCCAACGCGTCAATGTCAGCGTCCGGATACCGATCGAGTAGATACTGCGTGAGCAGTCCAGTCCCAGCGCCCACGTCCAGTATGCGTCCAGGATGAAGAGGAGGAATGAGGGCGAGGAGTCGCTCGGCGAGCTCTCTTTGAGGGCAGTCATGCAGGTCATATGTGGCCGCAGCAGCAGTAAAGCGATGTTCAATCATGTGCGGAAACGTAGAGAACTTTTAAGAAACGATCAAGACTGCGCACAGGCAATGTGGGACAAGAAAAAAGGAAGGACGGGGACGCCAAGGAGGTCGGGGTGAGGAACCCCATGGAAAGCGCACTCCCGCCCTTCCAAATAAAGTAGACATCTGATGAGATCATATGTTCAGATATTTACTACTGAACACACAATCACTATCCATATCCAAATAAATTATGCAATCAATTCAGAAAAAATCAGGGTTTTACCGAAGGAAACATCAGCTGCAAACCTCACTACGCTATTGGGGCTTTGGGCTGGTATTGCTGGCGATGACTGGATGTTTCCGACAGGAGCTGCTCACGGTAGAGATCGAAATTCCCCAAATGCGTTCAGAACAGTGCGCGCAACGAGTCCTGCGAGCCTTGGGAACGCTGGAGGCAGATGCCATTCTCGAGGCTGAGCTCAAGGTCGCTGAAGGTCTGGCAGTCATTAAGTATGACAGTACTCGCTTGCATCTAAAAAATATTGAGCATGCCATATCCATCGCCGGTTTCGATGCGAATGATGTGCTCGCCCGCCCCGATGCGAGAGATGCGCTGCCGGAAGAGTGTCGCTGACCTTTATGCAGTGATGTATCCCCTCCTCGATCAATTTGCTGACTACATCGCGTTGGAACGTGGTCTCAGTCAACATACCCGAGCCGCATACCGTTCTGATCTGCTGCAATTTATGGACCACTTGAAGAGGCAAAAAATTACGAGCATCAATGATGTTCGGCATCAACATATCCTGGCTTTCTTGATGGCTGAACGAGATCGCGATCTATCCACCCGCACCCTCGCCCGTCGGCTGGTGGCGATCAAAGTCTTTATGCGCTTTTTGCAACAGGAGGGCTTGTTGAACGAGGATGCCGCAGCGGCCATGGACTCGCCTCGCCTCTGGAAGCGTCTGCCTGAAACTCTATCTCTAGAAGAGGTCGATCGCTTAC
Source organism: Kiritimatiellia bacterium (assembly GCA_007126515.1). Taxonomy (GTDB): domain Bacteria; phylum Verrucomicrobiota; class Kiritimatiellia; order SLAD01; family SLAD01; genus SLAD01. The sequence continues at coordinate 8,359 of SLBD01000035.1, forward strand.
TGGCTGCGCCTGATCCCAACACGCATCGAGGCTGCCGAGATCGGGCTTGGTTGGAGCTCTTGTACGGAACAGGCTTGCGTGTCTCGGAATTGGCCCACTTGCGAGTAACAGATCTTCATCGCCAAGAAGCCTATTTGCGCTGTGTTGGAAAAGGGGATAAAGAGCGCGTGGTCCCCTACGGAAAGCGAGCGCAATACGCACTCGATGAATACCTCACCTATCATCGTGATGTGTTGCTGAACAATCAGGACTGTGATGTCCTCTTTATTACGAATCGGGGCCGTGGCTTTTCCCGGCAGGGATTATGGAAACTCATTAAATTGTATGCCCGCCAAGCCAACATTAAGCAAAACGTCACACCCCATACCCTGCGCCATTCATTTGCCAGTCATCTGCTGGCCCATGGAGCCCAATTACGTGTCATTCAAGAAATGCTGGGCCACGCAGATATCGCGACGACTCAAATTTACACGCATGTGGATCAGACGAGACTCAAGTCCATCCATAAACAATTCCACCCGAGGGCCTGAACATGCTCGACCGCGCTCAACGCCGAACCTTGGAAAAACTGCTAGGCTATCGATTCCGCCGCAAAGCGCGATTAGTGGCGGCGCTCACCCA
>SLBD01000049.1 GCA_007126515.1 Kiritimatiellia bacterium
GGGAGGTTCGCAGGGGCGGGTGCAGACACGCCCCAACACGGCGGGGAAGACGTTGTCGCGCAAGTTGTTGCGATAGGCCGCTTCATAATCCCCCTGCGCAATGGCATCAAGATAGCCGGGAATATCCGTGCCAGCCGGACAGGCAGCCTGACACGGAATATTCACCCGTACCCACTCCAAGTCCTTGGGCTCGCTGGCCCACCCCCGGGAGCGCGACAGGATAAATTCCGGGGGGAGTAGATTTTGATCCGATACCGCCATAGTCATTCAATCACTTGATCCATTCGTCAACGTGAGATAGTAATACGGGTCGGAGGTGCATCTGTCGAGCCATTCATGGCGCAGATGTGATTACACACGTTATGGCACACACTTACAATATATGGACCATTGGCTGCCAAATGAACGAGGCGGACTCGCGACATTTATCATCGCAGCTAGAGGCGCTGGGCTATCATCCAGAAGCGGATGCGGGCTCGGCCGATCTGGTTGTCTTGAATACGTGCGTTGTCCGGCAACAAGCTGAAGACAAGGCGATCAATCACTTGTATCGATTGCGCGAAAGCAAGCAGCAGCGTCCGGATATGACAATTGCTTTGATGGGCTGCATGGTCGGCATGAAGGAAGCGCCCCAGTTGCGCCGGACCTTCCCGTTTGTAGATGTCTTCATGCCTCCTTCGGACACCGGGCCACTGCTCGATTATTTGGCCGATCAAGGGTTATACGATGCGGATCGTTCGTTTGATACCCGCGAAAAGGCGCTGCGGGATGCGATCCAAGACGAGGAGTTCTCCCTGCCCTCCGGTTTGCGGGGACAGTCCGTGACGGCCAATGTGCCCGTGGTGCTGGGTTGTTCCCATGCTTGCTCGTTTTGCATTATCCCTTATCGCCGCGGAGCCGAACGCAGCAAACCTCCGGACGACATCCTGCGCGAAATCCGCACATTGGCCAGTCAAGGCGTCAAAGAAATCATGCTGCTCGGCCAAATCATTGACCGTTATGGCACCGATTTCCACGATGACACAGATTTGGCCGGGCTGCTGACCCGAGTTCATGCCATCCCTGAAGTGGAGCGGATTCGGTTTTTGACCAGTCATCCGAACTGGATGACCGACCGCCTGATTGACGCCGTGGCCGATTTGGAAAAGGTCTGCCCCCATATTGAAATTCCAGTCCAGGCCGGGAATGATGAGGTGCTGGAACGGATGCGGCGCGGATACACAGTGGACGAATATCGGCGCGTCGTGGAGCGGATTCGGGCGCGGATGCCGGAGGCCGCAATTAACACCGATATTATTGTTGGTTTTTGTGGCGAGACCGAGGACCAGTTCATGGACACCTATCGACTGGCCGAGGAGATGCAGTGGGACAAGATCCATCTCGCCAAGTATTCCGTCCGCCCCAAAACATTAGCCGCACGCAATTTACCGGATGATGTGCCTGCCGATGAAAAAGAGCGCCGGCGCAAAATGCTGGATGATCGGCAGACAGAAATTCTGGCCGCCAAAAGTGAGAAATATCTCGGGCAATGCGTCGAGGTGCTGGTCGAGAATCGCCATAAAGGTAAGTGGCGAGGGCGGACCCCGGACAATCGGCTCGTCTTCTTCGACGACCCGGCAGATTGGACAGGTCGAATCGCCACTGTTAAAATTGACTACGCCGCCCCGTATTCGCTGCGGGGCGTTCTGCAGGGGGGGGTGAAGCGGCGCAGTAGCGTCGTCGCGTAGGCGGAGTTTTTACCGCTAACGGCACAAGAACTTATCACGAGCTCAAGCTATCTTTAGTGTAAGCCGCTTGCCAACGGCCTCGGCAAATCGCTCAAGCGTCGACAATTTGATGTCTTCGGCATGATTTTCGATACGCGAAATTGCTGTTTTCTGGGTACGAAGACGAGCAGCGAGCTGCTCCTGTGTCAATCCTGCTTCTTGTCTGGCCTGTTTGAGCATCACACCAATCTTAAATTGTTCATATCCAGAATCGAAATTCATGGCGAATTCGGGGTCATCCGATTTCCGCTTCTGTATGTATTTCTGTAAATCGCTCATGCAGACTTGAGTGCTTGCTTAGTTGACAGAGCATCCAAGAAATCCTCAATCGGACTACGACCAGCTTCCGTCTTATAAAATATCACAGACCTAACCATAGCAGCATGTTAACCTGCACGTTAACTGCGGTCAACTCGAATTTTGGAGGGCATAGCTCTGCGATGCCATTCTTCGCTAGGGCTCGCTGAGCGCGCCAGAAGGCTTGATCGATTAGCGCGAAACCCTTGATCGTCGCGGCCCCGAACTGCCACCGCGACGTCCTCCCCGGCCGCCACCACCACCGCCACCGCGTTGCGGGGGACCGCTACGGCGCGGTTTTCGCTCCACTTTGTAGTTGGGCGGCGGAATGGGTTTCAACAGTTCATCGGTCGGATGCTCACAAACCAGCGGGCGCCCGATGTAGGCTTCGACATTGGGAATTTCAAATGAGTCCACTTCGCAGGCGAAGGAAATCGAGGTACCAATTTCCCCAGCCCGGCCGGTGCGCCCGATCCGGTGCACATAGTCATCGGGATCCAACGGCATGTGATAATTGATCACATGGCTAATGCCTTCGACATGTAACCCTCGTCCCGCCACATCGGTGGCCACAAGGACCTTGACTTTGCCGGACTTGAAATCGTCCAAAACGCGAACGCGCTTGCGTTGATCAACTGCACCACTCAGTAGCGCTGTGACAAAGCCATACGAATTCAAATGTTCGCACAGCATTTCCGCTTGGTCGCGACGATTGCTAAAAATCAGCACTCGATCTGGATTCTCTGTTTGGAGCAAGTTGTAGAGGAGCGTAAATTTCTCTTCCTGTGTGGTGATGATCACCCGTTGGTTAACAGACTCGGAAGCGACGTTCTCCGGTTCGATTTCAATCGTTTCTGCTTGCCGGGTCCATTGTTCTGCTAAGCGAACAATGTTCGGCGTCAGCGTGGCGCTGAACAGCAATGTCTGTCGTTTTTCTGGATGCGGAGTCATCCGCACAATCTTGCGGACATCCGGGATGAAGCCCATGTCCAACATCCGATCTGCCTCGTCAATAACCAATACCTCTACCTTCCTGAGATCGATCACCTTGCGACTGGCAAAGTCCATCAATCGACCCGGTGTTGCAACAATCAAGTCAACGGGTTCTTCCAATTCACGTTGTTGCTTGTTGAAATCCATACCACCATAGACAGCGACTGTGCACAGGCCCGAGTAGCGACCAATATCCAATGCATCCCGCTGAATCTGCAAGGCAAGCTCTCGAGTCGGGGCCAGCACAAGGGCACGCGGAGTTCCATTCGGTCGCTCGCCAGTCAACGGACTGCGCAGAAACCGCGTAAACATACTGATCAGGAAGGCGGCCGTTTTGCCGGTTCCTGTCTGCGCCTTGCCTGCAGCATCATTTCCCGCTAACGCCAATGGCAGCAAACGCGCCTGAATCGGAGTTGTCACTGCAAAATGCATTTCCCGCAAGGCCTTCTTCAGCTCGTCTGGAATATCCATATCTTCATAGACCAACTGGCCATCGAAGGCAGAAATATTCTTGGGCTTGAACTCCCGAGTCTCCACGGGATCGGGCGGCGTGTTGTCCGCAGAGCTCGAAGGGCTCGACTCTTGCACCTTTCCAGAGGCCCCCGGGTCCTGTCGTGGCGATCGACGGCGCCGGCGACGGCGTTTGGCGGGTTGATCAGAGGCAGTCGCCGCGCCATCAGTCTTGGACTCGGCAGGCGACTCCGTCGAGACGTTTGCAGACGGGCGCTGTTCTTCAGATCGAGAACGGCGTTGCCGCGGCGGCCTCGACGGCTTGTCTGATTCCGACTCGGATCCAGCCACACGGCTCGCTTGCGACGGCTTGGCACTTGAACCTCTGGACCGAGAACGACGCTGAGTCGCTTTCTTCTCGGCGCTATCTCCCGGTTTCCAAACCTGTTCCGAGGGCTCAGATACGACAGACTTGACGCGCGATTTCTTTACCACTGGGGATTCTGTAGGCCGTTCGTTTTGTTTCGAAACGGACTCCCTTACCTTGCGAATAATCTTCTTTAACATAGACTCCAACTACTACTTCATTACATTTTAACATCCGGCATTCCTGAACCAGATGGATGGGGGGAGGAAGGATCGGACGAACGCGCATAGTAAACCCGATTCATTTTTTTATTGCAAATCAAAACGATTTCACTTAATACACATAACCATATCGACTTAGTGTAGTTTAATCAACCAAAGGAGAACAGTCATGAAACTTGAGTCCATTTGCCTGCATGGCGGAACGCAACCAGATCCGACCACCGCTTCCCGGGCGGTTCCTGTGTATCGGACCACAGGATTCCAGTTCCGGGACACCGAGCATGCCGCCAATTTGTTTGCGTTAAAGGAACTCGGCAACATTTATACCCGCTTGATGAATCCGACGACGGATGCCCTGGAAAAACGCGTTGCCCTACTCGAAGGGGCGCATGAGTTGGCAGGTCTAGGAGTGGCTTCGGGCACGTCGGGTGTGTTCTACTCGGTGATTAATCTGGCCCAAGCCGGTGACAACATTGTCTCGGCCCGCAATCTCTATGGTGGAACCTACACACAATTCAACGACATCTTGCCTACCCTCGGCATCAATGTGAAATTTGTCGACACGCAGGATCCGCAAAATGTCGCGGCGGCCATTGATGACAAGACGCGCGCTGTTTTTGTCGAAACCGTTTCCAATCCGGCCCTTGAAGTGACGGACTTGGCTGCGATTGCCAAGATTGCTCATGCCAATAACATTCCCTTGTTGGTTGACTCCACGTTTTCGACCCCTTACCTGACTCGTCCCATTGAGCATGGTGCGGATATCGTCATTCACTCTCTGACCAAGTGGCTGGGCGGACATGGCGTTGGTTTGGGCGGCATTGTCATCGACTCCGGTCGCTTCAAGTGGAATACGGGGCGGCATCCCCTCTTCGACACACCGGACACCTCCTACGGCGGACTGCGCTGGGGACATGACTTGCCGGACATGCTCGCTCCGCTGGCGTTCATCTTGAGAATGCGCACGGTGCCATTGCGGAACTTGGGAGCGTGCATCTCGCCGGATAATTCCTGGCAATTCATGCAAGGCATCGAAACCTTGCCGTTACGAATGGAGCGCCATTGCGACAATGCGCTCGCAGTCGCCAAACATCTGAAGGCCCATACGAGTGTCGAATGGGTGCGATTCCCCGGACTCGAAGACGACCCCGAATACCAGAAGAACCTCAAGTACTTGAACGGCAAAGGCGGCGCGATGGTGGTCTTTGGGATCAAGGGCGGCAAGGAAGCGGGCGCGAAGTTCATTGAGGCACTGAAGATGTTTTCGCATCTTGCCAATGTCGGCGATGCCAAGAGCCTCGCCATTCACCCCGCAACCACGACGCACTCGCAATTGAGCGAAGAGCAGCAGCGTGGCGCAGGGATTTCTCCAGAAATGGTTCGCTTGTCGATTGGCATCGAGCACATTGACGACATTCTGGCCGATATTGATCAGGCGCTGCAGGCATCGGCCTAAGCATCTTTTAGGTGCGCGAAGTTGGAGCCCGTCTCGTGTCATGCGAGCGGGCTTAACTTTTGTCGCTTGCAATCCGCTTGTCTAAGTTCATCGTTTGGATACACTCTTAACTCATGGTCACTCATCCAATAGAGCCGCAGGTATCGATTGTTGTTCCGTTTCTGAACGAGGAAACGAATCTGCCTGTGCTTTATGAGCGGATTTGCGCCATCCTTAATTCCCGGCCTGAGTCATTTGAAATCATCTTCGTCGATGACGGCAGTTCCGATGGCTCGCCTGCCTGGGTCAGCCAGACCGCAACTGCGGATGCTCGCGTCCGGCTGTTGCAACTATCCCGCAATTTTGGGCATCAAATCGCCATCACCGCCGGCATGGACCATGCCCGCGGCGCGGCCGTTGTGATCATGGACGCCGACCTGCAGGATCCGCCGGAAGTCATTCCCGACTTATTGGACTCTTGGCAGCAAGGCCATGAGGTCGTCTATGCTGTGCGTCGCAGCCGCGCAGGCGAAAGCTGGTCCAAGCGTTTTCTGGCGGCCTCCTTCTACAAAGTTTTTCATTCGTTAGTCAAAATCGATATGCCTCTGGATGCGGGCGATTTTCGATTGGTAGACCGGCAGGTTGTAGACGCGCTGAAAGAGATTCGCGAATTACATCGGTTTGTGCGCGGGCTGACCTGCTGGGTCGGATACCGTCAGGCTGCAGTCGAGTATGATCGAGCCGCGCGCCATGCGGGCAGCACCAAGTATCCCGTCTGGAAATCGGCCGCCCTGGCGTGGGATGGCATGACCTCCTTTTCGGGAGCGCCGTTGCGCTGGGTGACTCTGGGCGGCGTGCTGGTAGCTGTGTTAGGTGGATTGCAAACGCTGAATATCATCTGGACACGACTGGTGCATCCCGACCGCCTCGTTCAAGGGTGGGCCACCCTCGCCGCGCTGATTCTCATTATCGGCGGCATTCAATTGATCTGCCTCGGCATCGTCGGCCAATACGTCAGCCGGATTTTCGAGGAGTCCAAGAAACGTCCCCTGTACTTTCTTCGCAGTCAGGGCAACACTGTGACCCGGGACCGTCCGAAAGGGGATCCAGTCTAGATGGCACGGGCATTGGTCACAGGTGTCGCGGGCTTCATCGGATCCCACGTGGCGGATCACTGTCTCGCGCAAGGATTCGAGGTGGTCGGTATCGACGACCTTTCGGGGGGCACCCAAGCCAACATCCCCGTGGGTGTTGATTTTCGAGTGGGCAACATCACGGACGAATTGTTTGTACGAGGTCTTTGGGAAGAGGGGCGTTTCGATTATATTTATCATTTGGCCGCCTATGCCGCCGAAGGACTTAGTCATTTTATCCGACGGTTCAATTACGAAAACAACTTGATCGGATCGGCGTTGTTAATTAATCAGGCAGTGACTCATGGGGCGGAATGCTTCGTATTTACATCGTCGATCGCGGTCTATGGAGCCAATCAGCTGCCCATGACAGAGGATCTGGTGCCGCAACCGGAAGACCCATACGGCATCGCCAAATACGCTGTCGAACTGGACTTGAAGGCGGCCCATGAAATGTTTGGCCTTCCCTATGTAATCTTTCGTCCTCACAATGTGTACGGGGAGCGACAGAACATTGCCGACCGGTATCGGAATGTCATCGGCATCTTCATGAACCAAGTCATGCAGTGTCAGCCGATGACTATTTTTGGTGACGGGACTCAAACACGAGCGTTTTCTTATATCGACGACTGTGCGCCCATGATCGCTCAGGCACCACTAGTAGCGGGGGCCCTCAATCAAATCTTCAACATTGGCGCGGATCAACCGTACTCGGTTCTGGAATTGGCGCAGGAAATCGCAGCCGCTTTCGATACGACGCTCAATGTGAAGCATCTGCCGGCGCGCAACGAAGTTGTGCACGCCTTCGCGAACCATGAAAAGGTGCGACGGGTGTTTGGAAACCAAAAAGCCGTCCCCCTTTCCGAAGGAATTCGAAGGATGGCGGCGTGGGCAAAATCGGCGGGACCGACTGAACCGGTAACGTTCGAGGCCATCGAGGTGACAAAGAACCTGCCGCCGTCCTGGCGTGCTTAAGGGCTTCGCCTTATGTCTTGCGATACACAAGGGTCTTGACTAACCCTTCCACGGCACCTGCCAGATAGTAGACATCAGCGACGGGACCACACAATGCAGCCAGCAGGCGATCCTGCCATTTCAACGCACGGCTCATGGCGACATACATTCCGCCGCGGGCCAGCAAAAGGAGCAGTAGCGCTCCCCAAGCAGGGGGGAGGAAACACCCCAAGATAGCGAATGCGGCATAGGCACATGGGAACAAGAGCTGGCAGAGTCGGTGCCGGGCACGCTGTTTGCGATTCTGTGTCGTGGCACTGAATGCGCCGCCCGGAAACTTGAGCATGACATAGACCTGCCCTCGGGCGTAGGTGCGTTGTTTGTAGAGAATCTTCCAAAGGGAATCGCTGGTCTTGGTAAACTGAACGCGAAATCGGACACTGGCATCCTGTAGCAGCCTGTATCCATCGCGCCTCAGCCGTGCAGACAGCTCCTGGTCTTCCGCAGTCAGGACGAGATTCGTATTAAAATAGCCGTATTTCTTTAATACGGAATGAGGGAACAAGTCCGCCTTGCCTTCCACAAAATTTATCGGATGAACCGAGCGATCCGACCGATCCGTGACCAGAGGAATGCGATTCAAGACCAGAAACAACCGATCACTCCGCGCCAGCGCCTGGATATCATCGAAGAGGTACTGCCCCGTCACTGCGCCGATACTCGGATCGCCCTCCACATGAGAGACCAGACGCTCGATATAGTCCGGATCCAAAATACAGTCAGAATGCAATGTCATACCATAGGGAGCTGTAGCAAGGGCCAGTCCTTCATTGTAGGAGCGAGCTAACCCCATATTCTGCGGATTCACCTTGTAGACAATCCGCTCACGGTAGGGCGCGACGGCCGAGTCGAGATCGTCTGGAGAACAGTCATTCACAACGAAGATCTCCAACGGTTGCAGCGTCTGTGCCAACAATGCTTCCAAGACCGCCGCGATCGTTTCCGCACATCCGTAACTGGGAATTACTACCGACACGCGCGGACTCGCGCCGGAGGATTCCTGGGTTGCGGTTTGGGCAGATGTCGTCATACTCTGCCCCTAGATATAAGTCGAAGGGGAAAGAGTCAAACGACTAATTTATTCGGCAGCAGAAATGTTTTGCCAACGCCACAAATGCCACGGGGTATGGATACGAGTGCAAACACAGTCTTTTCTTGCGGGGCATGCGGGAGCAACAGCTATACCGCACTGTTGCAATCTGTTCCCGACACCTAC
>SLBD01000037.1 GCA_007126515.1 Kiritimatiellia bacterium
GCGAAGGCGGGTCGATTGATGTCAGTGGTTCCCTCGTCTTCGATGAACCAACACTCCCCAACGACGCCTACCGGGTCATCTGGGGCTTCAATCGGCGCGAGCCGGGCGTGGATACGCAAAACGGCCCCATCCATCTAACCAGGGATATAACCGTGCGCACGTTGAATCCCCGCATTGGCATGTTTGTGGCGGGTTATACAGGGGGCGGTCCCATCGTTTACCTCACCTTCGAGGATTCGCATCCGGGCCGCATCTATAGGGTTCAGGGATCCTCAAACTTAATGGGAGCCAATGGTGGATTCAGCTCGAGCACGTTTATGTGGCAATTTCCGCCGGGTGACCCGTCAACGACTTTGCTTACACCTGCGTTCAACTTGCTCCTGCAACCCGGTCCCGTCGGAGTCTTCCGTGTGATTGATGTGACGCCGGAGTGAATTTGCATTCACCTTATGTATGATCATTTTGATCATTTCTGTGTAATCTGTGATATGATGATAGTCGTTCAAGCAGGGCAGACGATTAGAGCGTTTTAAATTAAAGTGTAGCCGCGTCCGTTAGGACGTGGATACCAATGCGCTGGGCAAAAAACGTCCACCGTCTAACGACGGCGGCTACGGAATTACTTTAATTGCTCTAGCTTAACGCTTTACTGCGTCTTCGCTGAGTCAAGTCTGCAACGCGCTCGAAAAAGGATCAGTGAAAGGGCCTGAATGGATCGACAGTCGTGTTTCGTTATGCGTGCGGCGGCCAAGAGACTGGCCGCCCTACCTTGCTATGGCTCAAAACCTCTCAGGTCTGGCGCGCTATTTCATGCCCGCATAGCATCACTACTAATCGCCCTTTTCGGCAGCTTATCGCTCGCCATTGAACCGCCCCAACTACAATTACAGCAGGCGGACAATCAGGCCCTGGAATTCTCTTTTCATGCGGTAACCGGTTGGGTGCATGTGATTGAATTCACCGAACAACTCGGCACACCGACAACTTGGCAGCCTCTCCCCTCTTTTGAGTCGGTCGCGGGCGACGGCGCACTGGTCACTCATCAGGATGATCAGATCCTGACCTCCAGTGCTTCCCACCAATTCTTCCGGCTACGCAGCGAATGGAGTGTCATCGAACTCCCCGATCCGCTTGTCTTATATGAATTCACCGGCAACAGCCCCCTGCCTCAAGAGCAGCATGCCGAGGTGACTGGAAGCGCGTTTGCTGTCTCGATGAACAACCTTAGTTTCGCATCGGACTCACCCGAATCCTGGGAAGAAGGATCGGGTGTCCCCTATGCCCGCAGCTCACTAAACTGGGCCCACAATCAACCGGAAGGTGCTAAGCACTTTCAGTTTGCCGCGTCCGTCGCCAGCAATCGCTTTCTCTCTGTCTCCAACCTGTCCTTCTTCGCCCGGGCCACGCAGGCCGGTCCCGCCGCGATCAGCGTCTCGGTCAACGGCGACCTGTATCCCTCTCAAAATATCGAGGCCAACACCACGACCTTCTTCAATTTCCCGCTGGAGGGCCACAGCCAAATCACGCAAGCCGTGGTGCGGATCAAAGGTTGGAATAATGGCTCCCGCACAACGACAGGTGGCGGCTGGTTATACATTGATGACGTGGCCGTGCTCGGCGAGGTGGAGGAGCGTCCGGTAGACTTTGTCACGGTTCCACTGGTTCAGGCGGGGCAGGCATCGGCACGCACGGAATCGTCGGCAACCCTGGCGGGAACCGTGATTGATACGGGCGGACTGCCGATTTTTGAGCGCGGCTTCTTTTGGAGCACAGCCCCTGATTTTGCACCGCCAGAGGAAGGACTCTTTGCGCAGGAGTTTGGAGAATTCGGCGGTGGAGTATTTTCGTTGCCGCTGATCAATCTGCCAGAAGGGGCAACCATTTATTATCACGCCTATGCTGTCAATTCAGAGGGCATGTCGCTTTCACCCCAGCGCCAATTCAGCACACTGGCAGATCATGAACTCGTTTTTTATGGATTCACAGGTGACACTCGCACAGCCGAGGCACATCGGCAGTCTATTCTTCCGGAAAGCATCCAGATTTCGGGAGGCAGCACCAGTTATGGATGGGTCAATCCTGACGACTGGACAGCAGCGGGAGCATCCGAGCCCTACTTGAACGCTAGCGGGACCGGTTACTGGAATGCCTTTTCTCAGGGCGGGGCTCGCAGCTTCAACATCGATCTCGCAGCTGATAATGGCTGGTTGATCACGGTCACCGGGGTCACGTTTCTCGCCCGTGCGACAGGGGCCGGTCCCGCCGCCATTGGGGTCAGCGCCGCTGGTGTTTCCGCCCATGCGCAAGATATGCCAGCTAACCAGGTGATTACTGTGCAGGCAGCGATTACCAACATCGTTGAAGAGTCGGACATCCACATTCAAATTCAAGGATGGAACAACTTTTCCCGGGAAACCAGTGGCGGCGGTGCACTACGCATCGACAATGTTCTGCTCACTGGCTCCATGACTATGGTGATGACAACAGCGCCGCCGACGGTGGTTTCGCCCACCTCGTCGGACGCAGCAGATGACCGTGCCTGGCTGGGTGGAGACATCATTGATAACGGCGGCAGCTCGGTGATCGAACGAGGCGTCTACTGGAGCACGAATCCTGATTTTATCGTGCCGAATGGCGGCTTTCCGGTCGCCGACTCGTTGATCGGGATGGGAACATTCGCGGTTCTCGCCTATCAACTGCCCGCCGGCACCACTGTTTATTACCGCGCCTTTGCGCGCACGGCAGCGGGAAAAGGGTTTACGGAAGTTGCCTCTTTGACAACGCCCAATTTGCCTGCGGGCCTGCTCGCCAACTACACCTTTTCAGGACGCAAAGTGGTTCCTCATCAACGACACCCACATCTGATTGCCTCTCATATCGCCCGCCCTAATGGCCGACCAGGAATACTGACGCATCATGCTGACGAGTGGACAGGATCTGGCGCCCCCTATGCACAAGTTTCTGGAGGCTTTCAATGGAATCATCCGCTGGACGGAAACTACGCCACGTTTGCTCTCGAGGCGAAGCGGGGGACCTCATTTACCATTACCAACGTGTCACTTTTAGCCCGCGCCAACAACAATGGCCCCGCGGCGATCAGCCTGATTATTGATGAAGTCGTACAGCACACTGAGTCGATGCCTGCAAACGAAACGATACTGATTTCAGCTCCCGTTTCAGGAGTCACAGGCCGTGAGTTGACCACGCTCAGGATTGCAGGGTGGAATGATGAATCTCGTACCACATCGGGAACCGGCGTATTTCATTTCGATGATGTGCTTGTGCAAGGAACAGTTTCGGGCAGCCGCGCAGCCCCCGACACGAGCGGGCGGCATGTTCGTATTGCATCCGTGAACGTCTATGACGGGATTTCGGAACCCGGTGATGTGAACCACGATGCTCTGCGAGCCATTCTGACGCGAATCGATGCCGATGTGGTGGCCTTTCAGGAGCTTTTCATTTCCGAGCTGGATACACTGGATGCCATGGCCAATGATCTGGGGTATCCGTACTGGGAGATTGCCCCCAACACGGGCATCAGCGGCTCTCAACGTGTCGGCTTCTTCAGCCGGTATCCCTTAACGGCGACCGATATCGCGGCACCACCTGATGCCAATGAGTTCACAAGGGCGATCTTTCGCGCGGTCATTGCGGTACCCGATGCCGAACAGCCTCTCGTGGTTTGGGCGGTCCATAAAAAGGCCATGAACGACTCCATTTCTCAATTTAGGCGGGCGGTAGAAACCCATCGAATTCTCGAAGACATCGCCTCGTACCACGCAGCAAATCCCGAACACGACGAATTCCTAGTCCTGGGTGACTTCAACGCCGACTTCTTCACACAAGAGCAATCCTATGCGTTCACCGAATCGTGGTTTCAGATGATTGCACCGTTCCTGCCTGCCTCCTATGCCCTGGGCGATGACATCGCATGGCCGCTCTACTATTCACGATTCCCGGATGACCGGTATGCAACGGTCTCCCCTCCCCTGCATCGTTTACAGATGACGCAACCGGGCGGGTTTGGAACCTACTCCTTCCTCAATGCCAATTTTATCTCCCGCTTAGATTACGTCTATGCCAGCGAGTCCTTGATGGCCCGGCATCCCGAAGGCGAGATCTATTACAGTTTGATGGACGGCCCGCATCCCGGCTTGCCGAAGGCAGGCGATCCAGTGGCTGCGCCGGCCAGTTGGGTGTCTTCTGATCACCTGCCCGTGTTTGCCGATTTGTATATGACACCCGCAGAAATGGCGTCGTCTGGCTTCACAAGCAGATCGACCGTCGACACCACCACAGCCTCGTGGAGTGATTCACAAGCCACTACTCCCACACGCATGACTGTTGCGATCGATTCAGATTATGCAGACACAAATCTGGCAGGCCCCTCCGCCAATCAGATTGAATGTAGTTCGGAATCTGGGTCCTTGCCGGAGCTTCATCTGGGACGGGGAGCCGAGGGGCATCTGCAGCTGCGCTTCATGAGTCGTGCCGACCGCTTGTACACAATCGAATCGGCCAATCTCAACGATGCTACAGCAGCCTGGACGCCGATACCCGATGCAATCGACATCCGGGGAACCGGCAACTGGATCGAATACCCACTGCATGCCCTGCCGCCAGAGCGGCGCATCTATCGTCTCAGGGCGCGAAACGACGATTAACCTATTTAATACTATCTGCACCATTTCTCTCGTCGTCCGCTCTCGTTAACCGAGTTCCTCTTTTCTCGAGAAAAGGTAGGGCGAGGCGACCCGCCGAGCCGTGAATTTGAATCGGTGGTCAAAAATGAGAATGGCTGCTGTGTCCTGCACAGTCAGGGCAAACGCATCTAAATTCCCAGATGTTTGTCCCATTCTGGCTCCACCAGGGTGGAACAGGCATCTTGCCTGTTCTTTTCCAATAAATCGGCCCTGTGAAAAAGCCTGAAATCCTGCTTACATGGGCAAGAATGCCCATGTCCCCACGTGCTGGAGCAAGGACATTCCTGTCCTTGCAAAATGTCCAAACCCGAAAGACAGGCTGGAAGCCTATTTCACCCTTTGCCCTCCAAACAAACCCAAAAATCGCCGAGCACACATCGGAGCTAGCACCAGACAAAGATACGAATTTAGATGCGTCTGCCGGCCCAGTCTGGACAACCGATCATGAGACCGTATACTGCAATGTGTATGTATCAAAACGGAGAATTTGATGTTTAAGAAAACTGGACGCCACCTTTCGAGTTTTGCGCTCATCGTGTTGATGGCTTCCGGCTGTGCAGCTCTCGACTCGACCCGGGGCGATGATGCCTGGGCGGACCTCGTAGTTACAGAGGATGTTGAACTGGTAGTGCATGGGCTGAGCTGTCCGCTGTGCGCCAGCAATCTCGACCAGCAACTGCTCCGCATCGATGGCGTCAGCGACATGTGGGTTGATTTGCAAACGGGCTATGTCCAGGTCGAAATCGAATCAGCCAAAACGGTGTCGGCAACCGACCTCAACCGAGCCGTCCGCAATGCAGGATTCACCTTGCGCGAAATCCGCCCTCGGGATGAGGCACCCTGATGCGCAGCCGATGGCTAGCAGGCCTGATTCTCCTGCTTGGACTGCCACAGGTGGCCGCTCAGGAACCTACCTTCATGGAAGCGGCGACCCATCCTGGCTCGGGTCAACTCTACGGACGGTTTGTCTGGATCAGTCGCCCATTCCGAGGGACGGAACCGGTTTCTCAATTGGATCTGAAGAGCGCCTACGGAATTACGCGTCGCCTTGCCTTATTGCCGTTTATGGGCGTGGATGAAGACGGGGTCACGGACGCATCACTGCGGCTTAAGTTCCGGATTCTTCAGCACGACACAGGCCCCATCGATACGTGGCGCGTTTCCCTACAGGGCGGCGGAGAATGGTTTGACGGTCGACAGGCCAGTGCAAGAGCAGGTATTGTGTCCACGACCATCCGTGGCCGCCACGGCATCAATGCTCAGGCCGATTGGCATGACGCCGACCGTAGAGAGCGGCGGTTTCAATTGAATGCGTCGCACCTCTATCGCATTGCCCCTGCGCAGTATGCCGCCACCACGATGGGCGCGTGGTACACGATGGTGGAAAGCTTGAATGTTCTGGATCGATCGGGGGACAACGAATCAGATGTTGCGGTTGGCATCTTGTATGAAGCTCGACGATGGGCAGCCGAAGCCAGCCTGCGATTCATGGACCCCGCCGAAGCCATCTCCCGCCGACAGACTCGACTTGGAGTCGGGCTGCGAGCGTTGCTGTAAGCCGCGATGTTTATGCGAAGGAAAGATCGCCGACGATCTTAAATGAGTGGCCATCTCGCTCAATTCGAAGATCGCGACAAGGAAATGCTTGCGGCAATTTTTCTTGCAGTTGCTCCAGCACTTCTTGTTCGATTTTCTCCATCACATCAGCGGGCACGCGGGCCAAGGTCGCGACGCGAATCGAGATGATATACCCGCGGCCGTGTACAGAGCCAAAGCCCGCCGAAAACGCCGCCCCCAAATCAAACAGGCCATCGGCGGACGGATTTGCAGTGCTGCCACTGGGAGGGCGGCTGGGATGGAGTGGATATCGGTCGCCATATTGTTCCTCCATCTGCGCATCGATTTCATTAAACACATCCTGAAGCTTTTTTTCCCAAGCCACCACGCGGGAATCTCGAAAACTCATATTTTCCTCCATTCATAAAAAAAAGGGTTGTACCCCGCCACCGCTCTATTGTAAGCGATGAATAGAACTGCATAACATTCGACAAGGAAGTAGGGCTAGTATGAATATACCCAAAGATTTGTTGTACACAAAAACACATGAATGGATTCGTGAGGACGATGACGGTGTCGCAATTGGGGTCACCGATTTCGCCCAAGCACAATTGTCGGACGTAACCTTCGTCGAACTTCCCGAAGTGGGCGACCACCTGAATGCCGAAGATGAAGCGGCTGTGCTTGAATCCGTCAAAGCCGCCTCGGACATCTATGCCCCCTTCAGCGGGACGGTCACGGCCATTAATGATGTCCTCAGTGATAGCCCGGAAATGATCAATTCCGATCCCTACGGCGATGGCTGGCTATTCAAGTTGGAGCCGGATGCTGCCAGCGATTTAGAGGGCCTTCTGGATGCTGCGGCGTATGAGGAGACGTTACCCGCAGAATAAGTATTTTAGAGCAGTCAGCCTGCTTTTCCTCTGCCTTCAATCGGATGCCTGTGCCGTCTCATGGATGAACTAAAACAAGGGTCTTTCGCCCGTAATAAAGCTATTTTTTTCCGGGAGCCCCAACCGTATGTAGCCATTGAACAGATGCAGCTGGAGCTGGCGACAGCGCGTTTTCAAGACTGGGTTCCCGACACGGTCTTTTTCCTTGAACATGAGCCAGTCATCACACTGGGGCGCCGAGGGCGGACACAACATTTATTGGCCTCGGCAGAGCAACTACAAAAATATGGTATCCTCCTGTATCAAGCGAAGCGTGGTGGCGACGTTACCTATCACGCTCCGGGACAGTGTATCGTCTACCCCATCTTGCGGCTGGGACAATTGGGCGCTGATGCACATGGATATCTACATAACCTTGAGGAAGTGGCGATTCGGACCTGTGCCGACTTTGATATCCGGGCCTGGCGAGTCGAGGGCAAGAACGGGGCATGGACTGAAAGCGGAAAAATTTCAGCGATTGGCTTCAATCTTAAACGCGGTATCACAATGAACGGAATGAGCCTGAACGTATCGTTAGATATGACCGGTTTTCAGCTCATCGTTCCTTGCGGCCTCGTTGGCGATCCGGTTTGCTCTATGGCAACAGTACTGGGTGATAGCGCCCCCGATGTACCTGCAGTTATGGATCGACTGCACAAAAACTTTGAGGAGGTATTTGGGCGGCAGTTGGTAAGAGAGATGCATGTTTCTTGATCTTTTTATTCCTTGCTCTCGGCAGCGAAGGGACTCGCAGCCCCACCCATAAGGTTTACACCGAAAAGTTTATGTAAATGGTATGAGATCTTCCCGACGTCTTCCCTCGATACCGTTCGTTTTCCCGGCGCGAAGGTCTGCGACCATTCTCGCCCTACAATTCCTGCATTTCACATCATCTGCTGTAGGGCGGGAATGGTTGAGCGCAGCGAGACCTTCCCGCCGTGTGCTCACTTTACGTAGGCGGAAGACCTTCACCCCAACCACATAAAAAGAAACCCCGCCAGATTGCTCCAGCGGGGTTTCCAATTACTTACGTATTTACCGGATTAAGGCAGCGGTGACTCCGTGATCAGCACACCATAGAACCGAGCCTCATCCTCGGGATCGTCATCCGTAAGGATGACTTCACCATCGGCTCCTAGAGATACGACCGCATCCGCCACTTCCCATTCCGAAAGCACGGGCGGGTTG
Source organism: Kiritimatiellia bacterium (assembly GCA_007126515.1). Classification (GTDB taxonomy): domain Bacteria; phylum Verrucomicrobiota; class Kiritimatiellia; order SLAD01; family SLAD01; genus SLAD01. The sequence continues at coordinate 8,381 of SLBD01000037.1, forward strand.
ACCGATGTAATCGCAGTCAGATCCGTGGTGTATACCAGGTAGTAGCTCTTCCCTGCTTCGCCCATGATCGTCACTTGGGCTTCTCCAGCCACAAAGCCAAAGGTGTCAATCACCGGACCTTCCGGCCCCGGAGGATCGCCCGCAACGACTTCAAAGCGGTTGGCATAGAAGTTACCATCTGGATCCCCGCCGGCGTTGGACAGATAGAGCTGGAAGGTCGTGAGTGCTCCCGAAGCCACTGTTCCACTGGCACTCAAGGCCGGATCTTGTGCACTGGTCACCGAGACGGAAACTTCGCCGTCCAACTGGGTCACTTCGACATCCAATACAACGCCCGCTTCACGAATCGGATCTAGCTCTGGTTCAGGACTTTGCCATGGCGTCGGATCAGCTTCGCCGTCTCCACTCCAGAAATATCCCTCATCGTTGATTCCGAAGAAGAATACTTCGCCGTTCGCATCATCAAGAGTGAAGCCGCGCGTAC
>SLBD01000178.1 GCA_007126515.1 Kiritimatiellia bacterium
GAATTTCAATCATCGCTGAGTGGCCGTTTAGATCCCATTCGGTGCCGTTGTCGGCCGTATCAACAGCGTCTAATTGCGATGCCAGTATTTCTGTGCAGATGTAGTCATGGTGTTGCTGCACCGCTGTTTTTACAGCCGCATCGGCGACAAAGCGTACTGAGATTCGCTGTGTTACTTCCAAATCCATGGTTTTGCGCATCTGCTGGACCTTATTCACAAATTCGCGGGCAAGCCCCTCCGCGAGTAACTCCTCGGTCAATTCCAGATCCAATCCCACAACAATCGCGCCTTCCGCTGCAACGGCAAGGCCCTCTTTGGGCTGACGATCAACAACAACATCGTCTGGCGATAGCTCCAGCGTTTCGTCGTCGGCGAGAACCAGCGTTACAGATTGTCCATCAAGCAAAGCAATCAATTGCTCATTCGACATGCTCTTTATCCAACCCACCGATTGTTTCACACGCGCCCCTAGCCGGGGTCCCAATCGCTTGAAGTTGGGTTTGGCATGGAAATCGGCCATATCCGATTCATCTTTACTGAACCGAATTTCATGCACGTTCAGCTCTTCTCGAATCATATCGGCATACGCCCCGACCTGCTCGAGATGACTGTCATTACGGCAAACAACATGCAATACCGCCAGCGGTTGCCGGACTTTGACATTGTAGCTGGATCGCAATTGGCGGCCGAGCCCAACAACCGTCATCACAGTCTCCATCTGCTTCTCCAGCTCGAAATCGCGCCGCGACTCGTCCGCAACGGGGAAATCACATAAATGCACCGATTCCGGCATGTGATCTGTGCGTAGATTTCGATAGATCTCTTCGCTGATGAAGGGTGCAAAGGGCGCAGCGATTTGGGACAGGCGGATCAAGATGCGATACAATGTCGCGTACGCCTCTCGTTTATCATCGTCATTGGAACTTTTCCAAAAGCGACGACGGCTCCGACGAATGTACCAGTTCGTCAAATCCTCCACGAATCGGATAAAAGGCCGTACGGCCAACTGCAGATCATAGACATCCATCGCAGCAACGACCTCATGGGCCAAACGCTCCATGGCGCTGAGAATCCAGCGATCCAGCAAATGCTGGGGCGCGGGCCAACTCTCCAGATCTCCCTCCGGTTGCCAACCGTCAATATTTGCATAGGTGACAAAGAAACTGTAGGCGTTCCACCACGGAATTAGGAGATGACGCAAAGAATGTTTTACCCCATCCTCGGTAAAGCACAGGTCCTCTGCTCGCACCACAGGTGACGAGATCAGATACAGACGCAAAGCATCCGCTCCGTACTCGTTGACCACGTACATGGGATCCGGATAGTTCTTGAGTCGTTTGCTCATCTTACGGCCATCGGCGGCAAGCACCATGCCGTTGACCACCACATTTTTAAAGGCGGGACGGCCATGCAGAGCCGCGGCCAAGACGGTCAAGGTGTAAAACCAGCCGCGGGTCTGATCAATGCCTTCGGCGATAAAATCAGCGGGGAAGTGGCGATCGAACCAGTCTTGATTCTCAAAGGGATAATGGGTTTGGGCATAGGGCATTGAGCCACTCTCAAACCAGCAATCCAGCACTTGAGACACACGCTTAAGGGGAGCGCCACCTGTGGGCGAAGGAATTTCGAGGCGATCGACAAAATGTTTGTGCAAATCGGTGATCTTTTCGCCTGTCAATTCTTCCAGTTCGCGGACACTGCCAACGCAAACCGTCTCGCTGCCGTCCTCGCTTTGCCAGACGGGCAAGGGTGTCCCCCAATAGCGATTGCGCGAAATCGCCCAATCGCGAGCATTTTCCAACCAGCGGCCAAATCGTCCATCCCGCATGTGTCCAGGCACCCAATGGATCTGACGGTTGTTGGCAAGCAGTTGTTCGCGCATTTGCTCGACGCGAACAAACCAAGTGGATACCGCTCGGTAAATTAACGGATGATCGCACCGCCAACAATGAGGATAACTATGCAAGATAGTCCCTTGATGCACCAGCTTGCCCGCCTGCTTGAGATGCCGGATAATATCAGGATCAGCTTCCTTGACGGCACGCCCAGCATAATCGGACACATCTTCGGTAAACCGTCCTTCATCATCGACCGGACACACGGCAGGCAAGCCTGCCTGCTGCCCCAAGGCATTATCGTCCTCACCAAAGCCGGGAGCGATATGAACAATACCGGTACCGTCCTCTGTGGACACAAAATCGCCGGACAAAACTCGGAAGGCCCCGTCCTTATTCATTGCCGAAAAATAAGGGAACAAAGGCTCATATTCCATTCCCACTAAATCGATGCCCTCGCATTCCTCCAGCAGTTCATACTCATCTGGATTCTTGTAGTAAGAAGACAGCCGATCTCGGGCCAGGATGTAAATCTGCTCACCATCACGCACTTTCACATATGCAATATCGGGTCCCACGGCCAAAGCCAAGTTGGATGGCAACGTCCACGGCGTGGTCGTCCAAGCCAAAATCGCTGTGGAGGGATCGTCCTTGAGGGCAAATTTGACTGTGATGGCCGGGTCTTTGACCTCCATGTAGCCCTGATTGGTCTCGAAATTCGATAACGGCGTGGTGCAGCGCGAGCAATAAGGAAGAATCTTCTTCCCTTCATAAATCAAATCCTTGTCCCACAACGATTTAAACACCCACCAAATGGACTCCATAAACGACAGGTCCATGGTCTTGTAATCATGATCAAAATCTACCCAGCGGCCCATGCGGGTGACAATTTGGCGCCATTCTTCGGTGTATCGTAATACGATGCTGCGACATTTTTCGTTAAAGACATCGATACCCAAGTTCTCAATATCGCGCTTGCCGCTAATATTGAGCTCTTGCTCCATCTCGTATTCGACAGGCAGCCCATGGCAATCCCACCCAAACCGTCTTTCCACGAATTGGCCGCGCATGGTTTGATAGCGGGGAATGATGTCTTTGATGGTACCTGCCAAGAGGTGACCATAATGAGGGAGTCCTGTGGCAAAAGGCGGGCCATCATAAAAGACAAACTCCTTGGCGCCACGCCGTTGCTCTAGAGATTTCTCAAATGTCCCCGCTGATTTCCAGTAGGTCAAGATGTCGGTTTCCAAAGCGGGAAAATCCACCTTGTTGCTCACTGCCTTAAACATTAATTCCCCCCTGAATTTAGTGTTGGGAAAAACACATCCGTCTACCTCTTCATCCGCGCTGAGTCGGAATTCAACTCTTCGATGAGAGGTGAAATTGGCTCCGGCAGAAAAACGGATTTAGTCGCGATTTTCAATCGGGATAATTTTGCGCTCTTGCGGCCCGGTATAGACTTGACGAGGCCGACCGATTCGCTGATCCGGATCATCCCGTTGCTCCAGCCAATGTGCAATCCAACCAGGCGCGCGCCCAATCGCGAATATGACCGTAAACATGTTCGTAGGAATACCCATAGCCCGCAAGGTTATCCCTGTGTAGAAATCGACATTGGGATATAGCTTACGCGAGACAAAGTAATCGTCATTTAACGCCCGATCTTCCAACTGAATGGCAATATCTAAAAGCTCATCCTTAATACCCAGCTTATTCAGAACATCTTCACAGGCTTGTTTGGCAATTTTGGCCCGAGGATCATATGATTTATAGACGCGATGCCCAAATCCCATCAGGCGGAACGGATCATCTTTGTCTTTCGAGCGCTCGATGCAGGCATCAATCGTCAATCCTTCACGCCGGATCTGGTCCAGCATTTCGATCACAGCTTGGTTCGCTCCCCCATGCAACGGCCCCCACAGGGCACAAATGCCAGCGGCAATCGAGGCATATAAATTTGCTCCTGAACTGCCGACCAGTCGCACAGCCGAGGTCGAGCAATTCTGTTCATGATCAGCATGCAAAATCAGCAGTTTGTTCAACGCTCGCACAGTCACAGGATCAAGCTCATAGTTAGCCACTGGCGTGTAGAACATCATGTTGAGAAAGTTCTCAACATAGGTCATTTTGCTGCTGGGATAGACATGCGGATGCCCTTCGGACTGCTTGTACGACAACGCAGCTAATGTCCGTATTTTGGCCAAAAGCCGAGCCACGGTAAGATCCATCTCCTCGCCTTCGCCTACATTCAGCTCTGGGTAGAAGCTGGATAGCGACACCATCATCGCAGACAGGATCGCCATGGGATGCGCATGATCCGGGTAATTCTTAAAGAAATTCCGCATATCCTCATGAATCAGCGAATGCCGATTCAAAAGACGCGAAAAGTAGGTCAGCTGATTTTGGTTGGGCAAATGCCCGTGGACCAGCAAATAAGCCACCTCAATGAAGGTGCAATTATTAGCCAATTCATCAATGGGATAGCCGCGATGGCGTAAAATCCCTTTTTCACCGTCAATAAAGGTTATATCGCTAATGCATGAGGCAGTGTTTCCATACCCAGGATCGTAGCTGATCAACTTCGTGTCTGCCCGCAAGCTCCCCATTCGAATGGAGCGCTCCCCTTCCGAGCCTTCAATAACAGGGTATTTGTAAGAATTCCCTTCGTAAATCAGTTCTGCGGCACCGACTTCTTTGACCTCATGCATCCAGCGATCTCCCTTACACCTTGACGACTTTATTCGCCTTCAAACATGAACAACACACCAAGCGAGATTTTACAGATCCGTCCACTTCAACTCTCAGCTTCTGCAAATTAGGGAGAAAGCGTCGGCGGGTGATCCCCGTCGTATGCAAGCCAATCCCGCCTTTTTTCTTGGGTAAACCCTTACGAATGATCCGATTCCCTGTCGCAGGGCCCTTTCCACAAATGTCACAACGTCTAGCCATATCAATGTCTCCTTGGAAATAACTGCGGTAGCTTACGGGACCCCCTCTACGCATTCAAGTGAAAAAGAATGCAATATCAAGGCAAGCTATCCGAGGTTTTCGCCTCGCAGAGCAGATCTCCGACGGCGAGAGGACTCGCCACCCCACCCATTACGCCTATTACTGAACCGGCAACGACACGCCAATCCGATACATCAACATATCTTCCTCATCAAATTCAGACGTATCGTCGATGCGGAAGGGCAACGAACCGCCGTCGCCCGCAATCGGATCACCCACCTGCGTCCAGACTTGCTCGCCCAACAGGGATGTCAATCCATACACACGATACAACCGATTTAATCGCGACCGGAACATCAAGCGAATGATCTCGGGATCTGTTGGATGCAAGGCAATCAAGACCTCCAATGGATCATCGGTTGGACTGAGGTTCGCGATGAACGCATCTTGATAGGTGTATCCAGCCGGATGATTCGGGATCAGCGCGTTCATGTCGGTATCGGATGGCAGACCATTCTGTGTCAACCACGCCGCAAATCCGCCTAACTCGCCGGCTTGGAACATTCGAGATGTCCGCCGATCCGAAAAACCAACCCGCTCAAAGCGCACTTCAACCACTACGGGCTCGTCCCCAGAGCTGAAGGTTCCGAGCGGCGGCAGGTCGCTGAAGAAAATCCCGTGTTCGTCTTCTGGCATATCATTGTCATACAGCAGGCTCTTCGTCACATTGGGCTGCTCGATATCATTGATCCACAGAGAGAAAGTCGCAAGCTGATCCTCAGGACCAATGCCATCCCACAATTCAGGTGTCAGCCACACTTCCAACTCGCCGCCGTCTGGGAACACTTCGCCCGCTGCTGGATTCATGATCCGAATGCGGGGGCCGCCACCCGTGATGAAGTTACGCGTCAAGGTGGTGAAATGGCCGTCTTCATCGCTCAGGGAGAGGTCATCCGACGAGGTCACTTCGCGCAAAACGACTCGTGTCCGCGCCCAACCCGAATCGGGAATGTCATCGAAGTCAAACCGCCATTCCTGTTCCATCGTACCATCGGCAGCAGGAGCTGGCACGCCCCGCCGAGACGCTCTCGTCCAGTCGCCCCGTGGTGTCCAGTCCTCTTGATTGTCGGACAATTCAATGCTGTACCAGACTTCCGTCACGGTCATATCGGTCCGAAGAACCAGACCATAGCTTCCCGATACCCATTCGTCATCGACGGGCGGCCAGACGTAGTAGCCAGTCGGTCGTTCTGTATCCATGTAGAAGGTCTGGACTCGCTCCCGGAATATCGGCGCATGGCTCGAATCGCGCCCTAAGAAGGCCTTGGTACGCAAAACATGGAAGCCTTCTTCCAGCCCTCGCTCCATTTGATCCACATTCCAGTTATTGTGCGGGAAATGCGCAATCGTCGTGGCATTGAAATTCGTCACCACAAACTTCGTTTCCATGCGGTTGGCCATGTCGATATTGAACTCGCTGAACGGGAACAAGGAGCCAATATCATCGCGGTACCCGCCAATCTTGTAGCGCAGGACGGTCCCCGACGGATAGGCAGGCAACTCGCCGCTCCACCAGTCATTGATCTCTTCGCCTTCGTCCTGGTTGAACTGCCAGCCAAACTCCACCACCTTGGTGGCCGTGCCGCCGACACCGCCCGACCCTTCCGGCCAGTGGACACCATCTGTTGTGTAGTACAAGAAAACCTTGTCGGTATGGAATTGCGAACCCGCCTTCACCCACAAGGTAATCGACTCGTCCGCAGCCGCTTCTGGGGCAGGATAAAACTGTGGATCCTCCCCACCCTCTTGACCTTCCGTCTCCGCATTCGGATCATGATACAAGAAGCGCGGACCGAAATCAGCTTCCCACGTATTCTCCGCTGTTTCCGGGTCATCAATTGTAAAGCCAGCCGTGCCGATCGTGGCCTCATAGGAGGTCGCGCCAACCGAGCCCCAGCGGTTATACGCTGTATCCACCGACGCAAATTTTTCGGCAATCCGGTGGGCGAACTGCATTTGTTCGAAGCCTAACCAGAAATCAGTGGCCGTCCCCGGTGGATTATCTCGAGCGCCCGTTTGCGAATTCCGGGTGCTCGACCACATATGAGAGTTCAAATCGATGCCGCCATTCAGTTTCATCAAAATATTTTCGACTGTACCGTCGGCCCGTGCCACAAACGTCAAGTTCTCCGCGTCTGTGACGCGCGGAATCGGCATGTGATACGTTCGGTCGGTCTCATCTGCGTTGGGAAGTCCATAGGGATTAAATGCAGGATCGCCATCTCGACCATCCGTGCGTGGTACCCAGACCGTCTCTGCCCGTTCATCCCCTTGATAAATCGAGATTGGCTGAACCGGCCGCTCCCACCAGTTGCCTTGCCGCCATACATTCGGCATATTCGGCAAACGCCAAGACACGGCCCACCAATCGCCCGGGCCGATCATCATCGGACTATTGTCCATTTCCCGAATGCGGCCTTCATGCACGCGCACTCGGAAGGTCCCCCAGTGACTCGTCTTGTACAAGACATCGCCGTCGTTGAAAACGGAGTCAACCAATTCAAACGGGGCTCGGTCGCCGCTGGCGAACCGCCGCACCATCGCGAACATCATGCTCGCCTGATCATGGTTATCGCCACGCCCACGAATCCAAACCACTTGATCCTGATCGCCCCAGCGCGCCCAGTGACCGCCCCAACCAAAATGCCGACGGATGTGCATCAAGTTCAGCATCCAGGCTCCATATGCGCCGTCGCGGAACTGCCCCAAAAACGGGATCTGCGAGGGATATGGGAAGAAATCAGGCTCTCCCGCCTGATTATAGCCATCCGTATAGACAATAGGCAGACCTTCACGGGCCAACAACAAGGCATGGGCCTGCGGCCGATTTCCCCACGGCACATCGCCGCCGCCACCCCACAAATAATTATTGTCATGACTCATCACGTAATGAGCCACCGCATGAGGGTTGCCGCCGAAGATTCCGTAGCTAGGCGAATCCATACCGGTGAGGTTCTCACCGACACTATTATTCATCGCATTGAGGAAATTATCGTTGGCAATCCGCATACCCCGCTCCAAATACGGCCCCTCAGCGGGCGGTGCCCCTAAATGCTCGCCATATGACATGGCATCATTACGCGGCATACTGGGATTGAATACAGAGTCCCGATGATTATCCCAGTCCTCAAAACCATGGGTTAAGTTAAATTGCCGCTGGAACTGCCCCGTGAACCCGAAATCACTGGTATCCGCATCTTCGCCATCTGCGCCGAAGAAATCGGCGCGCACGTGCTTGACCGCGTCGAGGCGGAAGCCATCCGCTTTGGTTGTATGAATAAACCAGCGCACGGATCGATTCAGGAATTCGTTTACCTCCTCCTCATAGAATTCGGGATTCGCATCCAAGTCTTCCTGCGTCACGTTGCCGAATCCGACATAATCCCCATCCGAATTCGCATGACGCGTACCCGATGCACCAGGAACATAGGCATAAAATTCGGGATTCATCGGATGCCGTACTCCAAACCACTTCTGCGTCACCGCCCCTTCGTGGGATCCAAAACTATTATTGTTTCCGCCCCAGTCAGTTGAAATATCCCAAGAGAACGGATTCCGATACAGCACCTGCCACTCATCCTGCCAGTCTGGCCAATCATATTTATAGTAGGTGCCATCTTCCCGCCGCACGATATGGAAGTCGGCCGGCACGAAACCGAGATCATTCAGTTCATAGGGCTCGCCTTGCGGCATAAACCCGCCCGTGTGGGCCATTACATTGTCAAAGTACACTCGAAGGCCGAACCGATGCGCGATCCGCATCATGTGCAGCAAATCTGTCTTGGTGCCATATTTCGTGGCGCCGCCCGAGCGTGGTTGGTCGCCCAAATCAAACCGATCGGCCACATCGTAGCCGACCGACAACTGTCCACTCGCCTTCTGCGGCACCGGCAGCCAAAAGGAGGTGTAGCCCGCCTCAGCCACTTCTGGTATACGGCGGGCCAATTCCCGCCACGAGGTGCCGAAATACTGCA
>SLBD01000004.1 GCA_007126515.1 Kiritimatiellia bacterium
AAAGAAAAGCGGGGACAGCCATCGCAGACAGCAATGACCGTCACCCGCTTAAATCGTATTGTTAGAAGTAATAGCCAAAATTGATATTGAAGCGATACTGCCAGTCATTGTTTTGATTGGAGCCAAAATCGCCCCCAGGACCGACAAAGTAATTCCCGTCTGACAGGGCGTAATCGGTGTAAATGTACCAACCGCCTTTGGCAATCGCCATACCCGTAACATTCAATTGGCTATCACGGAAGCTCTGCCCGTTCTCCTCACCGTCTTTCACGATGATGCTGTAATCATTATAGAACGTGATCGAATCGACCAAATCTGTCTCCGGTGTGATCGTGTACGACAGTGCGACAGACGGGATCAAGCCCTCAGAGGCGACCGGGAATGGAAAGCCAAATGCACCCATAACAATCAGATCATTGGTTGGTTGCACACCTTCTTCATCGGCGCGGTAATCAGCATCAAATCGATAGGCGCTGAGCTGTAGCATCAGATTCCATCCGTTGTACGTTGTCGAGGAATGCAACGAAACGGCATACGCGTCTGAATTTGACGCCCGATCATCCTGGGCGTTCAACTGGGAGTATTTGCCAGAAATACCGAGCGCTGTATTCAATTCCTCAATGGTGTATATCAAACGCGCATTCACTTGATGGCGCTCTTCGTAAACGCCGGGAATCCCGCCAGCATCCTCTGGGACAACCGTGTATGAGTATCGCATACTGTCGTCGCTGATCCCGCGGCCATTAGGTACATCGATCGGATAATATGCCAAATCAAAGGCCAACGGACCCGCCGTTCTCGAATACTTAAGCCCCACTTTCATCTGATCTGCCAAACCAACATAATAGTGCTGATCAAAAAAGAAACTGTTCGCCGGACCGAACGGACCGACACCGAAGGGGACGCGGTTGATACCGACTTCCACGCGCCCCAATTCCGGATCCTCATATCCGAGCCACCCAGTGTGGACAAAGCTATAGCCATCGTACCAACGATACTCGGCAGCACCGATCACGCCCTCGTGCGACAGTCCAAGATTAATGCGAAATGTATCGAGTTCAAAATTACCTTCGCTGGAGCCACGCCCCAACGATCCGTCCTCCGGCGCATCCTGGTCGGCAATCACATAATTGACGCGCATTGCGCCGCCAACGGTCAACGGGCCTACCTCAAAACCAATCTCTGCATTCGCTCGCGGGGCCATCCCCAGAGCCAACACAGCCACCATCGCAAGCCCCACACTACTTCGCTTCACACACCTCATCGTATCGCATCCTTTCGTTCAGGTTTCTACCGGCGCAAGGCCCACTTGATGGAGCCTGCAGCGAACGTGATTGCACCACGACACACACATCGAAACATGCGCAACCACTGATTACATGCTTAAGGATACTTACATACTGAGAAGATCCGTCAACTTAAAAAATATAATGTTTTCTCAATTTTTGTTACATTTTAAGTATACTTTTCTAATTTTAATACTTTGAATACTTGCTTTATGGGCAGAATTCGCGCAATTCCTGATAGAGTGATCGAGCTCGGAGGTCATCTGGCCGCAGGCGCAACCGATGCTCCAACGCAGCCACGGCCTGGCAGATCTCGCCCTGTCGCGCCAAGCTCAGCGCTTGGTTGAATTGTGCTGTGGGATGTTCGGGGCGCAGCTCAGCGGCCCGGCCGAAGGCCGCCGCCGCAAGCAGAAAGTCCCCCAATTCCGCCTGCGCATGACCCCGCGCATGATGCAGATCGGCATTGTCAGGCGCCAGCGCTAGCCCGGCCTCGGCAACCGCGAGGGCACGAGCGGGATCTTCCATCGCAAGCAGCTGAACCGAGACATTGTGATAATCCACAGGCCGCAAATCAGGCAGTTGAACAGGCAGGAATACCACAGCCAACAAAGGCACAAGCCAGAGTCGCCGTTGACGCTGCGGCCATGTGGTGCGGATCCATTCGGTCACTCCCGCAGCACCGAGAGCCACCATCAAAGGCACAAATGTCAACCGGTATCGGGCCGTAATAAAGAAAGCGGCCACAGACAGCCATCCTGTCAGCAAGGCCAATCGCCCGGCATAGGCTTTGGGGGCAAACAGAAGACCCATCCCCCCCAGCAACCCGAACCAGACAAATCCAGGCCACAGCCGGGACCGGAACAATCCATCTGTGATTCGCAGTTGCTCCAGTATGCGGAGGTCATCTACATCCAATTGATTCCAGAACAAGGCGAGTTTGCGGGCGGTTAAAGCCAAAGCCTGCCCCGGCTGATTGCGCCAGAACCAACGTCCGCGCTGTGCCCACCAGGCGGAACTTTCCGCCTGGCTAAGCTCACGACCAACGGACTGCTCCGCGAAAGCATGCGCATCTTCCAACATCAAGCGCGCCGTCATGCGGAAATTCTCGACGCGTACAGGATACCCGGTGGCACGTTCGTGGTTGCCCATGTAGAAATTGAAACCGCCATGGGTCGTCAACAACACGAACTCGCCTTCCGCTCGTGTATTATGCACCGCCACCGGCAACAACAAACAACTAAACGACAGGACTGACAACGCGATTCCGCGCCAAGGAATCATCTGGCATCGCCACCCCTTCCCGATTTGCCACCCCCAATACACCGCCATCAACGTCAGCGTTCCGGCAAAGCCGAGCGCAGCCATCCCCCCCAACAGTCCGACGCATAGGGCATCTTGCCAATGGCTCAAGCGCGCCCGATCCAAGATCAACACCAACATCGTGACCAACATCACATTCACGCTATTCGGCATCGTCACCCCTGCGTAGGCGATGGCCAGTGGATACATGGCGTACAAAGTTGCTGCAGCCAAAGCGACCAGAGGATATGCGCCCCAGCGACGCGCCAATATCACCAAGCACGCCACCGTGACGCAGTCCGCAAAAGCCCCCAAAGCGGCAGCAGCAGTCAAGCTGGGGCCAAAGACGGCATATACTACGCCAAGGAGCCATGGGTACAGCGGCATATAACCGAACGCTCCATCGGGCCAGATCTGTCCATTGGCAATCGTCATCGCAGCCTCGTGATAAAGCATGCGATCATGGGCACTGGCGAATAGAGGGAATAAAGGAGATTGCCGGAACTGCAGGAAAAACCACACTCGCACAAGAGCCGTCCATAGCACCGCCACGATCGCCAGCACCCGCCCGCCTATCATCGCAGGAACGACTTGTTTGACTTCACTCAACTGTTTCATCCACGACTCACAATAAAGCAATCACAAAGACTGTCCGGTCTCGCACCTAACCCGTAATGCCAATATGAATTGTATATCACGCCACCTGCCGCCCTGCAACGCACCCGAACAATCTGACAGCTCCTCCGGATCCCCTCACGCCCAACTCCCATCATTTATTATTTCATGCGTATATGCGCATATGCGCATAAATATATTGTGTGAATGCATAGTCCAAGACGGGTGACAAAGTCGGGATAGAAATTAAATGATGTTGGCTTTTGCGACTGATCGCTGAGTTTATCTCCGGTTTAGTTTGCCTTTCCTTGGCAATCCGATATGCTTATCTGTTGCATTAGAAAGGAGCACAAAGATGAAGCTGGCCAAACGAATCGCGAAACTTGGAACCGAAACTGCATTCGCCGTATCCGCCGATGCGCGGGCTTGGGCCGATCAGGGACACGATGTCTATCCTTTCCATCTAGGAGACATGAACATCCGCACTCCCATCAATATTATTGAGGCAGGATATAAAGCCATGCTCGACGGCAAAACGGGGTATGGCCCGGCACCTGGAATACCGGAACTGCGAGCTGCTTTGGCAGAGGATGTCGGCAACGCGCGCGGCATCACCTACACCCCCGACCAAGTCTCTGTCCAGCCCGGCGGTAAGCCATCCATTGGCAAATGGTTGATGGCGTTGATGGATGAGGGAGACGAAGTCCTCTACCCGAATCCAGGGTATCCGATTTATGAATCCCAGATCGAATACTTGGGCGGTGTGGCTGTTCCTTACGGATACATTCCAACGGACCAGGGATTCAAACTGGATCGAGAACGCATTGAGTCATCGATCACGCCACGCACAAAGTTGCTCTTTTACAATAACGGTCAAAATCCAATCGGCGCAGAATCCGATGACGAGGAGATGCAGTGGTTGGCCGACCTGGTTCTCAAACACGACTTACTCGTGTTCTCGGATGAGCCCTACTTCGATATCCGCTACGGAGGCAAAAGCAAAAGCATTGCCAGCCTGCCGGGCATGCAGGAAAGAACCTTGATTGCGTATACGTTCTCCAAGAAATACGCGATGACGGGTTGGCGTGTCGGAGGGGCGTTAGGCCCGGCGGATCTGGTTGGCATTTTTAATAAGCTCAACGTCAACTACGAATCCTGTACAGCCACCTTTATTCAACATGCGGCGGTGGAAGCGCTCAAGGGCGATCAGACTGGACACCAAGATCTCATAGCAACCTTGCAAGAACGTCGCGATGTCCTGGTCGATCTGCTGAATGACATCGATGGTGTCTCCGTCTACAAGGCCAATGTCACATTCTATCTATTTGCCGATGTGACCGGCGTATTCGAACGGAAACAATACAAGTCCCAAGGCGATTTGCGGCTGGAAGCGTTGCGTGAAACGGGCGTTTCCTTTTGCTCGCGAAGTCACTTTGGCAAGCCCCTCCCCGGAGAGGATCGCGTCTTTATCCGCTTCGCCTATTCTGGCATCGACGTGGATCGTATTCGCGAAGGATTAGTCAAATTGAAGGCGTTTTGGGAGTCCTAATTGACTCATAAATCCATGCGGGTGCTCGGCTTCTACGGGATGCACATTCTTTACTTCCCGCTGCTGGTTTTCGCGCTACGCGGATTGACTCACTGGCAGAGCCAATCCGCATGGCAATGGCCAGGATGGGTTCTTGCCGTCGCCACCCTGGCCATCGCTGCTGGATTGTATATTTGCCTAGGTTATACCGTCACCCGAGCTTTGGCTCAGGCGGAGGCAGCCAAACTGGACGCATCACGGTAAACGTGGATATCGCGTTGCGGGAATGGGATAGAGATGCCTTCTGCATCAAATCGCTCTTTCACCGCTTGCAAGGTATCGAAGTAGACTCCCCAATAATCCGCAGCTTTCACCCACGGACGAACAGCAAAATCGATACTGCTATCGGCCAGTGCCACCACACCAATCGTCCATGCCGGATCCCGCAGAATACGTTCATCCTTCTCAAGGATATCCGCCAGGACCTCTTTGACTTTCTTCAAATCGTCATTGTAGCTGACCCCAATCAACAGATCCACACGCCTCGTCTCCTTGGCGGAGAAGTTCGTAATATTGCCACCTGTAATGCCTGCGTTGGGAATAATGATGGTCTTGTTGTCCGGAGTGCGCATCTGCGTGGTGAACAATGAAATCTCCTCAACAATGCCCCCCTCACCAGCAGCTTGCACGAAATCCCCCACCTTAAACGGGCGGAAGACAATCAGCATGACACCTGCGGCAAAATTGGCTAACGAACCTTGAAGCGCAAAACCAATGGCAAGGCCAGCGGCACCAATGATGGCAATGAATGAATGTGTTTGGATACCAATTTGACTTAATACCGCGAGGATGACGACAACCATCAGGATGCCGTATACAAGATTCCCAGTAAACTTGACCAAGGTCGCATCCACTTGGCTTTTGCCCATGGTCCCCTCAACCACCTTACGGATCAAGGTCGCAACCCAGCGTCCGACGATAAAAATAAGTATAGCGCCTAGCAGGCGAATCCCATAGCGCGTTGCATATTCAGTGATCATTCCGACAATCTGTTCTGTATCCATTTTGACTCCTTTTTACGGCATAACTGATTTGTGCCTAGGGCTTATATAGGGGATAGCCATCTTGTTGACAAGCTTCCGCGAAGACGCACTCTTCAGCCTCATTTTAAACGCGTCGGCTCACCCAGAGGGTGAGCCCTACCGATCGATGGATTATTTTCACATGCAAAATGGCAGGGCGAAGCGACTCGCTGAGCCGTGCGAAAGTAACAGAGGATATCACGAGAATGGCTGCAGGACTCACCCGCACGGAAATGGAATTTCTCAGAGAGCCATGACGACTAGCAACGCGCAGCATCGGTTCGGTCCGGGAATTTACCTTTTCAATGAGCGCCGTGATGCTATAGTCACCGCAGTCTTGCGGACCTTGGGACCTATCTAGCAGGTGCTGCTGGCGGGACAACGAGTAGTGATCGTATGCGTAACAAAGACAATGTTGATTTAATCTGTGATATTGCCGAATTGGCCGGCCTGTTCGAACGCAGCAGCAGTCTTGAGGATTTCCTGGATACGGCCACCAGCATCATCGCCTGGCACATGAAAGCGGCGGTTTGCTCGATCTATTTATTTGATGAATCCTCGCAGGAGTTGGTTCTGCGGGCCACACAAGGTCTGGGACACCAGGCGGTGGGACACGTGCGACTGCAGCTTGGAGAAGGCATCACAGGTCTAGCCCTGAAAGAGTTGCGATCGATTTGCGAAGGGCGCGGATCAGCTAATCCCAGTTTCAAGTACATTCCTGACATTCAAGAAGAACGATATGAGGCGTTTTTGGCCGTACCTATTTTGCGAGGCCTTGTCCGTGTTGGAGTGCTTGTTACTCAGGATCCTGAGCCTAATTATTTCGACGAAAATGATGCCAAGGCATTGCGCGCCATTGCCGGCCAGCTGGCCACAACGATTGAAAATGCCAATTTATTGATGACCATCCATGAGCCGGAGAAAGAAGCCCCTTCCCCACAAGCTTCGCTACCCCGATTCATGCGAGGGAAGGCCCTCTCCGAAGGGCTTTCCATGGGTCAGGCTGCAGTCATTGGCAGCATTGATGAAGAAGCATTGCGCTCGTTTGAAGAAGATCCCACACCACGCACTCTAGAAGATTTTCACCGCGCCTTAAAAGAGACCGAAGAACAATTGGTCGGCCTGCAAAAGGACATGGAAGAGGAACTGTCCGATGTGGCTTCTTTGATTTTCAGTGCGCATCTCTTAATTCTGAAAGATGCCGAGTTTTCCGGTGCTATTGAGCGATTGATTGAGCAAGGCATTGCCCCTCCGAAAGCCGTCTCCAATATCATACACAAATACCTCAATCTATTCGGCTCCAGCAGCAATCCTCGCTTGCAGGAAAAAGTACTAGACCTGAAAGATCTCGGGCATCGCCTGCTGCTCAACCTGATGTCGCATAATCCGGATATGGCCGACTATGAAGGTCGGATCATTGTTGCAGAAGAACTGCTCCCATCTGCCTTGCTAAAACTGGCCGCTCAGCGCGCGGCCGGACTCATCCTCTCCACTGGCAGCGAGACATCCCATGTTTCCATCCTGGCCCGCTCCTTACGCCTACCGACATTGATCATCGATCAATCTGATCTAGCCTTATTACAAGACGACCAATTTCTTGTCTTGGATGCGCTACAAGGAACGCTGTTTATCAATGCCGACGAGGAAGTTCGCGACTCGTATGTGCGCTTGATCGAAGAGCAGCGGCGGATTGCCAAACTCGAGCCCCAAGTCGCGCCAGAAACTCGGTCGGCTGATGGTGTCCGCGTCCGGCTATTGGCCAACATCAATCTGCTCAGCGATCTGGCTCATGCCATCCGGTTAAAAGCGGAAGGCATCGGCCTATATCGCAGCGAATTCCCTTTCATTGTCCGCGATAACTTCCCCTCCGAAGAAGAGCAGACCCGCATCTATGAAAAGATCGTCGATCGCATGAGTGGCCGCACCATCACCTTGCGAACGCTGGATATTGGCGGCGACAAATCATTGTCCTATGTCCAGATCCATAACGAGGCCAACCCGTTTCTCGGTTTGCGGGCGATTCGCTTTTCGCTGCGCAATCGGCACATCTTCTCCCAACAGCTGCGCGCCATGCTGCGAGCGGGCACCGCTCAATCCATTCGGATCATGTTCCCGCTTGTCTCCTCACTGGACGACTTCATGCATGCCAAGGAGGTTGTCCACGACTGCATCCGTCAACTAGAAAGGGAAGGAACTCCGCATAACTCGCGCCCCCAACTCGGCTTGATGGTTGAGCTGCCATCCGCCATAGAAATGATTGATGAATTGGCCCAAGAGGCAGACTTCATCAGCATTGGAACCAATGATCTTATTCAGTACCTACTGGCAGTCGATCGAACCAACGAACAAATATCCGATCTCTACGTCCCTTATCATCCCGCCGTGCTTAGAGCTCTGCATCGCGCCATTGATGCAGCCGTGCGCGCGGGTATTGATGTATCCGTCTGTGGCGATGCCGCCACGGATCCAAACATGATCATTTTCCTATTGGGATGCGGATTGCGAACCTTCAGTGTTGACGCTCGCCACATTCCTGCGCTGCAAAAAATCATCATGAAAACTCATGTCGAGGAAGCGCGAAAAATTGCGCTACAGGCATTGCGCCTGAGTCGGATTGCAGAAATAGAAGACTTTTTTGAGACTCAAAATAGCGCCGTGATTGAGTCGGAATAGAAACCTGTGCCATCACGCACAGGGCGACACGCTACCATAATCACGCTTCCTTTTTTCGCCGACACGCATCTCCGCCCTGCCCGCCACAAGCGGCACAGCCGATCGGCTCGCCATCCATATCACGAGCGGCGCTGCCACACGAACGAAACGTCTTATTGCGAAAGATCAGTCCCACCGCCATACCCAGAAAACAAAGTCCCAGAATGACACCAACCACAATCAAATAAGAAAAAAATTGCATCAATCACTCCTCCATACCCGATGGCTCTTCCTGCAGCGCCGTCTTAAATTGTGCCAAGCTGGGATGCTTGCGCAGGCAAAACGGAATTACAAACCAAAGGATTACGAATAATATAACGGATCCGAAGACATACACAAACTGAGTCGTTGGATTTTCTTCCACCACACTGCCTCCCAGCAACGCAGCAGGAATTCCCGGGGGAATCGATCCCAGCAACGTTCCCAACAAGTACGAGCGATGTTTAATGCGCGTGATCCCCAGAAGCGAATTCGTCAAAAATCCAGGCATTGGCAAGATCCGCATCAGGATGACGGTGCGATAACTGCGCTCGTGGAAATAATCAGCCACTCGTCCCATTTTGGGCCAGCGCCGAAGAATCCAGCCGCGGCCTCCCCAACGCGCATAGCAAAACGGAATGTAACCGCCGAACAACAACGCAACCACACTCCAAGTCAGTCCCCAGAAAAAACCGAAGGCCAGCCCGCCCACCGGATAAATCAACATGCGCGGGAATCCCATTGCCGTAATCACCGAGGCGCCGACTACAAACGCCAGTATAGCCTTCGAACCTTGTGCTTCCAAAAATTCGTGGACCTCGCGGGCTTGCGTCAAGATCCCCTTCAGCGGTGAAAAGTATACGATTGCAGCACAAACCAGTAGAGTCATCAGCCAGATCGTTTCTTTCAAACGAAACCGACGCGTCCGGAAAGGCGCGGTAGCATCAGGAGAGGAATGTAAGCCAGCAGAGTTGTTCATTTTGCTTGCCGTGCATAAAACCCTATCGCTATCTATAGTGTCGAGGTATAATTTCTGGCAACGGCATTGATCCCTGAAAAGCAGGCATGCTAAATGCAACAGATGCTCCCGTAGCTCAGCTGGATAGAGCATCGGATTTCTAATCCGACGGTCGCAGGTTCGAATCCTGCCGGGGGCGCCAGATTGTCTGCCGAATGATTTCGTGAACAATTCCCAGGCACACTCTCAACAGCCGAGCAATGCATCCAATTTGTGTTCATATGGCAAGGATACTATTCAGCTGACGTCTTTTCAATTCTCTTTCCCTGGCTCTTTATTTACCGAGCTGGCGATCGGTGGTCTCGGGGGTGTTGGATAGTCTGAGTCGCTCACCCCTGCTGCTTGGCGGATTCGTAGGCTTCAACGGCGCATTTGTTGCAGGTTTCGCGGATGCCGGCAAAGAAGTCGTTGCCTTTGTCATCAACAAGGATGTAGGCGGGGAAGTCTTTGACTTCGATTTTCCAAATTGCTTCCATGCCCAGCTCGGGATATTCCAACAATTCGACCTTTTTAATGTTGTGTTCTGCCAACAAGGCGGCCGGGCCACCAATCGATCCGAGATAAAAGCCGCCGTACTTCTGGCAGGCATCGGTGACTTGTTGTGACCGATTGCCTTTGGCCAGCATGATCATTGACCCGCCCGCGGCTTGGAACGAGGCGACGTAGGAATCCATCCGCCCCGCTGTGGTCGGACCAAATGACCCGGATGGCTTTCCGGCGGGCGTCTTTGCCGGACCCGCATAATAGACCGGATGATTCTTGATGTAGTCTGGCAAGCCTTCGCCACGATCAATGCGTTCCTGCAATTTGGCATGGGCAATGTCGCGAGCGACCACGATGGTGCCAGTGAGCGAAAGGGCTGTGGTGACGGGATACTTACTTAATTCGGCGAGAATCTCCGGCATCGGTCGGTTGAGGTCAATTTTGACAACCTGCTCGGGCTTGTTCTCGACAATACCGGCAGGGATAAAGCGCCCCGGATTGTCCTCTAATTTCTCCAGCCAAATGCCGTCTTTGTCGATACGGGCTTTGACGTTGCGATCGGCAGAGCAGGACACGCCGATGCCAACGGGACAGGAGGCGCCATGGCGCGGCAGACGGATGACACGCACGTCGAGGGCAAAGTACTTTCCTCCAAACTGCGCGCCATAGCCCATCTTGCGAGTGTATTGGAGGAGCTTTTCTTCCAACTCAACATCTCGAAAGGCCCGGCCATGTTCGTTGCCGCTGGTGGGTAGCTCGTCATAGTACTTGGTGGAGGCCAGTTTCACAGTCTTCATCGTCGCTTCTGCGGACGTGCCTCCGATGACAATGGCAATGTGATAAGGCGGACAAGCGGCGGTGCCCAAGCTGCCCATTTTTTCGATGCAGAATTTTTCGAGGCTGGCCGGATTCAGCAGCGCTTTGGTTTCTTGAAACAAGAAACTCTTGTTGGCCGATCCGCCGCCTTTGGCGATGAAGAGAAACTCATAGGTATCGCCATCTGTCGCCAGCAGATCAATTTGGGCAGGCAGATTGGTGCCGGTGTTGACCTCGTCATACATGGTCAGGGGAGCCGTCTGCGAGTAGCGCAGGTTATCTTTGGTGAAGGTATTGTAGACACCGCGAGACAAGGCTGCCTCGTCACCGCCACCGGTCCAGACTCGCTGGCCACGCTTGCCAAAGACAATCGCTGTGCCTGTGTCCTGACAAAATGGCAGGACCCCATGGGCCGACACTTCGGCATTGCGTAACATGGTCAGCGCAATGGTGCGGTCGTTTTCGGTAGCTTCCGGATCGTCGAGAATCGCCGCCACTTTTTCCAAATGCTCGGTGCGCAACTTGAAGGAGATCTCGCGCATGGCGGTCTCCGCCAGGTAGGTCAAGGCTTCTGGCACGACCTTGACGATCGTTTGGCCTTCGAACTCGGCCGTTTCGACCCATTCGTTGGTGAGCAAGCGGTATTCCGTCCGATCCTCGCCGAGCGGGAACATCTTCTGATACGTAAATGGCGGTGGCGCTTTGGTCATAGCAATGCTGTCCTTTCTCCGGTCGACTCTAATCGAAGCCCGAAAATAAGAACAAGCCTAAAGCGGCAATTCTCATAATGACCTTTACGGCTCACCGAGCGAGCCGCGGCGGGCGAGGGACCGCCCGCCCTACCCATAAGGTTTACACCGAAAGGTTTATGCACATGGTATCAGCCACGGTCTGGGCATCTGCCCCGGGGAAAAAGGCGGATACATTGATCGTAGGCGGTGCATACAAGGAGGTGAGAAACACGCCCGCCAGCAACAATGTGCCCATAAACACTTTACCAATCGCGCACAAGCCGCAAACCAACCCAAAAGATAACAAGAACGGAAACCAATCCAATATTTTATACAATTATGTAAAAGACATTTATCATAAATACGTTTTTGTTCTCTTTGATTCTGTTAATAAC
Source organism: Kiritimatiellia bacterium (assembly GCA_007126515.1). Classification (GTDB taxonomy): domain Bacteria; phylum Verrucomicrobiota; class Kiritimatiellia; order SLAD01; family SLAD01; genus SLAD01. The sequence continues at coordinate 11,945 of SLBD01000004.1, forward strand.
CATTATGTATTTCTTTATCATTTGTTGTATCACCATCATAAAGAATAGATTGCGCTAAAATATAAATTATGAGCCGCCGCTTGGCACGAATGATGCTTGTTTGGTGGCATCGCTTTGCACATGGTGTGCATCGCACTGTGAAATCAACGTAAGAAGGAGAATATCTAATGAGCAAATCCGTTTTTTCAGCGGTCATGCTGTTGTTTGTCCTCTCGTTGGTCGGTCTGCCGGTTGCAGGCTTGGCTGAAGAGTTGGCGGATGTTTCCGCGATGGACGCTATGTTCTGGGCGAGCAACACATGGATGCTGGTAGCAACGATTCTGGTGTTTATCATGCACCTTGGCTTCGCCTCGCTCGAAGCTGGCATGACGCGCGCCAAAAACACTGTGAACATCTTGTTCAAGAACACAGCCATCGTCGCCATTGGTCTTTTGACCTATGCGCTGGTGGGCTTTAACCTCATGTACCCGGGCGACTTTTCGATTGCCGGATTCTTTGGCTTTGCCGGATTCGGAATTGGCGGGTTGGCCGATGGCATCGTGGTCGACAGCGGAGTGAATGCGTTCACAGAGTGGACGGACTTCATCTTCCAGGCCATGTTTGCTGCCACAGCGGCCACGATTATTTCGGGCGCCGTGGCGGAGCGCATCAAACTGGGCAGCTTCCTGCTCGTCATCACTTTCTATGTTGCCTTCATCTATCCGTGGCTGGGCAGCTGGCAGTGGGGCGAAGGCTGGCTTTATGAGCGCGGCTTTCATGACTTCGCCGGTTCCACGCTGGTCCACTCAGTGGGCGGTTGGGGTGCCTTGGCGGGCGTGATCCTGCTCGGCCCACGTCTTGGCAAGTATGTGAACGGATCCAGCAAGCCGATCATGGGACACAATATGCCATTGGCCACCATCGGCGTATTCCTGCTGTGGTTCGGTTGGTTCGGATTCAATGGCGGTTCGGTTCTCTCGGCGGATCCCGAAGGCGTTTCCTTTGTATTTGTCACCACCTCCTTAGCAGCAGCGGCTGGCATCATGGGCGCAATGGCCGTCTCCTGGATCGTCCAGAAGAAGCCTGACTTGACGATGGCCTTGAACGGCGCGTTGGCGGGTCTGGTAGGCATTACGGCTGGCGCAGATGTGGTCAGCGTTTCCAGCTCGATCATCATCGGCTTGATTGCTGGCGTGATTGTCTTCTTCTCAGTCATTGGCCTGGACCGCGCCAAGCTGGATGACCCGGTCGGCGCGATTTCCGTCCACTTGGTCTGCGGAATCTGGGGCACCTTGGCCGTCGGCATCTTCGGCGGTGAAGACTTCTCATTTGTCACCCAGCTGATCGGCGTGGTCGCCTATGGCGTAGTTGCCTTTATTGGCGCTATGGTCCTATTTGGTATCGCTAAAGCCACTCTGGGAATCCGTGTCAGCGAAGAAGAAGAGCTTTCGGGGCTGGACATCGGCGAGCATGGCATGGAAGCTTATACAGGCTTCTCGATCTACACCACGCAGTGATCGAAACACGGGTCACACTTAACCAGAGGAGAATAAAGAATGAAATTAATAGTGGCATATATCCAACCCGAGCGCCTCAATGCAGTGAAGCAGTCGCTCTATGAGAAAGAGGTCTACCGCCTCTCCGTGATGAACGCCCTCGGCTGCGGTCAGCAGAAGGGGTATCACGAAAGCTACCGCGGTTCTGACATCGAGGTGAACTTGCTGAAGAAGATTCGGCTGGAAATCGCCGTCAATGACGAGTTCGTGGATAGCACAGTGGACGCGATCGTCAAAGGGGCGCGCACTGGCAAAATCGGCGATGGCAAGATCTTCATTCTCGACCTGCCCGACTGCATCCGCATTCGTACAGGAGAGAAAGGCAAAGACGCGATCGGCGGTTAATTCAGACAACTATCCGGGTTGCTGTACCGGGGTCCGGCCCGCGCATCAAATTCTGGGGGATTGATGCAACGGCCGCCGGTACGGTGCCCGGCACTTACAAAAATGAAAGATTACGGTTGAACCCCAGTTAAAATTGGATTAAATAGCGATCACGATTGAGTTGTGACGGGCATAACTCCATCGTAAACGCAGGAGGAAAGTAAAGTATGAATAAAGCGAGTAAAGTAATTGGATCTGGCCTGATGGCTGGAATGTTGCTGGTTGGTCCGGCTGCGGTTGATGCTGCCGAAGTTACAGTGGGCGCCGATTTGGCAACGGCCTATGTTTATCTCGGCGAAACAATCAATGACGGGTTTGTCTTTCAACCGTACTTGGATCTCGACATTGTTGAAGGCCCTCTCGCAGGTCTTTCATTTGGCGTTTGGGGTAACATCGACATTGAAGATATGGATGGCGAGTTTAGTTCAGGTAATTTTTCTGAGGTAGACTTTGTCCTCTCCTATGCCCTGCCGATCGACGCATTGGACATTTCCATTGGGTACACAGAGTTCATCACAGAAATGCGTGATGCAGATCGTGAAATCGAACTAACGCTAGGTTACGATCTAGCCGGTTTCTATCCATTCCTCGGCCTCTATTACGGGATTGATGGAGCTGATTACCTGTACACTCAAGCGGGAGTGGCTTATGAAATGGAGCTAATCGAAGGGTTGGATCTCGGACTCAGCGCGGCTGTTGCCCATATGTATGTAGATGATGGCGAAAGCGGCTTTCATGATTACACCCTTTCGGCCTCCCTCTCTTACGGCATCTTCAATGCGAGCTTGACCTATTATGGTCAAATTGATGATGACGTGCTAACGGATGAAGCATATGACGTAGAGTTTGTGGGGACCTTCGGTATTTCCTACACGTTCTAAGTTGATTCTTGGATCAATGATGAAAGCCCCGGCCTTCTGGCCGGGGCTTTTTTTGTTCGCGGGGGCGAAGGTCTGGTGATTAATTTACCCTCAAACTTTTGAAGTTAAAATCTAGCCGCGTCCGTTGGGACTAGTAACCAATAACGTTACGTGTTGTCATGTCGAGGGTCCTGATCGGCGCAGCGCTAATTGGCTCGCGGGCAAGAACCGAAATAGCGCAACCCGTTGTCATGTCGAGCGTAGCGAAGCGAAGTCGAGACATCTCGATCTGGCTGGTCAGCGATGGTTCTTTAGGAGCGTAGCGACTTGTCCTACGTAGCCGCTTCGGCGAAGTAGGAAGCGAAGTCGAGACATCTATGGCGCGTGCAACAACTCAGATTTCTCCACTCCGTCCCGATCCTCGCCTGACGGCGTGTTCGGGACTCCGGTCGAAATGACCAAAAGAGGTAAGGTCAGCACCACAGGCTGCGATCCGGGCTAACTGAGGTTATATTTTTCTGCGGGCAACCTTTTGTCTCTCCCGGATATGCGTGCACGAGTCCGTGTAAGAGTAAGTGAGATCACGCCCGCGTTGCTCGTTTATTTATCATTACCGTCTCACCTGCGTCTCCAGGCGGCGGATCTCACGCTCCAAACGCTCTACTTGATCTTCGAGATCGCGGACACGTCGTTCCAAGCGCATCTCGTCGCGATGATCGAATGGGTCGGTGATCCTGTACAAACGCGCAACAAGATCCTCAACAACATCCATGCGCTCATCCAAAGTCGCCGGTTTCTGTTGTTCCTGTGTCTCTTTGACTTCCGCCGCAACCGCCTCCAACTGCTCGCGATCCACACGCGGCGCACGATCCGCAAACTCTCGCCCAACCGCCACCCCACTGAGCAGTACCGCGCTTACACCTGTAAGTATCCATATTCCGTACTTCTTCATCATTCCACCTCCGCCCAGATTGGGCTCTGCTTGTTATCCATAATTGGAATTCACTCTCTCCCCATCCAACATGCTCTCCTCAACGTGTATCGTCAAGGGAGGACCAAACTCACCACGTTCCCACCAGATGCCCCGCAGTGTATAAGTCCCAGGAGCAACCGGACTCCACTCAATCAGAATTCGCTCACCGGGTGCCGCCGCACGCACATCGAGGTATTGAGTTGAATGCCCCTGACGCTGGACAGCCAACCAAACGGTTCCTTCTTGTTGGTGGCGAGAAGTGGACCAACGAGCGGGACCGCGATTGATCCACTCAGCCCGCAACACCTGCTGGGGCGCCATCCAAATGACGCCATCGGACAAAACGTGTGTCGCTTCCTGACCATCGATTCGCATAGATCCCCACTCGGCGTGCAGGTGCAGGAATGGAGCCGCTGATAGATTCGCCAGCCGCACAGGAACGGCATCCATCGATGACACCCCGAAGGAATTTGGCCGGATTTCTGCGACCCGACGGCCTGCAGCCTCCTCTGCATACACATGACTCCAATCCGCCTGTAATTCGGCCCACGCGGAAGGACCCGCCGAGGGTTGTAATTCACGGCCCGCCCATTGCAGCGGCCGCATCCGATATCCTCGCAATTGATTAACCGTCAGGCGCAAGGCACGCGTCGCAAGGCGCCTACGCCCCAATGCGTCGATGATTCCCTCATCCACATCCCAAGGCTGGCGAGCAATGGGACGATACTGTCCCAGCCAACCACCTGATGTTTGGGTCTGCATAGCCAAGCGATAAAAAGTCGAAACCATACTTTCTTGCAGGCGATAGTCAATGACCCGAGGCCGACTCCCCACCGGAGCTTGCAAAGGCCCCCAGACAATCGGTTTACCGTGCATCACACCACGAGCATACACAGCCTTAAATGCCTCCCCCCCGAGGTCCTGATCTTCTGCCACCAATCGCCCCGGAACAACGGTCAAGAAATCCAAATGAACGCTGCCCGCATCGACAAGAAAAGGAATTTGATTTACCTGAATCTGGCGCAAATCTGCCTGACGCGCATCCCAGCGAGCTGTCAGCAAAGCAGCGTAACCCGCGTACCGAATTTGTTGGGCAGCCCGCCCCAATTCCCGACTCCACCAATCGGCAACAAAGCGATGCAGAAAAGGCCAGACATCCGCATCATCCGGCACACTCGCCAAGTCTGCGGCAGTCGGGAACCCAGCATCGGAATCGCCAAACCGCAAATCCTCGCCCCAGCGCTGCCGTGCCAACTCCCATCCCCCCGCCTGCCCCTCCAGCCAATCTGTCCACGCCCGATGTAAGCTCTCTTGCCAGTCGCTGGACATTGTATCGCTGGCTCCAAATCGTTCGGGCGGCGTGATGTCCAGTGAAATGACATTCCGATCGTCCATGAACCCGATCGCATCTAAATACGGAGCGATCCCGCCCGATTGCCGTGACCACATCCATGCATGAGGCAGTTGCAGATTAACCCAAAGCGATTCCCGCCGAGCGGCATCCAAGACGTATCGAACTTGCCGGGCTTGCTGCGGGTCCGCGTAGGGAATGGTGATTGCATTCACACCCGCAGCTCGCAGCTGAGCAAAATCAGCATCAATTTGCGCAGCGGGGAATACGTCTTGGTTCAACCAGTCCGCATTCGGAACCCGCGACAAACCAGGATCATAGTCCGCACCAATGAGAAAAAGAGGAATACGGCCGGATACTAATCGACCCGCGATCGTCCGCACCCGTTCTTCCGTTTGTGGCGCAGGGCGAACTCCGTTCACTTTGACCGGGCGGCGAACACGATCAAAACGGCGCGAAGCTCCACCAATCTCCTCTAAACCAAATTCGATCCAGTAATCGTCCACGCCCTCCTCGACGCGAGGCACGATGCCAAGGCTCAACGTCAGTTCGGACTCCCTTCCATCCAATGGCGAAGAGACGACGCGGCGAATAATTTGACCCGCCCCATCCACCAATTCTGCCGATATACGCACGTTCACAGCATCAGGCTGAATGGCTACAGCTTGAACAGTCAGATCAAAGGATTCTCCCGGCTCATACCAATGCTGACTGGTTGTGGCCTGGAGTAAAACATGTCCGCGCTGAAACACAAACGCCGCTTCATTCAACATGCCGCGAATGGCCGTTCGCGTGCGCCGCTGCAAGTCGAGCCCAACCCAGCCCCAGTGTTCACGACGATCTCTTTCTCCTTGCGCCAGATAGATCCCCCCGACGGAACCGCTCGCCGATTCCCCGCGATCGCCTCCCTCGAACAGCGATATCCAACGGCTTGCAGATGTTGACGTTTGCCCAGACGCATTCTGCCAGACCAAACCCGTCGTTGCCCCTCGAACCCGCCAACGTCCCGCTGTACGTGTGGACCGAACGTCTCCAACATCGGCAACGGCCCGCCGCGCCGGATCGCGAATGAACGGCACCGGCGATGGCAGAGGCAACGCAATCAGTGCAGACTGCGGAACAAATCGAATGTCACTCATCCCATACTTATGCGGCCCCAGCGACTGTGGTGCCCAACGGATATCGAGTCCGACTGAAAAATCGTGGATCTGGGAATAATCAATCTGCGTTGTCTGAAGATTGTCTTCCGACGGGCGATCAACCCGATGCCAGTCATCATCAAAAAGAGTGACCTGTTGCCATTCCTCTGTTGCAGGGACGACAGACAACCATTCCACCCCATTCCGCTGCCGAGCCCGAAGCACCAACCGACTGGTTGTTTCGCTCCCTCGAACAAAAAATGTAATCGCTCCTACATCTATGTCAGCCAAGCCATCCACAGGCTCAGGGAGCGTCATCCGATCCCATTCATAGAGTCCGACCGTCTCTACTTCCACGCCTTGCCACGGCAATCCATGTGCAGCCCGAACCCGACTCCGGCTTGCTCCGCTGCTTTGTTCATGACTCCACAACTGGATCGCAGAAAATCCCTCAATGTGTTTGGCCGTGGCCGCCAAGCGCTGCAAGTAGCTGGACCAAGAAATCATCTCAGCAGTGTAGCGAATGACGGGATCCCCAAACGGATCTGCACCCAGAAACAGCATGTGTCCGCCAGCTGTCAGAAAGGCATCCAACCAGTCCCATGACTCCACCGGCAAGCGAGCGCTATCAGGAGCCACAACCAGATGCCCCTGCTGCAACGCGTTCTCCAGGACAGATTGCCAACTGCCCAACGCCGCAAACTCGGCCCTCGGCCACTTTGAACGAAGCAGCTCTGCCCACGCCCGCGCCTCGGCATCTTGAAGGACGGGCTCCAACACCACAATACGATGCTCATCAACGGGGCGACGCGGTGGCACTTGATCCCGGCCACAACCGATCGACATCAGCAGGAGCAACAGCAGACCGCCTGCTCGCCAACCGCTCATGAGGTCGCCTTCTCCAACATGTCGCGAGCATGCGCCAATGTGGTGGCAGTCATACCGCGTCCCCCCAGCATCCGAGCCATCTCCTCCACCCGGTCTTCACCCGTCAACGATACCACCGTGGTCCGAGTGCGTTCCTGAATCACTTCCTTGCGGACCGCGTAGTGATGTGATCCGTACATGGCCACTTGAGGCAAATGCGTGATGCAAAGGATTTGATGATGCGCCGCGACATTGGCCAGCTTGCGCCCGACCGCACCGCCCGTCTCACCACCGATATTCGCGTCGATTTCGTCAAACACCAAGACCGGCACTCGGTCATGCCGCGCCAAAATCGCTTTTGTCGCTAACATAACCCGGGAAATTTCGCCGCTCGAGGCGATTTGGCGCAATGGCCTCATGCCCTCTCCCAGATTCGGCTCGAACGCAAATTCCACGGCATCCAAACCTGCGGGTCCCGGCACCCGATTACCTGGAAGCGTCACCTCCACACCAAATTGGCCTTGCTCGAATCCCAACGCTTTCAATTCTGCCGTAATCGCCTTGGCCAGTTTTGTCGCGGCCTTTCGGCGAGCGGCGTGAAGCGTCATGCCACGCTCTTCCAACCGCTTCAAAATCACTTGCTGCTGCTTCTCCAATTCCGCTAGACGTTCATCCCGCGATTGGAGATCTTGCAAGCGTTGCTGGGCACGTTCCAGCTGCTCCAGGCAATCGGCCACGGTCGGACCATATTTGCGCTTCAGCTTTTGATATGTCGTCAGCCGTTGATCCAACCATTCCAACCGACTAGGATCCGCATCGAGCCCATCAACACGGCTAGCTAATGATGCGGTAATTTCCCGAATTCGAGTGGCGGCATCATCCAATTCCGATTGCCAATCCTCCGCCTCGGGCAGCAATCGACTCAATTCATCCAATTGCCGCAAGGCACCCCCGACCAAATCCATGGCGGAAGTCTCACCTTCGCTCAACGCCAGCGCCACACCACTTGCCAGCTCCACAATCCGTTGCGCGTGGCCAAACACGGCATGCTCCTGCGCCACCTCCTCTTCCTCCGTGACAGACAAATGGGCCTCTTCCAACTCCTTCACTTTAAAGGAAAGCAGGTCCATTTGTTCGGAGACATCGCCGTCAGGCAAGCCGATCTCCTCTCGCCTTGCTTCCAAGGCACGGAGTTGCTGATATTCTTCTGCATAGGACTTGCGCAACTCGGATAGCGAGCCAAAGGCATCCAGCAAATCGCGCTGCGCCTCCGGCGATAGTAACGACTGATGATCGTACGGCCCATGAATATCAACCAACCGTTCACCGATCTGCTTGACCGCCTGCAAGCTAACGGCTTGATCATTAATGAACTGCTGTGTGGCCCCCGCTTGCTTCATCACCCGACGGACAATCAATTGCCCGTCCACTAGAGGATCCAGTCCCAGCGCGTCGAGAAGATCATCAACAATGGCAGGATCATCAACGTCGAACATTGCTTCGGCCACACAACTCGTTTGGCCCGCCCGAATCAAAGACTTGTCCGCGCGCTCACCCAGCACCATGCCCAGGGCTCCGATCAAAATCGACTTACCCGCCCCGGTCTCACCGGTAATCATGTTGAGTCCGGCCCCGAACTCGACACGCAGGTCTTCCACCAAGGCCAGATTTTTAACTCGCAGGGATGTCAGCATGGCATGTCACCCGACAACCAAATCGCAGTAAACGGATACAAGATTGCAGGCAGAAACGTTACTCCTCCTCGCCTACCCATTCGCGAATCACTTCAGCCACATGTTCCATCGCCGGCTCCGAAAAGCCCACCTTGACGTGTCGGACAATGCCCTCACGATCAACAACCACCAAGGTCGGAATGCTGGCAGCGCCGTAGTCAGCTGCAATGGCGCCATCCGCATTGATACCGATCGGATAGGTCAGCGAGAACCGGTCCATCATCGCCTCCACCTGATTACGAGCCGTCGGTCGGTCCAAACTCACCCCAACAAACTCCACATCCTCTCCGCCCAGCTCTTCATACATGGCTTGCAACGAAGGCAAGGACTGCACACACGGCGGACACCACGTCGCCCAGAAATCAATCACAACGACCCGCCCCCGCTGGTCCGACAATCGGAAGATTGATTCATCCATCAAGACCAATTCAAAGTCCGGCGCTTCCGCACCGACCGCGATCGCGCCGTCCTGGGCAGCGCCCGAGCCACCCTGGAACGCCTCCATCAGCTCCTCCATGCTGCCCACGATGGTGTACCCCTCTAGATCAAATGCGAACAGTTCATCATCCAGGGGCTCATTCAGCGACTGAACTTGCACCGTATAATGAATCTCATACCCCATCGGCACGTCCGACATCATCGGGAACCCCTCTTCCGCCGACAGGTCAACAGTCGTTCGCAATCCAGCCACCAACCCCGTTTCTTGATCAATCCATACGCGAACCCCATCGGGGATGCTCACGTCTACTTCACCCAGCTCAATATGGACAACCCAAGCAGGGCGACCGGCATATTCCTCCTCTGGCAGCACCGTCACCTCAAACTCTTGAATCGCCTCCTGCAAAGTGGCCGCTGGATCCGCACTCAGCAAAGCCGCAATATCCGGAAACATCATCGTCCCGAAAACCTCGTCATCCCCCGAGAAGACATCTTGCAGGCTCCCGACAATCGGCTGTTGAATCGCGTAGCCAAAATGAGCAAACGCCATGGTGATGGCATCCGCGTCGTTAAACAGGACAAAGGAATCTGCGTCAATAAACACGCGATCCGGCCGCCGGAACAAGAAACGGGAGGCTTGCTCCATTTCTTCGGCATTCTCGCCGTCGTCAAACACAACGCGCATCATCGATTCAATATGGATCGACTCGATTTCAGCCATCTGCTCGCTCATCCCGGCAATAATGGTTTCAACCGTTGTTTCCGACCGCCCCTCAAGGATCGCTAAACAAGACACAAATAGGACTGATAAAATGAACGTACGGGCCATGGCAGACTCCTGATTAAACAGTGATTGTGGACGTGTGCAGTCTCCGTGATTCAGGGCACCAAATCAAGTCTGTTCGCGCTCTTGTTGATCGCGCGTTTCCAGTTGAAATCGACACGAACATCTGTGATGATTTAGTTTGACCAATCGATTGTATTAATCAGGAGAGAACGATATGCGCTCATCTACCATCTTGCTTGCCATCCTTAGCGTGGTCACCCTGCTGTCACGAGCTCAGGCCGACACCTGGTATCTCGATGCCGGCGTTAAAGTCTGGTACGCGGAACCGCGGCCCACGGATCGCGCCCTCATGCTCGGTCCCTCCATCGTGCTAAACCGAGCAGATACCTATTGGGTGCGTGGCTTCTTCCTATTTGGCGAATACGATTTCGTGCGCAGCAATCAACCCCGAGTTGTTCAGGATTTCAGCATCCGCGACGCAGAATTACTCGCTGGCAAGAACTGGAACATCTTTCATGCTGGACTTGGCTTCCGATCCAGTACCGTCGTCATGACAGAACGACTGCCCGACGGACCTCGCGTCCGCACACCCAATGCACTCGGCCCAGCATTCGTCGTCGGCATCTCTCAATCCTTGACCGAGTACCCGTGGGGATTCGAAGACAGCCCGTGGGGCTGGTATGCAGGCGCCTCGTGGATGTTCTATGACTTTGAAGATGATGATGGCGAACACATCAATTTCGAGCTCGGCATCACCCATGTTTCGCACAACTTGTACAAGAGCTTGGGTTATCGCTACAAAAACACCTTCGACCATGCCCGCATGGAAGGCTTCATGGCGACGCTGATGTTTGAGTTTTAGTCGAGGCCCGATTCGGCCCTCGGCTTGCGGCTCGGCAAGACAGGCATTGGATTGAGTGTTAGTCCCGAATCACATCCTGCAGCGCCAGCATTTCCCGGAACAGCCCCGGGCGTGCCATCAATTCTTGATAGGTTCCCACATCGGCAATCCGCCCCTCCTGCATCACCACAATGCGGTCAGCCCGGCGGATCGTTGACAGCCGATGCGCCACAATAAACGTGGTCCGATCCCGAATCGCCCGCTCAATCGACTCCTGGATCTTGCGCTCAGAGACCACGTCCAGCGATGATGTCGCCTCGTCCAGAACCAGAATCCGCGGATTCCGGATCAAGGCCCGAGCAATGGCAATCCGCTGACGCTGACCGCCCGACAGCAACGCCCCATCCTCGCCGATCCGGGTCTCCACTCCTTCAGGAAGACTCGCAATCAATTCCGTCAAATTCGCCGCCGCCAACACGTCTCGCAGCAGCGCATCGGAAACACCTGTCAGACCATAGGCAATATTTTCCCGAATGGTGCCGGAAAACAACACAGTTTCTTGAGGCACAACCGAAATAAAGCGGCGCGCCGTCCGCATATCGATCTCCTGCATATCCACCCCATCCAGCAAAATATGCCCCGATTGCGGACGGCGAAAACCGATCACCAACTGCATCATCGTCGATTTACCTGCCCCGCTGGGGCCCACCAACGCAATGCACTCTCCCGGCGCCACCGCCAAAGAGAACTCCTCGACCGCAGCTCCCTTTTCTGCCTGATAAGAAAAGCTGACGTGGTCAAAATCAATTCGTCCCTGCAAAGACTCCAGCGCCATCCGGCCTTGGTTCATTTCCAGGTCTGGACATTCCAGCACTTCGCCAATCGATCGAATCGACTCCACGCCCCGCGCCATTTGCGGATAGAAATGCAGCAGTTGCGAAATGCTCATCACAATCATGCCGAACAGGCTTTGATACAGCACAATTTCGCCCACCGTAATCCAGCCCTGCAAACAAAACCAACTCATCACCGCCAGGCCAATAATCATCGCCAGCTGAAACGAAACAAACGCCGACGCACCAAAGACCGCATTGATCAAATCCAATCGCCGACCGCGCTGATTCACCACACCAAACTGAGTCGAAATTCGCTGCGATTCGAATTCTTCCAAGCCATGCGCCCGCACCACCGGGATCATATTGATCATCTCCGCCACATCGCCCGACATCCGCTCCACCTCGGAGCGGAAATCCCGATTCCGTGCGGCCATCCGCCGCCGGAATAGAGTCCGCAATCCCACCACGATCGGCACCATCACCACGAAGAATCCCAACAAACGCGGCTCTCGCCACGAGGTGATAATCACAGCGAACAAGAACGAGAACAAGGCAAGCACCCCGCCCTCGAACAGGAACATGCAGAAGTTTTGAATTTGCTCCACATCCCGCAGCACCTTCGCCTGCAACCGTCCCGACTCCATCCGATCATGAAAAGCAATCGACAAATGCTGCATACGCGTCACCAAGGCTGTGCGCAACGTATGCTCCAAATCCCGCGTCGCCCCGCTCAACATCGAAATCATCAACGTCTGCATTGGCACATTTTGCAGAATCAAAATAAATACCGCGCCGAAATACATCACCATAAGACGCAACGGAAACTCCTCCGGCTGCGTCAAGACATCAATCACCTGCGCGACCAGGAATGGAATCGCCCACACCGGCGAGTGCTTGATCAGCAGCACCAGCACCAAGCTCACGTAAAACCACCACGGCCGCCCCACCCACTGGATCAGCGTCCGCAACGGGCGATGGCTGTGGTAATCGTATTCTAGAGGTCGAAAGGGTGTTTGCATCAATACGGTTCAGGGATCATGTGGGAGAGTCAGTTTCCACTCAATGGAAGAAAAAAAACGCGTTTTTCCACTCAATGGAAACTTTTCCGGCGAGTTTTCCATTCAATGGAAAAAATCTAGTCGATTTTTCCACTCAATGGAAGTTTTTTGGGCCGATTTTCCATTCAATGGAAAACGGGCGGCTCATCGGAAATTGCAAGATTGTCTTGTCCCTTATTTTGTGCTACGCCCTTTTCTCGTCAATCAACCCACGAAAGGATGAAATGCGATGAGTACCCCCGTGAAATTCAATTTGCCCGCCGAGGAAATTCCCAAGCAATGGTACAACCTGGCTCCGGATTTTCCCGAACCGATGCCCCCCCCGCTGCATCCCGGCACTCGCGAACCCGCGGCACTGAGCGATATGCAGGCCATCTTTCCCGACAATCTGATTGAGCAGGAAGTTTCACAGGAACGCTACATCGATGTCCCCGAAGAAGTCCGGGAAATCTACGCCCTCTGGCGCCCCACCCCCTTGATTCGCGCGGTGCGATTGGAGCGCGCGTTGAATACACCGGCACACATCTATTATAAGTACGAAGGTGTGAGCCCAGCGGGAAGCCACAAACCCAATTCGGCGGTTCCGCAAGCTTATTACAATAAGCAAGCGGGCGTGAAACGCTTGGCCACGGAAACGGGCGCGGGCCAATGGGGATCTTCCTTGGCGATGGCCTGTCAGTTGTTTGGGATCGAATGTGTGGTCTACATGGTCCGCGTCAGCTTTAACCAAAAGCCGTACCGCAAACTGATGATGCAAACTTGGGGGGCGACCGTACATGCCAGCCCCAGCTTGGAAACGGATTTTGGGCGCAAGGTATTGGCGGACGATCCAGACTGCTCCGGCTCCCTTGGCATCGCGATCAGCGAGGCAATTGAAGATACGGTAAAAACTCCCAACACAAAGTATGCCTTGGGCAGTGTGTTGAATCATGTTTGCCTACACCAAAGCGTGATTGGTCAGGAAACGATCAAGCAGATGGAATTGGCAGGCGAAGAGCCGGATGTGGTGATCGGCTGCGCTGGCGGGGGCAGCAATTTTGCCGGTATGGCGTTCCCCTTCATCGGTCGCAATCTACGCGAAGGCAAATCGACACGCCTAATCGCCGTCGAACCTGAGTCCTGCCCAACATTGACAGCCGGCGAACTCAAATACGATTTTGGCGATACGGCAGAGACGACTCCGTTGTTGATGATGTATTCTCTCGGCCATACCTTCATGCCGCCTAGTATCCACTCCGGAGGATTACGCTATCACGGCATGTCTCCGATGGTCAGTCACGCCCGCAAACTGGGGTTGATTGATGCAAAGGCCTATCCGCAGTTGCAGATCTTTGAAGCGGCGGTGCTGTTTGCCCGAACCGAGGGCCTGGTGCCTGCGCCTGAACCGGCGCACGCCATTCGCGCAGTGATCGACGAAGCCGTTCATGCCCGCGAAACGGGTGAGAAGAAAGTGATTCTCTTCAACCTCTGCGGACACGGCATGCTGGATTTAGCCGCCTACGAAACCTACCTGTCCGGCACGATGAAGGAGCAGGAAGACTAAAGGCGGGACAAGACCCGTTTGCCGCCGCGCGGCGAACGGGTCTTGATTTTTTGCTACACGAACCTGCCGAGCTGGTGCTCGGCGTTCCCAGGATTTCCTCAATGATCCAGCTCAAGGATGGGCAGGGCTTTTTCCCAGCCTTCCTGCATGCGCTTTTTGACGATGGTGAGCTGGGCGATCTCGTTATTCAGTAGACGGCGCTGATCGGCGGATGCGGACGTTTCCTGGCTGAAATGATCTTTGATCTCGCGATCAATCAGCCGGATGCGCAGCTTCAAGATAATATCCTGAGCCGCGTGAATGCAGGACGTTTCTTCACTGGAAATTCGTCGCGCGGTCATCAGCAAGCGGGCGGCCAATTGGCGACAGGCCTCATCTTTGTCAGCGAGTTCCCGCATCAGTTCGGATTCGTCCGGTTCAGGCTGGGCCATCAAAATTCCAATCAATGTCCGACAGGTTGCATCGGTGACGGCTTGCGGCGGCACAAAACGATTCACCAGATCCAGGACTTCGGGATGAGCCACCATCAATTCCACCAAGGCTTGTTCATCTGGTGGATGGGCCCTCGCCTTGCGCGCGGGCGGCAGTGCCTCCGATTCACCGTCCGCTTGCCGCGCTGTGGGCCGGATCAGCTTGTTCATATCCTCGCGCAAAGCCGAAACGGGCACCGCATATGCGTCGGCGGCTTCCGCCAAGAATGATTCGCGCTGGACTGCGCCGGGGGCATGGAGAATCAGTTCCAGCAGTCCGCGAATCGATCGTAATCGCCCCGCCTCTGTCCGTAGTTCACCGCGCTCTCCTTGCACGTGCGCGTGATATCGGACCAACGACATCGCATCATCGATGTAGGAGCCAAACGCCTCCGCGCCCTGCGTCCGCAAGAGCGTGTCGGGATCTTCTCCTGCTGGCAAAACCGCAATGCGGGTCGTCAACCCCTCACGCAACAACGCCTCGGCTCCGCGAAACGCAGCATTCTGACCTGCCGTATCTGCATCAAAGACAAGCACCACTTCATCCGCATACCGCTTCAACAAACGGGCATGTGACTCTGTCAGAGCGGTCCCTTGCGGGGCCACGGCCGCTGTGAATCCCGCCAGGTGACAGCGAATCACGTCAATTTGTCCCTCGCAGACGATGGCCCGTCGCTCATCCACCATGGGCTTGCGAGCCCGATCCAAGCCATACAGGATGCGACTCTTTTTAAACAAGACGGTTTCGGGACTGTTGACGTACTTGGCAGGCGACGACTGATCTAGAATCCGGCCACTAAATCCGACCACGCGCCCCTGTTCGTCGCGAATCGGAAACATCAATCGACCTCGGAATCGGTCATACGGATCACCGCCCCGGTCACTGGGAAGTAAGACCCCTGCTTTCTCCAATAGATCCAAAGAAATTTTCTTCTGACGCGCCCACTCTGCCAAAGCGCCTGACTGTGGTGGTGCATAGCCAATTTGAAAATCA
Source organism: Kiritimatiellia bacterium (assembly GCA_007126515.1). Classification (GTDB taxonomy): domain Bacteria; phylum Verrucomicrobiota; class Kiritimatiellia; order SLAD01; family SLAD01; genus SLAD01. The sequence goes on from SLBD01000004.1 coordinate 27,754, forward strand.
CCAGCTGCGGCTTGCAATTCCCGCTCCGCGAGGTACGAACGCGCCCCGGCGGCTGACTCGTGCTTTTCCAACGTCCGCGCGTAGAGAGCCGCCAACTGCTCGTGTACCTCAAATAGCTGGGTCTTTTCAGAGCGATCGACCGAGGTGTCGCCGCCACCGGCACCGGGTTGATACGTCAATCCGGCGCGATCAGCCAAAATATGCGCAGCGTCAACAAAGCCCACGTTTTCATATTGCATGACGAAATTGAAAACATCGCCGCCGGCATGACAACCGAAGCAGTAGAAATATTGTTTGGTGGGATCGACGCTGAAAGAGGGGGTCTTTTCCTTGTGGAAGGGACAGAGTGCCTTGAATTGGTTGCCTTTACGTTGCAACGGCACGTAACGGCTAATCACTTCAACAATATCGCTATGCGATCGGATGAGATCAATCTGCGCTTTATGGTCGGATTCTGCCACCCCTATTCATCCTTATCAGAAAGCGTATAGATCCCCTCCGAGAACGGCAGCGACGGAAAGTCTGGATAACGCTCGATCATGTCTTCGTACCACGGGATCAGCCGATCCAAGGTCCAACCCGCCAACACGGATTCTGATTCCAACTTATCACGTGCAGTTTCGGGAGCAAACTGCACCACCAACAGCAACAGGGCCGCTGTGATTGCCGCATATCGCACAAATCCGACCAGCGCCCCGCCCACCGGCTCAAGGGGACCTTTGAAGGTCAACTCCATGACATGTTTCAGCAGCAAGGCCAGCAAGAAAAACAGTATGAGTCCCCCGACAATAATCACCACCAACGCCATTGTATCCGCCTGGATCGGTGTCATTTGCGTTGTTTCATACAAGTACTCTCCTGCGGGCTGATACAAATGCCAAGCCACCGCGACCGTAACAACGAGTCCAATCACGCTGGACAGTTCCCCCGATAAGCCTCGGAAGGCACCGCGTATCAAACCTGCCAGCAATATCGCAAGCAGTACATAATCAATCGTGTGCAATGCCAATGTTCCCTGTTCCATGTCTTTGCTCCTCTCGCCGGGTTGCGCAGAAAAATCAAAAAATCCGCGATTTCTCCTTGCATGTGCCATCGGTTCTGGTCATATTCCCCGCCTTCCCCTCCTTGTAAAGAGGGGCGGGGACTGTTGCGTCATTCGGACGCTGCTTCACTATGGACGAGGACATTATGGCTAGACAATATCCAATTTCAAAGATTCGAAACATTGGCATCATGGCGCACATCGATGCGGGCAAAACGACGGTCAGTGAGAGGATCCTTTTTTATTCAGGAAAGACCCACAAAATGGGAGAAGTCCACGATGGCGGCGCCACCATGGACTGGATGGAGCAGGAGCGAGAGCGCGGTATCACCATCACATCCGCGGCCACCAGCACGGAATGGCGCGGACATTCGATTTCGCTGATCGACACTCCGGGCCACGTCGACTTCACAGTGGAAGTGGAACGTAGCTTGCGCGTTTTGGACGGTGCCATCGCTTTGTTTTGTGCCGTCGCGGGTGTCCAGCCGCAATCGGAAAAGGTGTGGCACCAGAGCGAACGCTACAGTGTCCCGAAGATCGCTTTTGTGAACAAAATGGACCGAATCGGCGCAGATTTCTTTACGGTGGTGAAAGAAATTACGGAAGAATTTCAAGCCAACGCCGTCCCCGTGGTTATTCCGATCGGCCAAGAGGAAAATTTTGCCGGGATCATCGACCTGATCCACATGAAGGCCGTCTTTTATGACGAAACTTCCTTCGGCCAATACTTTCATGAAGAGGACATCCCCGAGAACATGCTCGAGGAAGCCAATCAATGGCGAGCCAATTTGGTGGAGAAGTGTGCAGAACAAGACGACACTCTGTTGGAAAAATTTCTCGAGGGTCAAGATTTGAGCGTTGATGAGATCTTGGGTATTTTGCGCAAAGCCACTATCGCTCGGCGCGTGGTCCCTGTGTATTGCGGTTCTGCCTTCAAAAACAAAGGGATTCAGCGAGTGCTTGATGGTGTCATCAACCTGCTGCCAGCACCAAATGAAATTCCGCCGATTATTTGCGCCACTGATGAAACAGGTGAAAAGCGCCGCGAGCCTAAGGACGACGAACCGTTCTCCGCATTGGCCTTCAAAATCATGGCCGATAAGCATATGGGCAAATTGACCTATATTCGCATCTATTCCGGCACCCTCGGTTCCGGTACGGCTGTCCTGAATTCGACCCGCGACAAAAATCAGCGCGTTGGCCGAATTTTGCGTATGCACGCCAATCGTCAGGAAGGCTTAGATGAGGCTCATGCCGGCGATATCGTAGCCATTGTCGGGCTCAGCGACACCAAAACGGGCGACACGATTTGTGACAAGGATCACCCGATACACTTGGAAGCGATCGAGTTTCCGGCTCCGGTGATTTCCATCAGCATTCAACCCGAAACCCAATCCGACAGCGAGAAGTTGGGCGAAGCGCTCATGCGGCTGGCCGATGAGGATCCTACGTTTGTCGTCAATTATGACCACGAAACCAGCGAGACCATCATTTCGGGAATGGGTGAATTGCACCTCGAAATTATCGTCGACCGGATCAAGCGTGAATTTAATGTGAAAGCTCAAGTGGGTCGCCCGGAAGTTGCGTACCGGGAAACGGCAACACGGCAAGTCGAGGGCGCCTACAAGCACGTCAAGCAATCGGGTGGCCGAGGTCAATATGGTCATGTGGTGCTGACATTGCAGCCTCTCGATCCGGGCGCGGGCTTCGAGTTCGTCAACAAGATTGTCGGCGGACGCATCCCCAGCGAATACATTCCTTCGGTCGAGAAAGGCATTATTAAAGCCATGACATCCGGTCCCTTTGCGGGGTATCCGGTCGTCGACATGCGCGTCGAGCTGATTGATGGTTCCTACCACGATGTCGATTCCAGTGACTTTGCTTTCCAAGAGGCGGGCCGGGCCGGATTCAAAGAGTTATTCTTGAAGACCAATCCAGAACTTCTGGAACCGGTGATGTCGGTCGAAGCCGTCACGCCTGAAGATTTCATGGGACCTGTCTCCAGCTCCATCTGTCAGCGCCGAGGCCGGATCGAATCCATGGACTCAGTGAAAGGTAACAAGCTTGTCCGGGGCATGGTGCCGCTCGGAGAAATGTTTGGTTATTCGAATACGCTCCGGACTCTGACCCAAGGACGTGCGTCTTTCAGCATGCATTTCGAGCATTATGAAGCCGTGCCGTTCGCCTTAGCCGAACAAATCGTCAAGAAACGCCGGGAAGAGAACAAGGTTCGGTAAGACCCTTTTTCTCAAATAGAAGTCCCACCCAATCTCCATCGCCGTCCCGAATGCGTTCACGGGCCCCCAGGTCCATGAACGTGTTGGCGACGGCATCTCCTTCCGATTCACGGATGCCACTCAGGACTAAATACGTTTGAGTGGCCGCCCATAAAACGGGCGCTGCCTGTATCAAGAGCGGGGCAAACAGATTGGCACAAACCAAATCGAACTGCCCCGGCGGCGGATCTGTAATTACATCATGAATCTGCCACGCGCAAACAGATCCCACCCCATTCAATTCAGCGTTTTCAATTGATTGGACCTGACAGATCGGATCATTATCTGTGCCCACAACCTGCGTCATTCCCAATAACGCGGCCGCTATTCCCAGCATCCCACTGCCACAGCCAACATCCCAGACAGATGCACAAGAACCGACCGGGACTGCGAGTTGATCGATCATCTCAAGGCAAAACTGTGTGGTGAAATGCTCGCCTGTCCCAAAGCTTAATCCCGGCACGTACTGGAGCACAAGGCGATCGGATTCGGGTGTCGTCTCCGTATGCCATACGGGCTTCAAATACAAGCGATCCCCAATCGGCCGGGCATGGAAATGAGTCTTCCAAAAGCTATGCCAATCCCGGCTGTCGCATCGCCGCACGGCCACGGCCAATATGGGTGCCCCCCATTGCTCACAGCGCTGGGCGACCGACTGCGCGTGCGCCTCCGTTTCAAAGTAGAGTTCCAACCAGCCGTGAACGGCTGCGGGACGCTCCAATTGTACGGGTTCCACGGAAAATTCGTCCCGAATTTGATCGATAAACTCCTCGTCGATATCCGCTGGCATCACCAAACTGACGACATACCAAGCGGGAACCGTCGTATGGACAGGAACGTCGGTCATCGATTCGAACGCTCCCGCGGTAGAGGGTCCATCCGCCAACTCGGCTCGGCCAGAGTCCCGTCGAGACGGAATTGCAACAAACGGCTGACGGGATAGGTCACGAATCGCACAGCATCGACCAGCAGTCCGCGGCGCAAGGGCTGGACATGCACCGTAAAACTCAGCTGATCATCTAACGAGTATGCCCCCCACCCTCTCAAGCTAATGATGGTGCCGATGAATCGGATATCTGAAGAGGCCACATGCCGATCCGCAATCGTGAAGTCCGCTTCCACATCGGATTGAACCGCCATTCCTAATCGAGGGTAGATCCGCTGCAACAGATCCGAGAGGCCGCCGAATAGGCGAATCTGAAAGATCTGACCATCGCGAATCCGTACCCGCCCCGCTCCATTCACCGACGCACGCCAATCATCTTCTGCCAGGCCCGAGACATCAAATCTCCCCGATAAAGAGCCATACTGCATCTCGATTTCGGCCTGTCGGAGGTCGCGAAGGAGATCCGCAAAATCGAGATTCTCGAGTTGTCCTTGGGCTTCATACGCAACGGGATCCTCACTCCCGACACGGGACAAGTGTATGTGGCCAGTCGCTTCTCCGCCATAGAGGCTCATAACCAAATTGGTGAGGGCAATTTGATCTCCTGATGCAATCCATTCCAACTCACTTTCGTCAGCCAACAACAAACGCCAACCAAATTGCTCGGCGCGGCCGCGAGCCCGATACTCCGTTCGCTCATGTCCGATATAGTCAATGATGCCCTCCAACTCGACCTCAACTGGACCTTCAAACCGGAACAGGCGCAGGAGCTCCTCCACCGTGCCACCTGCCAAACGCCCCAAGACACTGGGATCGACGCTACTCACCACGTCCAACTCAATCACACTCTGATCGAAATCATGTTGGTACCATCCGCGCACACTGCCCTCATTGCGATGCACCTCCAAGGGATCAATGCGCATGACTCGATTGGTGACCAGGAAGGTCGAGTCAAACGATACGACGCGGGACCCCGCATAGATAAAATTGGTTCCTCTAATGTCGCCTTCGAAATGAAATGTTGGTTCCCCCAACACATTGCCGGAGAAGCGTACATCCATGGAGGGAACCAAATCGCCCATCTGAATTCCTTGAATAATTTCGGAGGCAATCCGTGAATAACCTGCCAGGGGCAGGACCACTTGAGGGTCTAACTCCGCAACGACATCGCCAAAGTAGATGTTTTCATTCAGGTCATACGTAACTTGTCCGCGCGCAGTCCCCTGCCCCGGGCCTGTCCCCATCAACGCCTCGAGGTCAAACAGGTGAATTAAGTGGTGATTCCGTACTAGATGCGTGTCGATGTGTTCAATCCAGACACCATGGGCATCCACGGATTCCGCTCGAATGCGTCCCCGGACAATTTGCCCAAATTCCTGCAGCGGCGTCGGACCGATCGACGCTTCAACCTCCATTGCGCCGAGCACGTTCACCTGCGCTTGCTCAATCAGGCGGCGCAAATCATCCGGCAGCAAATTGCGCAAATAGACCGGCAGCAAGTCACTGTGCACATATACGTTCGCGTCATCGGTCGACCGATTCCACTGGCCGCGAATCTGCGCCCGACCACTGTTGTCCCCACCATACACTTGCAGCAATGGGATGGTTGCCACGCCATCATCATACTCCGCATGCAAGAACGCATCTTCAAAATGCAGCCCTCGAAAAACGATATCCGAGGCCGACCAGCGAGCTTCGAGATGCGTTCTGTCGGGCTGTCCCGCCGCCCAAAGAAATTCAATGTGAGCAAATGACTCCCCGTCCATCTGCAAACCACCAACATCATGAAGCAGCGTCTGCAGCCATTCGGGCGGGGACTCCTGCCATGATTGCCATGCCTGGCGCCAATCGGCATCCACCGGCGTTCGTGGTGTATCCCGCCGGAGTTCGATCTGGCCCAATGCGGTTACATGGGTGCCCAACGCCTGCGCCGAAGCGTCTTCGAGTACGAGCTGCTCATCCTCGATTCGCAATCGTGCTTGCTGAATCTCGGCAGTGATTACGTCGGCATCCTCTTGATCCAAGTACGGCCGCAAGAGACTGATGGCAAGATGCACATCACGAAGAAGAATTTGGCGAACGCCATGATGTCCACGAACCCATTGGCTGGGATCAAACTGAAAAATCAGTTCGCCGACTTCAATGGGCGGGACACGGTCTTCAGGGAGTAGGTAAACACGTATGGATGACGCAATCACGCCATCCACAGGATGCCAGTAGACTCGTCCAATTCGCACATCCAAATCATGATCAGCGAAACGCTGTTCAATCCATCGTACGCCACCTTGAGGAAATCCAACCACAGCGAAGTAGATCATCACAACCAAGATGATCAGCAGGGCACATTTCATCCCCAGCCACATACTGCGAACAGACATTTTCCATGCCTTGCTTCCAAAGACCTTTGACAGCCTTTTCATGGCTACTCTTGTTCAGGTGAATCAGGGATCATGATATCATCCAGTTCCTCTGGAGACACGATGGGCTGACTCAACCGGTCAGCGTCCTCCGCGCTCAGCAAAAACAAGGTGTTATTTCCGAGTGTCCGCGCATACACGCGGCCGTCTGGTCGTCGACTTCCCAATCGTAAGACCCTGCCAATTCCAGACTCCGCAGCAAGTCGAACAGTCCAAACAACCTCGGGCTCATCCAATCCATATACAGACCAGTCCTCTGGCTGCTGCAACAAGAATTCATCTGCATGCAGTGTCACCAAGGTCTCGACCGCCTCTCTCAAGAGATTGGTCTGAACAATACCGTCTTCTGGAAATCGCACCCTGACTTCAGAGGCATGGATCGATTCCACCTCCACTTCTCGGCCCTGGATTTGTTGACGAACCCGAGTCACATCTTCTTTCTGCAGATCAATGACTTGGCGATTCCAAAAATAAAGGGGATTCACAATCGACTCTTCCATGCGTGCCCCCTCTACGGCATACAGTGAATTTTCCTGATCCCGTCGCACAAGCAATTGCCCATCGGACAATGGGGTGGCACTGACCATCAGATCCAAATCTCGCCACCGCTGCTGATCTTCGACTCCCGCCTGTTCCCGAATCGAAAAGCGCACCCGCAGAGAATTTTCTGTAAACGCTTCTTCAAGCTCCTCCGGTACAGGAGGATCAAAAAACCGGGCAATTCGGGCCCCTGTCCACGTCGCAACCAATTCACGCACACGTTCGGAATCGGCCGGCCACTCTTGCGGCGACCGCACTCGCCACTGATCGTTTATCCGCTCTAATTCAATTCCGCCACCCGACTGCTCTAGTTGAATGCGATCAATCGCCGAGGATGCGTATGACACCAACGTGCGGCTTCTCACATCGCTGGAGCGGACTCGACTTGCTTCCTGCGCTTTGGCAGGGATTGCAAATACAGAAAGACTGTCCTGTCGGCGGGCAAATATCCATTCACCCTCAGCATCTATCGGCAGCCCTAACCACAGAGTTTGTCCGGCAGGTTGTCCCTCCGTCCACACGGTCACCTGAGTTGCTCCCTCGCCCAATCCGTACACGGACGGATCCGCGATCACATCGGCCATAAATTCGATCACCCGCAAGTCGAACAGCCGATCAATCCATTGCCGCACAGCTACCGGATCGGCCTTGGCCGTGACTGGACGTTGCAATTTCCAGACGCCATCGTCGCCCCGCTGCAACTGCAAAACCCCACCATCTCGCCGAACTTCCGCCCGATAGGCACGACGGGGATCCCCGTGGAACAAAATTCGATCACGAAGCGAGACAACTGAATCGGGCCAAATATGCAACAACGTCTGTGGTACGGCATAGATCTCATCGCTGCCCGCGATCTGCACATACATCGTATTACCCAGAGGCGAGAGCCGACCGATTCGCAGTTCTCGGCGGATGAGACCATCGCTCCACTCCAGCCGAGCTTGAGGCCGGTCCAGCCCGTACTCCGCCAAACTCAACTGGGCATCCCGCCGCTCTGCCGCGGTGATGACTTCGCCGCGCCGCAACTCACTCAGCACAGTCAGGAGCCGATCCATTTCAGCCGCATCCGCGCGCGCATTGACAGGCACAACAATGCGCCACACACCCTCCTCCTTGCGACATTCGATACGTAAACCATCTCGATCCAGAATCAGCTCCTGAATTCGATCCGGCTGAATCGCAAACAGGCGGCTCACCTCCTGTCGCCGACCCGCTTCCATGCCATCGCCGCCCCCCATCCATAGATACACACCCGCCGCCATGCAAACGGCCAGCAGCAATAGCCATGTGGTTCCCGCTCTCATACCTGCTATTGCCGCCTCCGCATCCAAACCAACAATCCCAGCACTGCAGCAACGCCCGGGAACACGCCTGTCACCCAGACGATCAATTGACGGATCTGGCGACGATTCAGTACCAATCGAATTTCATCCACATCGCGGGGCGCAATCGCCAGCCATTGCTCGCGATCCAGGAGCCAATTCACCGCCTGCAAAAAGAACTCCTCATCTCCCCCCGTCAGCGCCGCATTGGACGCAAAGGCAGAATCGCCAAACACCACCAAGCGCGCGGAACGAATCTGTACATCAATGCCAGGCACAGGGCCCCGCTCGACAGCCACAGCAATCGGAATGGGTCCCCGACGATCAATGCCCGGATCATAACGAAGCGGCGTTTGGTCCGGATTCGCATCGGCCCACGAAGTCTCTGAGCTGGAAGCCAACACCGAGACAAAGGGTTTGTCGGCTTGGTCCGAAGGAGTCGCCTGATCATCCAACGGAGACACAGAACGCGGATTATAAAAAATGGTCGTGAGTCCACGAATTCCCCCCGTAATCGGATGCAACCCATAGTCAGTGACAAACACTTCCCGCCCCGTCAACGTCCGCGCCGGATCGATCACCACGTCGTCTACCAAGACCACACCCCACCGCCTCAGCACCGAGGCCAACCCAGTACGAGTTTGCGCATCTAGCAACATCATCACCCGACCGCTCCGGCCCAAATAATCGTGGATCAAATCCAGCTCCGGCTGGGATATGCGTCGCGTTGGGCCAGCAATGATCAACGCATCGGCATCTTCGGGAATATCGCTCACCTCGCCCAACACCAACGTCTCCAACTCAATATGCTGCTGTCGTAATCGTCGGGCAATCGAGGAGTAGCCCACAAACGGATCGAAATTGTCGATGCGCCGCTCCCCGTGGCCGGACAAAAAATAGATTTTGGGCATCACATCCTGCGTGACGTGATGAATCGCTGACGAGAAGGCTTGCTCACCGCGGAACCGCGCCCGGGCAGGTCCCAAGCCTTGGCGAACGCCGCGAAAGTCATATTCCATGATGTCGTCGGCCGACAGAATTCGACGACGCCCGTGACGATAAAAAACCAGCACATTGGGCGTCTCCACACCATGCACATGCGCTAATTCTTCCGCGCGTGCCAAGCTGCGATCTGGATCCACATACTCCACTCGCAGCATCGGCGATCGATACTGGTATTCCCTCAGCAGGTTGTCGACATCATGAAACAGCGGATTATCTCTCTGGAAAAACACAACCACATCGATTCGGTCCGTCACCCCTTCCAACATCTGAATCGACGCCTCAGAAAGGGCATATAAGCGGGCATCGCTCAGATCCCAGCGTCCATAGGTCCGGAAAGAAATCGCATTCACCAAGATCAACAGGGCCAACGCCAGCAACCAGGAAAAGAGGACATTGAAGCCCACCCAGGTCTTCCAGCGCCGACGCCGGCGAATCATTTTTTGAACTGGTTCCATGGCGACCATGCGACGTTTATGACCTCCACTTTTGAGCTTCCACCACTTTCACCGTGGAGAACAGCAAGAACAAGGTTACCGAGAGGTAAAACACCAATGGGCGCGTGTCCAAAACCCCGCGAGAAAATTCCAGCATATGCATCAAACTAGACGTGTAGCGGCCCACTTCTTGAAGTTGAACACCCCGTCCGAATTGCGGCATAAATCCCCAGAAAAAATATCCGCACAACACAGCAAACGTTATCACCGCAGCCACCGCTTGGTTGGACGTCAGAGACGATGCCAACAGGCCAATCGCAATAAAGAAGGCCCCCATCGCAGCAATTCCAATATAGGAAGTCATCAGCGCACTAAAATCAATCGGCGCACTTTCCGGACTGATCCGGGCCAGCAACCACGCATAGGCCGCTGTCGGCAGCCACAGCATCAAAAAGAAGACCCACGCCGCTGAAAATTTGGCCAGCACAATCGCCACATCACCCACCGGCGCAGTCAATAAGGTTTCGACCGTTCCTAGTTTCCGTTCTTCGGCAAACTGACGCATCGTAATCATCGGCACCACCATCAGCATCGCCAGCCAGAAAAACAGGCTTTCCCCAATCAACATCCGCACCACACTTCCAGTGGCAGCCCCTTCCGCCAGGATATGGACCATCATCCCAAAGCTCGTTCCCATCAACAGCAGAAAAATGACCACAACCCAATACATGGATGGCGCGTAGACATAGGCCAACCACTCGCGCCGCAACAAGGTCAAGAACACCCTCACGGCTGAATCTCCCGTCCCGATTTATTCGGCAAGCCCGTCACATTCAAATACACATCCTCCAAGCTCCAGTTATCCTCGCGCAACTCCCTCAACAACCACCCCTCTTGGACCACCAAATCAAATACATTGGAGCGCAAATCAATTTCCCGGGCAGATTCCACTCGCGCATCCACCCACGGCCCATCCTTGAGAACCGTGACGGACTGAACGTGAGGCAAGGTCATCAATGCATTTTCCACCGCGCTCGCTGGTCCCTTGACTTGAACACGAATCCGATGGCCCGTCGCTTGCGCCAACTTCAACTGCTCCGGTGTGTCCGATGCCACAATCCGGCCCTGATTAATAATCAACACCCGACTGCACGTCTTTTCCACCTCTGGCAAAATATGCGTACACAGCAAGATGGTATGCCGATTGGCAAGGTCCCCGATTAAGTCGCGCACCTGCCGATTTTGGTTGGGGTCCAATCCCAGCGTCGGCTCATCCAAAATCAATAATTCAGGATCATGCACCAAGGCATCCGCCAGCCCCACTCGCTGCCGATATCCGCGGGATAATCGACCAATCAACTCGCGACCCATTCCCTGCAAACCACAGCGCTCCTTAACCTCGCCCACCATCGACCGCAAACGGCGAGACGGCAACCGCTTGATACGCGCCCGAAACCGTAAATATTCATCCACCCGCATATCGGGATAGAGCGGCACCGACTCCGGCAAATAACCAATCCGCCGACGCACCTCCAGCGATTCAGTCACCACATCAAACCCAGCCACTTTGACATCACCGCCCGTTGCCGCCAAATAGCCGGTCAGGATCCGCATCGTTGTCGTCTTGCCCGCACCATTGGGCCCGAGAAAGCCCACCACCTCGCCCCGCTCCACCTCGAACGAAACGTCATCGACCGCTTTATGGCCATGGTATACTTTGGTTAGATGCTTGACCGAAATCATAGTCTATGCCACATGCTGATGCCCGGCAGCTAAACCGGTTGCCAGGTAGCCGTTCATCGACTCCCGCAAGGAACCGCTTTTATAGACCGCCAGCATGAAGAATGTCGACCAGAATTCATTTCTCGCCGGGGCCGCAGATGCGGTCATTGAAGCCTGCTTCCCCGCATCCGCCCTGTATCGGCAGTTCCCGCTGTTGCCAATGCACACCCTGCGCGAGTCGGCGACCCGACGCAAATTATTCCCCTACTCGGAGCGTCACCTCCATTGCGTCTGGCAAGATCCCGGCCTGCGTCCCGGTCAACTTCGTACTCGCAGCGGAGAACCGGTTATCGTCGAACACCCAGGCATCTGGAATCACGAAGCCGGCCCCGACTTTCTGGGCGCCGTCATCCGCATCGGTCCCGACCAACGCCGAATCGCCGGCGATGTCGAAATCCACATCCATCCCGCCGACTGGAACGCCCACGGCCACGCCCAAGATCCCCGATATCAAAACGTCCGATTTCATGTCACCTATTTCCCCGGCGCCGAAAGCGACCTCAACCGCGTCCCTGGCGCCGAGCAGATCATCCTCAAAGATACCTTGACCGCCAACCCTGGATTTTCTTTCGACTCCATCGATTTGACCGCCTATCCCTATGCCGCCAGAGCCGACCATCCCCCCTGTTCACTGGTTCTGCAGAAATACAGTCATGCCGAGAAAATTGAAGTCCTCCGCGCCGCCGGCGAGGAAAGACTGCGACGCAAAAGCGAGCGTCTTCATCAATCGATCCAAGAGTATGGCGCCGAACAAGCTCTGTACGCCGAATTGATGGCAGCGCTGGGCTATAAACACAACAAATCCGGCTTTCGCCATCTCGCCAACCAGTTGCCCGTCGAAGAATTACGCCAACAAAGCCAATTCCGTCCGCGAACTGCCTACGCCTTGTTGGCCGGTTTGGCCGGATTACTCCCCAACCAACCGCATCCGAATGGATCGACTGAAACCCAACACTGGATGAGATCGCTTTGGGATCAATGGTGGAGGTTCCGCGAGCGCTACACGCAGCGAGGCCCAGCCCCCTCATGGCAGCTCGCTGGTGTCCGTCCCGCCAATCATCCCGCCCGCCGCCTCATGGGCGCCGCCTTGTTATTTTGCCATGCTCAGCCCGTCGGTCGACAGGTCAAAGATCTGGCTCGCCGACACCCCGATGACTGGGCCGACCGCTGGATTCAACATGTCACCGGCCTGCACGATCCCTACCTGTCCGTGCGCGCCAGCCTCACCGGAGCTCCGCGGCCCTCTGCACTCGCCTTGATTGGTCCCACCCGCGCCGCCGCCATGGTCACAAACGTACTTATTCCCTTTCTTGCCACCATGGACGGAATGCAGGGGGTCGTCAATCGCACACTGGATCGCCTCCCCCGGGAAGCCGACAATGGCATCGTCAAACAAACCGCCTTCTACTTGTTCGGTCGCGACGCCTCCGCCACCCTCTACCGATCCGCCGTCACCCGCCAAGGCCTCATCCAAATCTTTAACGATTTCTGCGTCAACGACCGATCTCGCTGTTCCGCCTGTCAGTTTCCCCACGCTTTACAGACCTATCTAAGCCAACGCTGTAACCAATAAGGAACAACGAAAGTGACGGTAGCCGGGCACAGTGGGCCCGGCAAGAAGCGCCCAACGTGCGCGCCTACAGATCGGATATAAAACTATCAATAACGCTGATCAACAAAATGACCGCACCCCAATCCATACCTCCTTCACCCTCTCCCCTCCGCGTGCTCGTCACCGGCGCAACCGGCTATGTTGGGGGCCGCCTGTTGCGGCGACTGCTCGATGCCGGCCACACCGTAGTGGCCATGGCTCGACATCCCGAACACATCCGGTTGCGGAATGATCAACTGCACCCCACCTACGGCGACGTGCTTGAGTACGATTCACTGGTCACCGCTCTCAGCGACATCGACACCGCCTATTACATGATTCACTCCATGGGCGCGAAGCGCAACTTTGTCGAACAGGATCGCATCGGTGCCCAAAACTTTGCCCGAGCCGCCCGCGCCTGCGGTGTCAAATGCATCATTTATCTGGGCGGTCTCGCCAACGAAAACGGCCCCGTCCCCCTCTCCACTCATATGGCCAGCCGCATGGAAGTCGGACGCATTCTGCGCGATTCCGGTGTACCCACCACTGAATTCCGCGCCTCCATCGTCATCGGATCCGGCAGCTTATCGTTTGAAATGATCCGCGCCCTCGTCGAGCGTCTGCCCGTCATGATCACTCCCCGCTGGGTATCCATTCTCGCTCAACCCATCGGTATCGACGACCTCCTTGCGTATTTGATGGCCGGTCTGGAACAGCCCCAGAACGAGCACGCCATCTACGAAATTGGCGGCAGCGAAACCGTCTCCTACGGTGGTCTCATGCAAGAATATGCCCGACAGCGCGGCGTGCGACGACGCATGCTGCCCGTCCCCGTGTTGACCCCACACCTGTCCAGCTTATGGCTCGGACTGGTCACCCCCATTTACGCCCGCGTCGGCCGCAAACTCATTTCCAGTCTCCGCAATGCCAGCATCATCACCGATCCCAGCGCCCAGCGCGACTTCGCCATTCAGCCGTGCGGAGTTGAAGACATGATTCGTTTGGCCCTGCGCAACGAAGACCGCGAATTTGCCGAAACTCGCTGGTCCGATGCACTCTCCTCCATGGGCGATACGCAAGGCTGGGGCGGCACGGCATTTGGCTCACGCATCATCGACTCCCGCAGCGTGCAGGTATCCGCATCGCCCGCCGCCGCGTTTACCCCGATCCGACGTATCGGCGGTCGTAACGGCTGGTACTTCTGTAATTTCATTTGGAAAATCCGCGGCTGGATTGATCTCATTGTCGGCGGGGCCGGATTGCGCCGGGGCCGCCGTCACCCCGACGAACTCGCGCCTGGTGACAGCCTCGACTGGTGGCGCGTTGAAGCCGTTGAACCCGATCACTTACTGCGATTACGGGCCGAGATGAAAGTCCCGGGGCGCGCCTGGCTCGAATTCGAAGTGACGCCCGACGAGCGGGGTGGATCGGAAATTCGCCAAACCGCCATTTTTGATCCCGTCGGCATTTGGGGCCGCATCTACTGGTACAGCCTCTACCCCATCCATCAATTCATCTTCGCCGGCATGCTCCGCTCCATCGCCCAACGCGCCGCCACCCCTTAAACCCATTTTCCATTGAATGGAAACGGATCACGGATGGCGGGGGACAAAGTGGCGGTCGCCGTGGGGGCCGTCGATGCGAGACACGGGCGGCCAGTATTTGTTTTCCCGAACGTACGGTAATGGGTACGCGGCTTGTTCTCGTCGATAGGGGTAGTCCCATTCATCACTACACACGGTCGCGGCGGGATGAGGCGCGTTCCGCAGCGGATTCGATGTCCGATCCATCTCACCTGATGCGATGGCTTCGATTTCGCCATGAATGGCAATCAAGGCATCACAAAATCGGTCCAGCTCCTGTTTGGATTCGCTCTCCGTGGGCTCAATCATCATCGTCCCCGGCACGGGCCAGGATACGGTAGGCGCGTGATATCCGTAGTCCATCAAGCGCTTCGCGACATCTTCCTCGGTGATCCCGGCTCGCTCGCGGAAGGAGCGACAATCAAAAATCAACTCATGCGCCACGCGGCCGGCTGCCCCGGAATACTCGACGGCAAAAAACGGCTCGAGGCGATGTTTGATGTAGTTCGCGTTCAAGATGGCGACCCGCGATGCTTGCGTGACTCCTTCCGCGCCCAGCAACCGTACGTACGCATACGAAATCAGCAGGATGGAGGCGCTGCCGTAGGGAGAGGCAGAGACGACCTGGCCACCGTCCGTCTCCAGCGGGTGCTGCGGCAGATACGGCGCCAAATGCTGGCGTACCGCAATCGGCCCCATGCCGGGGCCGCCGCCGCCATGTGGAATCGAAAAGGTTTTATGCAAATTCATATGACAGACATCGGCGCCAATCTTGCCCGGTGAGGTCAAACCGACCTGCGCATTCAGGTTGGCACCGTCCATATAGACCTGTCCACCCGCAGCGTGAATCAGTTCGCACATTTCACAAATCCGCTCCTCAAAGACACCAAACGTCGATGGGTACGTGATCATCAAGGACGACAAATCGGACCTGTACTGTTCCACTTTGGCGGTGAGATCGTCCCAGTCAACGCGTCCCTCGTCATTACAATTCACCAGCACAACCTCCATCCCGGCCAGTACAGCGGACGCAGGATTCGTTCCGTGAGCGGAGGTGGGAATCAGGACGACATGGCGATGTCCTTCACCGCGAGCCTGATGCCAGGCGCGGATGGCCAACAGCCCTGCGTACTCACCTTGAGCTCCGGAATTGGGCTGCAGCGAAACTTCATCCAACCCAGTCATGCAACGCAAGTACGCTGTCAGGTCTTCAAGCATCTGATGATATCCCGTGGCCTGATCAATGGGAGCGTACGGATGAATGGACGCGAATTCGGGCCAGGACACAGCCGTCATTTCAACGGCAGCATTTAGTTTCATCGTGCAGGATCCCAGCGGGATCATGGAAGTGTTCAGTCCAATGTCGCGGCGTTCCAGTTGTTTGATGTAGCGGATCAACTCCGTTTCGGTGCGGTATTTGTGGAAAACCTCATGCGTCATAAACGGCGAGGTCCGTTGCAAGGCAACCGGAATGGCCTCCGCGGCCTCTGTTTTCGCGGATTCGCCGCCGGATCCACTGTGCTCTTTGAAGACTGAGACCAAGGCATCGACATCGGAGGCAGAAGTCATCTCATGAAATGAAATCCCGATCGCCGATTCTGGATACAGCCTCAGATTCAGACCCGCTTCCCGGGCCGCTTGATGAATCTGGGCGGCTGCAGGTGTGGGGATATAGAGCGTGTCAAAGAAGTGTGCCGGGCCAACAATGATGCCGATTCGCGTCAAATGATCCCGTAGCGTCACGGCGTGACTATGGATGGTGGACGCGATCTGGCGCAAGCCGTCCGGCCCATGATAGACCGCATACATCGCCGCCATATTCGCCAACAGGGCCTGCGACGTACAGATATTGGACGTGGCTTTCTCGCGGCGGATGTGCTGCTCACGGGTTTGTAGCGCCAACCGATAAGCAGGGCTGCCGTCGCGAGACACAGACATACCCACGACACGGCCGGGAATTTCCCGTTTCAATTCGTCCCGGACCGCGAAGAAGGCAGCGTGTGGACCGCCATATCCCATGGGTACGCCCAACCGCTGAGCGCTGCCAAAGACAATGTCAGCGCCCCACTCGCCCGGCGGCGTGAGCAGGGTCAAGGCGAGTAAGTCAGAGGCAACAGCCACCCGAATCCCGGCCGCATGCGCCATGTCCACGCGCTCTCTCCAGTCATCGATGCGGCCGTGGTCATCTGGATAGGAAATCAGCCACCCAAACACATTCTCGCCGGCCAGGACGGTATCTGAATCGGATTCCAGCAACTCAATGCCCAACGGTTCAGCGCGCGTTCGTAAGACGGCCAGCGTCTGTGGCAGACAAGGTCCCACAACCACAAACTGGTTGCGGTCTCCAGTCGTCGAGCGCTTGCGATTGGCAATCCGATACAGGAGGGTCATCGCTTCCGCCGCCGCAATCGCTTCGTCGAGGAGGGATGCGTTGGCCACGTCCATGCCGGTCAAATCCGCCACCAGCGTCTGAAAATTCATCAGTGACTCCAGACGTCCCTGGGCAATTTCAGCTTGATAAGGAGTATAGGGCGTGTACCACGCCGGATTCTCAAAGATATTCCGTTGAATCACCGCCGGAGTCAGGCAGTCGTGGTAGCCCATACCTATGTAGGTCTTGAGGCACCGATTTTGTGCGGCCAATTGCCGCATGTGCTGCAAGAATTCGGCCTCGGACAAGGGGTCTGGCAAGTCCAGCGGATCATGCAGTCGGATGTCCGCCGGCAGCGTTTGCTGCATCAGTTCCTCCAGCGATGCCACCCCCAGATCGTCCAACATCTGCGCCTGTTCATCGGGATCAGGGCCAATGTGCCTGTGTTGAAATAGATTGTGATTCATGACTCTTCCTTATTCAAAATGCAGCTGATAAGAGAGCGGCCACCTGGTCCGCTCCTCCCCCCGGCAGGGTTTCGGATGGCTCTGGACAGCGCCAGATGGCCTCCAACGCCCCCCGCAGATCTCCTTGGTACAATTGTTGGGTCGGCAGATGCTGATATTGAAGGTAGCGCTGAATGGCTGTCTCCAACACCGGGTATTCGCGAAAATCCTCGCGGTCCGCGTAGATCATCGGCTTCCGATTGGCTACGCATTCCGACACTACACCAAACCCCGGTTTAGTGACGACCACATCAATGCTGGCCAGCACATCTGAAAATGAAATCTGACTACGATCTACAGCAAATAAGTTGGCTCCCTCCCACTCCAACGGCTTCACAGTAAAAAACGCATACTCTTGCATCGCTGTCAAATTTGCCACTGCCGCGTCATCCCATTCCAAGGTGCTAAATGACAGCAGCACCCACGGCAGATCCAGAGGGGCTCCCGTTAATTCTGCCAGTGCTTCGCGCCGCGTTGTTCCCGGAGTTGCCAGCAGCCCCACCTCTTGTTGCACCGGAAACACCGACATCGGCTCCGCAAACGGCAGGCGGAGCAGCAGATCCGTTTGCGCATAATCTGCAGCAAAGCAATCCACCACGGTTTGCCAGCGGGGATCCACCGGAACGAATTCCTCGTAGATCCAGCTCCAAGAAAAGTTACCGATGGCATAGCGGGGAATTCCCGCAGCGGCAGCCGCCGCAATCGGAATGCCGGGAATATCGCAAACAGCCAATCCCACTTCCTCTTTTCGCAAAAACTCCTGCTCACGATTACAGAATTCATCATGCTGATCACACAGGTCCAACGCCAATCCTAGCGTTCGATCCACATCCATACGGATCGAATCCAATTGCACCATGCCAATATCCAGCGATCGCGCCACGCGCTTGTAATTGAAGTTCGGCATG
Source organism: Kiritimatiellia bacterium (assembly GCA_007126515.1). Classification (GTDB taxonomy): domain Bacteria; phylum Verrucomicrobiota; class Kiritimatiellia; order SLAD01; family SLAD01; genus SLAD01. Next base: position 46,417 of record SLBD01000004.1, read on the forward strand.
CGATTACGCAAGAATTCATCGGGCAAATCCGTAACGATCAGCACATCGACATCGGGTCGCAGGGCATGAAACGCCCGCAAGACATCGCAGGAGCGTACACCATGTCCGTATCCGTGCGCGGTAATATAATAGGCTAACCTGTTTTTCATGGGCACGCACCATACCTTTCCCGCAGTGACCGGTAAAGTTGAACCTATCGAGAGCGTCCCCCCGGATCAAAGATGCACTTCATCGCCACTCCTTATCAAACCTCTCCTTCACTCCTACACTCACAGGTCCCACACTTCGATAAGTGTGGGACCTGTGGTTCGACCCGATTGACAGACATCCAGGTGCATGACATTCTCCCCGTCATTCGCAGTAGCCACACAATTCATTGTCGTAAAGGACATCATGATTGCAAAAAAACCGTTGGTCGGCGTTGTGATGGGCAGCAAATCGGACTGGCCCACCATGCAGCTTGCCGTTGAGGAACTGAAAAAATTCGGAGTACCCTGCGAGGCGGGAATTGTATCCGCCCACCGCACTCCACGTCGCCTGATCGATTACGCCGCCAAAGCGGAAGACCGCGGCCTCAAAGTCATCATTGCCGGAGCCGGTGGCGCCGCTCATCTGCCCGGCATGCTGGCGGCCGAAACCACCCTGCCCGTCCTCGGTGTGCCGATTCAAAGCCGCGCCCTGAATGGACTCGACTCCCTGCTCTCGATCGTGCAAATGCCAGCCGGTGTCCCCGTTGGCACTTTAGCGATCGGAGAGGCCGGCGCTCGCAATGCCGCCCTGTTGGCCATCGCCATCCTGGCCACAAATAACGCTGAATTGGCGCAACGCTTACGTGCCTTCCGCGATTCCCAAACGCAAAAAGTTCTCAAAGAAGAGCTGCCGGAATGACCCGCCCCCCCCTGCCGCCCAATCACACGCTGGGTGTCTTCGGCGGGGGCCAGCTGGGCCGCATGTTCGCTATGGCAGCCGCCCGACTCGGCTATCGCGTGGCCGTGTACTCCCCCGAACCCGACTGCCCGGCGGCCCATGTGAGCGCCCAGTTTATTTGCGCCGATTACACGGATGAAGCAGCGGTCCGCCGCTTTGCCGACTCGGTGGACGCGGTCACCTACGAATTCGAAAACGTGCCCTCCGACACGCTCCGCTGGATCGGGGATCGCGTCCCTGCCCTGCCCCAACCCGACATCCTACACACCTGCCGCCACCGGATTCGCGAAAAAACCTTCCTGCGCGACCACGGGATTCCAGTCACCCCATTCAAATCCGTCACCTCGGCAACCGAGCTCGAAGCTGCCGCTCAGCGACTCGGCGGAGCTGTCATTGTCAAAACCGTGGAACTGGGTTACGACGGCAAAGGTCAGGTCCGCTTCGACGGCTCCCAACCGGCCGCCTCTGCCTGGAAAGCTCTTGGCAATCCCGCCACAGCCATCGCCGAAGAAGTCATCGCGCTGGAAAAAGAATATTCCATCCTCGTCGCCCGCGACACCTCAGGCACAACTGTCTTCCACGGTCCTTACGAAAATACCCACCGGAACCACATTCTCGACACCACCGTCTGGCAAGCCAACGATCCATCGCCCATCGCCAACCAGCTCCGCGAAATTGCGGCAGCCGTGGCTCTGGCCTTCGATTTAACCGGGATGATTTGCGTCGAATGTTTTCTGTCGGCTACCGGGGACTTAATGGTCAACGAAATTGCCCCGCGCCCCCACAACTCCGGACACGTGTCCATCGAAGCTGAATCCATCAGCCAGTTCGAGCAGCAGGTCCGAATGACCGCAGGCTGGCCCGCCGTCGCACCGCACCCGCACGCTCCCGCCGCTGCCATGGTCAATCTGCTTGGCGATCTTTGGGATGATGGCGAACCCGACTGGCAAGCCGTCCTCGATGATCCACGGGTCCACTTGCATCTCTACGGCAAACAAGCCGCGCGCCCCGGCCGTAAAATGGGCCACATCACCGCCCTCGCCGACACCCCTTCTGCGGCTCTCCAAGTTGCCCTTGCCGCCCGATCTCGCGTCAGCGGCTAGCCGTCAAACACAACGCGCCCGTTGTTCTTGCATTAACCGTTCCGAAATCCAGAGCTTGATCAGAGATTGACGACTCACGCCGATCATCTTGGAGAAACGCTTCTGAGGATCGAATTCAAAACACATAATGGTATAATAGCTATACCGTTTCGGGTGTCAAACACCGCTCTGGGGCAAACAGCAATTCTCATTATGACATACGATTCCTGCTCACAACCCGCCCTCGCCGCCCGCAATCGATTGACAAATTGAGCGAGCGGTGACAGCTTATTATTATGACTACTGTAAAGGAAATAGAAGCTGCTGTGGAGCGCCTATCCGCTCCCAGTCTGGATGAGTTTCGCACGTGGTTTGCGGAATTTGATGCGGCGTCATGGGATCGCGAGTTTGAACAGGATGCAATCCAAGGAGCTCTGGATGGACTTGCCGATGAGGCGCTTCGTGATTTGGATAACGGGCGCTGTACCAAACTATGAATCATTTGGCGCACCCTCGGTTCTGGGATCGATATCACAAATTACCAGAACATGTGCGGTCACTGGCTGATCAGAACTTTGACCTGTTGAAAGTAAACCCTCGCCATCCTTCGCTGCATCTGAAGAAAGTTGGGCGGCATTGGTCAGTTCGTGTTGGGATACACTACCGCGCCCTCGGCGTTGACTATCCAGAGGGAATTCTGTGGTACTGGATCGGAACCCACTCCGAATACGATCGCCTAACGAAGTACATCTAGCGACTCATCCTGATTGCGAGCTGGATTTATTCTCGCGGAGACGGTATAGCTGCTTTCTGATTTTCCACTCAATGGAAATAAAATCGGGACTTTTTCCACTCAATGGAAACTTTTTGGCCCTTTTTTCCACTCAATGGAAAATTTTGAGACGAATTTTCCACTCAATGGAAACAATGATTATGGAACAAATTGAGACAACGAAAACGGCCGCGCTGGATGCCATCGCGAACGCAAATGGCCTGGATGAGCTGGATGCCGTACGGGTGCAGTACATGGGACGCAAGGGTCTGATTCCGGACCTGATGAAGCATCTCAAAACGATCCCGAACGAAGAAAAACGCGCCTACGGACAACGCGTCAATGATCTCAAGACGGCGTTTCAAGAAGCGCTCGATGCCCGCAAACAGGAATTGGAAGCAGCGGCGGAAGAAACAGTGACGGCGGCATTCGACCTCACGTTGCCAGGCGAATGGCGAGGCGTGGGATCGAAACATCCGATCACGCAATTGACCGAGCGAGCAATTCGCATCTTCCAGACGTTAGGCTTCACGGTTGCCGACGGTCCGGACATTGAAACGGTGTTCAACAATTTCGATGCGCTCAACCATCCGCCGGGACATCCAGCTCGCGATGTCAAAGATACGTTCTATCTGGACGATCCCGACACACTGCTGCGTACACACACGTCGCCAGTCCAAGTTCGCTATATGTTGTCGCATCCCCCACCGATTCGAATTATCGCACCGGGGCGCTGCTATCGTCGTGACACGCCGGACGCAACGCATAGCGCTAACTTCCATCAGATCGAAGGCTTGTATGTGGCGGAGAAGGTGTCGCTGGCGGATTTGAAAGGCGACTTGTCGCACTTCGCTCGCGAGGCGATGGGGCCCAATACGAAAGTACGGTTCCGCCCTCACTTTTTCCCCTTCACGGAACCCAGCGTCGAAGTCGATTTCTCCTGCCACGTCTGCGGAGGCAAAGGCTGCCGCGTCTGCAAGAACAGTGGCTGGATCGAAATTGCCGGGGCCGGCATGGTTGATCCGAACGTGTTCAAAGCCGTCGGCTACGATCCGGATAAGGTGACTGGGTACGCGTTCGGGATGGGCATTGAGCGGATTGCGATGATCTTGTTTGGGATCACAGATATTCGCCACCTGTACGAAAACGATGCGCGGTATCTGGCGCAGTTTTAGGCTGGGAGACGCAGTTGCCTCTCCAGTTCTGTTCAACCTCTCGATTGCGGCTCGGCGGGTCGCCTCGCCCTACCTTGCTGAAAGCGAAGTCGGCCTTGCTCAGCAAGCCAAATGACATTGGGAGGAAGCGTCAATGCTGATCGGCATTGATACGGGTGGCACGTTTACGGATTTGGTCCTATTTGATGGCCAGCATGTCCGCACCTGCAAGGTGCCATCGACACCCGAGGATTTTAGCCGAGGTGTTCTGGATGCGATTCAGGAAGCGCAGCCCTCCGATTCATTTACATTGGTCCATGCCAGCACGGTAGCCACCAATGCGTTGCTGGAGCGGAAGCTGGCGCGGGCGGCCTTGATCACAACGCATGGCTTTCGTGATGTCCTGGAAATCGGTCGGCAAACGCGGCCGGAGCTCTACAACTTGGCAACCACGCGACCGCCGCCGCTGATTCCGCGCAGCTTGCGCAAACAAGTGCGCGAACGCGTATCTGCAACCGGAGACATCCTGCAGCCGCTGAATGAAGCCGAGGTCGAAAAGGTGATGGCCACTTTGGCGAAACAACGCGTCGACATTGTCGCGGTCTGCCTGCTGTTTTCGTTTCTTCATCCGGCGCATGAAAAGCAAATTGCCGCCGCAGCCCGCCGCCATGGCTTGAAAGTGACGCGATCCTCCGAGGTCCTGCCCGAGTTCCGCGAATTCGAGCGAACCAGCACAACGGTGGTCAACGCCTGCGTTTCGCCGGTCATGCAGACCTACGTCAAACGATTGGCGCGGAACGCGAAGCAAACGGGAGCAAGGCAATTACGGATTGTGCAGTCAAATGGTGGCAGCTTGTCTGTACACGCGGCAGGAGAAGCGGCCGTGCATACGCTGCTGTCCGGCCCGGCAGCAGGAGTGGCGGGCGCACTGGCTGTGGCGAGAACGGCGTTGCAAACGGAATCGCCGCAGGTGATCTCATTCGATATGGGCGGCACATCGACGGACGTCGCTTTACTGAATGGCGATGTCCCGATCACGACAGAAGCGGATGTGGCAGGCTGGCCGGTGCGAGTGCCGATGATGGATATCCACACGGTCGGCGCGGGCGGCGGATCGATCGCTACTCTGGACGCAGGCGGGGCCTTGCAAGTGGGGCCGGAAAGCGCGGGCGCCGATCCCGGCCCGGCCTGTTATGGAGTGGGCACCCGCCCCACGGTGACTGATGCGAATTTGGTCTTGGGCCGAATTGTGCCAGACCATTTTCTGGGCGGTCGCAAACGCGTGGATCGCGAGGCCGCGGCCGAGGCGTTAGCCCCTCTGGTGCAGCGAATGAACATGGATATCGAGTCAGCGGCGGCGGCCGTGATTCGGATCGTCAATGCCAACATGGAGCGCGCCATCCGCGTCATCTCTGTGGAACGCGGTCATGATCCGCGCGACTTCACATTGCTTTCCTATGGCGGCGCAGGCGGATTACATGTTTGCGAATTGGCGCGATCGCTACGCATCACGCGCGTCTTGATTCCGCGACATCCGGGCGTGCTGTCGGCTTGGGGAGCGTTGGCCATGGATGTGACCAAGGATTATTCCCGCACCGTTCTGCAAGTGGATGCCCGTCCCAATGATCGACGTATCGAGCGCGCATTTCAGCAACTCGAAACGCAAGCCCGACGGGAGTTGCGCAAAGAAGGATTTCCGGATGCAAAGATTATGTTATCGCGGTCAGTTGATTTGCGATACGCAGGCCAGTCCTATGAGCTACCTGTTTCGCTGCCTGCGGGCCGCTTCGATGCAACGCATCGGCGAGCGGGCGAAGCCGCGTTTCACGCTGCTCACGAGCGACGGTTTGGTCACGCGGAACCGGATCTGCCCGTGGAGTGGGTGACGCTGCGTGTGCGGGCTACGGGTCCGGTGGCAAAACCGCAGCAGGAGCCGATTCAGAAAGGCGGGCGATCCGCGCAAGGCGCGCGACTCAGTAAACAGGGTGATGTTGATGTCATGGATCGGGAACGTTTGTGTGCTGGGAACGAATGGCAGGGCCCGGTTTTGCTCGTGGAGGATTTTGCCACGACTTGGATTCCCGGCGGCTGGCAGGTTCGCGTGGACAAGTGGGGTCATCTGCATTGTACGGAGATGCAATCGGCATGAAGAAAACAACGCCCAATCCAGCGGACTTGACGTTCTTCGCCAATCTTTTCACGCGGATTGCCGAGGAGATGGGTGGCGTGTTGGCGCGGACCGCGTATTCGCCGAACATCAAGGAACGCCGCGACTTTTCCTGCGCGTTGTTTGATGGCGCCGGCCAGATGATTGCTCAAGCCGCGCACATTCCGGTGCATTTGGGAGCGATGCCGTTATCGGTGGCAACGGCGCGAGCAGCGTTTCCGAAACTGGCGGTAGGCGATGTGGTGATGCTGAATGATCCGTATGCAGGCGGCACACACTTGCCCGATATTACCTTGATTAGCCCGGTGTTTGGATCCGCGAAGCGCCAGCCCTTAGCGTATTTGGCAACGCGAGCGCATCATGCTGATGTGGGCGGAATGACACCGGGCTCGTTGCCGTTGTCGCGGGAGATCTATCAGGAAGGTCTGCGGATTCCGCCGGTGCGCTGTGTGGAACGAGGGACCATTAATCAAGCGGTGTTCGACTTGGTATTCGCGAACTCTCGCACGCCAGCCGAACGCCAAGGCGATCTGCGGGCTCAGTTGGCAGCGCATACGCTGGGCGAACGTCGCTTGCTCGAATCTCTGGAGCGATATGGCGCTCCTGAATTGCGTCGGCAGATGAGCCAGTTGCTGGAGTATGCCGCCACACTGATGCAGGCGACCTTGAAGCAGATTCCAGATGGTTCTTACTCGTTTGTCGATCAATTGGATGACGACGGGGCCGGATCGGGTCCGTTGCCGATTCGTGTGGAGGTTCGGATTCGAGGTGATCAAGCCGAGATCGATTTTACGGGCAGTGCGCCAGCCTGCGCCACCAGCTTAAATGCGGTTGAGGCAATCACACAGTCCGCCGTGTATTATTGTTTTTTGTGTCTGCTTGTGACTCCTTCGCGGCTGCACCCGGGGCGTAGTTCTCTGCCTCCGATCAACGCCGGCTGTTTCCGTCCCATTGCGGTGCACGCGCCGCCGGGCAGCATCGTCAATGCCGAACCGCCGCATGCCGTGGCTGGCGGCAACGTTGAAACCTCGCAGCGGATCGTGGATGCCGTGCTGGGGGCGCTGGCGCAAGCCTTGCCTGATATTGTGCCTGCCGCTTCACAAGGGACCATGAACAACGTCACGCTGGGCGGTATCGACACACGCACGGGGCAGCCGTTTGCGTATTATGAGACACTGGCTGGTGGCATGGGCGCGCGACCGAATGCCGACGGATTGCATGCGGTCCAAGCACACATGACGAATACCATGAACACGCCTGCAGAGGCGTTGGAGTACGCCTATCCCCTCCGCGTCGAACGCTATGAAATCGTAGCAGGAACCGGAGGGAAAGGCACCTATCGGGGTGGCAATGGTCTGATTCGCGATGTGCGGATGCTGAATGACACGCATGCAGTGCTGCTGACAGAACGGCGGACTCAGGCACCTTATGGCTTGGCGGGTGGTGAAGCAGGCACGCCGGGTGACAATGGTTTGATTCGTGGCCGCCAGCGGAAACGATTGCCCGGGAAAATCGAGTTAGAGCTGAAAGCAGGCGATGTGTTACGCATCCAAACGCCTGGCGGCGGAGGGCATGGAGCCATTTTGACCTAAACCGGATTCTGAACGCGCAAGCCGCATGTTTTGGCAAGATTGGCTTGGCGCGAATCGGAAGTGATAAAGTTTCGAGTGTGCAGCAAAATGGCACAAGCGATATGCAAGATATCCAGCGTTCGTGTGCCATAATCGGCTGAATGAGTTCGAGTCAACGTCTGGCAAATCTTCCACACCTCAGGCCAGTCCATAGACGAAATCCGCAGAATTCCAGATCGCAAATCGTCTTCGATCAAACCGATGGCAACATGCGCTTGCTCTTGCGAACACTCACCTCGAAAAGCTTTTAATTGCAGAGCATTCATGGATTCGGTTACGTGCAAATCGGTGACTCGTAACGCTCTCCTCCGCTGCTTCACAAATCTCTCTACCGCGAGTGATTCCGGCTCATTTGTGTAGAGCTTCAGGAGTATGCCCGTATCATAATAATCTGAGGTCACCGCTCGCCTCGCGCTTCATCCAAGAGGCGATCAGACGAAATACCGCTCCAAGATTTTCCCCAGGCCTGCCGGGCTCGAGAAGCAAATTCCGGAAATTGTACTTGATCATCCGACTCCGCCGGAACGATTCGAGCAACCATTTTTTTCCGCCGTGTAATTCCCACCTCATAACCAGCGGCCACTTCCCTCAAAACCTGAGCCAGATTATGCTGTGTATCCATGATCGAGTATGTCTTATTCATGCGTTAAATTTAGCGCATAAAAGACCTCTCGTCAAGAACTGGAAGAATATCGATGAAGCGAATCGAGACATCTACGGCGCTGTGCAGCGCTGGAGATTCCTCCACTACGTCCCGTCGCTGCGCTCCGTGACTCCGGTCGGAATAACCATTGGGACAAAAAGGGGGGGCTTTAAGGGGAGCGACGCGGACACCGCCAGGCTCTCGGCTATTGCGAGTCCTTCTCTTTCGATTCCTCGTCCTCGCCATCTTCCAAAGCGCCTTCTGATTTTCCGCGCTTGAATTCGTTGATACTGCGCCCCAGTGATCGCGACAGCTCAGGGAGCCGTTTGGCGCCGAACAAAAGCAACAGCACAACCAAAATAATGATTAGTTCGGTTGGACCGGGCATGCCAAAGGCTAAGTATGTTGCATCTATCATGTTCGACCTCATCGTTTTCTATCAACACGTTCTTATGCTACACTACCCCACTATGGACGCAAAGCATCAATGTGAACCTACCATCAGCCGAGATGAGGCGATTGCCTTGGACGGTGTCGATGTCAATGACCACGATTTGATGAATCGGGCGGCGGCGGTTCGAGATCAGCATTGGGGGCGGCGAGTCACCTACTCGCCTAAGGTCTTTATCCCGCTGACGACCTATTGTCGGGACACCTGTGGGTATTGCACCTTTGTACAAGCGCCACACAAACCGTCCGCTCGCTACCTACAACCAGACGAGGTGCTGGGGATTGCCGAAGCGGGGGCACGCGTTGGCTGCATGGAAGCCTTGTTCAGTCTCGGCGAAAAACCGGAATTGCGCCACCCGGAAGCCCAAGCTGACTTGGCCGCGCTTGGGTACGAGCACACCATCGATTACCTGCGAGACATGTGCGAGGAGGTCGTGACTAAGACAGGTCTCCTTCCACATGCCAATCCGGGCACCATGACCATTGACGAACTACAGCAGCTCAAACCGGTCACTGGCAGCATGGGGATTATGGTGGAAAATGTCAGTCGCAGGCTGCTGCAAAAAGGCATGCCCCATCACGCCTGTCCAGACAAGGTTCCTGTGCAACGCTTACGAACACTGGAGCGAGCGGGCGAAGTCGGCGTGCCTTTCACGACGGGGATCTTGATTGGGATTGGGGAGAAATGGGAAGAGCGGATTGATTCACTGCATGCTATTCAATCGATTCATGAGCGTTATGGCCACATCCAAGAAGTGATTGTGCAGAATTTTCGGGCGAAACCGGGGATTGCTATGGCCAATCATCCAGAGCCATCGCATGCGGAAATGCTGCGCACACTGGCCGTTGCCCGCTTGATTCTCTCTCCGCAAATCAGCCTGCAAGCGCCGCCGAATCTAGCGGATGAAATGACCGATTACATTTACGCGGGCATCAATGACTGGGGCGGTGTCTCGCCCGTGACTCAAGATCACATCAATCCCGAACGAGCCTGGCCGAGTATTGGGCGGTTGCGACAAGCGACAGCTGCAGCTGGCTGCGACTTGCACCCACGCCTGACCCTCTATCCCCGTTTCTTGCAAGACCCCAATCGCTTCATTTCTCCGGAGATGCGTGAAGTTATTGCCGAGGCACGTACGCGTCTGAAATAGAACGGCAGGATGCCCGCTCCCCTCTCCGGACTTTTCTTTTGCCGCAGACGGGGGATTCGGGGTATGCTCCCACCCGATTTTCATCTGTTTTGTTTGAAGGAGTTATGATGCGCATTTTATCGGGTATTCAGCCCACGGGAAAACCTCATTTGGGCAACTATTTTGGCATGATGAAGCCTGCCCTGGAACTGCAAGAGCAGGGTGAGGCGTACCTTTTTATTGCAAATTATCATGCCTTGACGACCATTGCGGATCCGACGGAGTTACGGGACAACACTCGTGATGTGGCGCTGGATTTCCTCGCCTGCGGATTGGACCCCAAGAAAACGGCGTTCTATCGGCAAAGCGATGTACCGGAGGTGACGGAATTGACGTGGCTGCTGGCTTGCCTGACTCCGATGGGTTTACTGGAGCGGTGTCATTCGTACAAGGACAAAACGGCGCGGGGTTTGCCGGCTTCCCACGGACTGTTTTCCTATCCCGTGCTAATGGCGGCGGACATTCTCGCTGTGCAGTCCAATGTCGTCCCGGTGGGCCGGGATCAGAAGCAGCATATCGAAGTGACTCGGGATCTGGCGATCAAGTTCAACAACCAGTACGGAGAGGTGTTCACAATTCCAGAACCATCCATCCGTGATGAGTCGGCGGCGATCCCGGGATTGGACGGCCAGAAGATGTCGAAGTCATACAACAACACGATCGAGATCTTTGGTGCGCCGAAAGAAATGAAAAAGAAAATCATGCGGATTGTTACAGACAGCAAGGCATTGGAAGAGGTGAAAGACCCCGACACCTGCACGATTTTTGCGTTGTATCGACTGTTGGCGGATGCAGAGGCCCAAGCAGAACTGGCGGCGAGATACCGCGCGGGCGGGATGGGCTACGGCGATGCCAAGAAGGCTTTGCTGGCGGCATTCGAGGAACACTTTGGCCCCTTGCTGGAGCGCCGCGAACAACTGCGACAGGACATGGACTATGTTGAGGATGTCCTTCAGGATGGAGCCCGCTGCGCGCGGGCGCTGGCGGCAGTGACGCTGCAGCGCGCCCGCCAGGCAACAGGACTGGAATAAGGCATGACACCCCCGGAAGAATATCGCGTTAAACTGGAGGTGTTTGAGGGTCCACTGGACCTGCTGCTGTTCCTGATCCGTCGCGAGGAAGTCGACATCTACGACATCCCCATCGAACGGATCACGCAGCAATACATGCAGTATTTGGATTTGATGCGCATGCTGGACCTGAACATCGCCGGCGAATTCATCGTCATGGCAGCGACGCTGATGATGATCAAAAGTCGTCTACTGCTCCCTGTGGAGGAGCGGGCGGCGGAGGATGAGGCTGAAGACGAAGATGATCCCCGCTGGGATCTGGTCCGACAATTGGTCGAATACAAGAAGTTCAAGGACGCTGCGATGCATCTGCAGTCTCTGGAAGAGATGCAGGAAAATATTTTTATCCGAACGGGAGAGGGCGTGGACTTGGGCACTCAGCCGGATGTGGCGTTGCAGGATGTCAGCATTTTTGATCTGATTGCGGCTTTCAATGAGGCCTTGAACAAGGTTGAGAAGGAAGAATTGCGCGAGATCTTTGCTGAACGGTACACGGTCGGCGAAAAGATTGATGATTTGATGGAACGAATGCGGACTCAAGACCGGTTGTCGCTGACCACCCTTTTTCAAGGGATGCGATCGCGGCACGAAATTGTCTGTACGTTTCTTGCGGTGCTGGAGCTGATGCGATTGAAGCATGTTCGCGCCGTGCAAGAACAGGCATACGGTCCAATCGAGTTGGAGCGGGCGACGGAGGAAACATGAGCGATTTGGAAACCATTCCTGAATTAAAACAAATTCTGGGCGCGATGCTGTTTGCCGCGCGCGAGCCTGTATCGTTGCATCAGTTCCGCCATGTATTGGAACAGACGGCCGAGCAATACGGTGGGTTTGCCAAGGATTTTGCTGAAGCCACGGACGAAATGATTGTTGAAGCAGTCAAACAACTCAATGAGGACCTGACCCAACATGCGCTGGGCATCCATGTTCGCGAGGTGGCCAATGGGTTCCGACTGGTGAACGATGCCAACTGCGGGCCGTGGTTGCGTATTCTTCTGGAAAAAGGAAAAGCAACCCGCCTATCGCGACCGGCACTTGAAACTCTGGCTATTATTGCCTACCGTCAACCGGTGGTGCGTTCGGAAATTGAAGCAGTCCGTGGGGTGGCGGTCGACCAGATTATCCGTAATTTACTGGATCTGCAGCTGATCCGAGTGGTGGGGCGCAGTGACTTGCCGGGGCGGCCGTGGCTGTTTGGCACAACGCAGAAATTCTTGGAGCATTTTGGCATCAAGTCGCTCAACGACCTGCCCGGCACAAAAGAACTACGGCGCTTGGAAGCAGAGCAAATCAAGCGTCAACGTCAGGAAGAGTTGCCTATGACCGACGCATCGAACGATGGCGAGGCGGTGGACACGCGGGAAGATGACGAGCCGGAATCGACGGACGGAAACGGCGCGGAAGAGGCCGAAGATGATACGGACCACCAACTCGGCGAAACCGATGACATCATCGAGGAGCAAGACATCAGTGAAGGCGTTGAAGAATCAAGCGAAGACGCGTTCGAAGACGATGAAGAATTTGATGATGATGAAGAATTCGACGAAGAGGACGAGGATGATGGCGACGAAGAGGATGAAGAACGAAAATGAGCTTGGATCAATTACGACAGCGAATTGATGAGTTGGACGCAGAGTTAGTACGGCTCTTGAACGAGCGTACACGGGCGGCGATGGATATTGGTCGCGTCAAGCAGGAGTCCGGTGCCGAGATTTATGTGCCAGCCCGCGAAAAGGCGGTGCTGGACCGAGTCACCTCTTTAAACAAAGGGCCTCTGCATAACACCTCCGTCACAGCGATCTATCGTGAGATTATGTCCGCCTCCTTGGCGCTGGAACACAACATCAAGATTGCCTACCTAGGACCACAGGCGACATTCACGCATCAGGCTGCCCGGTCGCGGTTTGGCGCCAGCGTGACCTATGAGGCGTGCCAAACCATTGCTGATGTTTTCGTTGCGGTTCAAAAGCAGGAGGCCGATTATGGCGTCATTCCGATCGAGAATTCGACGGAAGGCGCAGTGACCCATACGCTGGACGAATTCCTCAGCACGCCGCTGAAAATATGTGCGGAAATTTTCCTATCGATCTCGCATCACATGATGGCTGCGGTTCCCCGCGACGAAATCCGCAAGCTGTACAGTTATCCGCAGGTCTTTGGCCAATGCCGCCAATGGCTGCATGATCATATGCCGGACGCGGACCTGGTGGCCGTATCCAGTACAGCTCGTGCGGCTGAAATGGCCATGCAGGAACCGAAGTCCGGCGCACTCGCCAGCGAATTGGCGGCTGAACTATACGGCCTGTCGATTTTGGACCGCAACATTCAGGATTTGGTCGGCAACACGACCCGATTTCTAGTGGTCGGCAAGACGTATGGAGAAGCTACGGGCTATGATAAGACCTCTTTATGTTTCGGTGTGCGCCATCAAGCCGGAGCGCTTTGCGCCGTGCTCGATGTTTTGCGCGCCCACGGATTGAACATGACGAAAATTGAGTCACGCCCCAGCAAATCACGTCAATGGGAGTATATATTCTTTGTCGATGTGGAAGGGCATGCGACGGACGAGAAGGTCAAGGGTGCGCTGGATGCTCTTGCCGATCACTGCGCGGTTCTCACCGTCCTGGGCTCCTACCCACGCGGACGCTCACTGGAGGCAGAATAGTGGTTACGCCAAATGAATGGATGAAGACATTGCCCAGCTATGAGCCGGGCCGACCGTTGGAGGAAGTCGCCCGCGAACTAGGGCTGGATGGCATCGATGAGATGATCAAATTGGCCTCCAACGAGAATTCCTTGGGGCCTTCACCGCGAGCAGTCGAAGCGATGCGCAAAGAAGCCGAGCGGATGCATCTGTATCCAGACGGCGGTGCTTACTATTTAAAGCAAGCCCTGGCCAAGCAGCTACAGGTGTCACCCAACCAAATCATTCCTGGCAATGGCAGCAATGAACTCATCGAATTGCTGGGCCATGTGTTCCTTTCTCCGGGTGATCAAATCGTCATGTCAGAATGTGCGTTTGTGGTCTACAAGTTGGTGGC
>SLBD01000015.1 GCA_007126515.1 Kiritimatiellia bacterium
ATGGCATCAATGCCCGCGCGGACCGGGACCCCGGCCGCTGCGCCATCGAAGTATTTCGAGAACGTCGACGTGAGCGGGTTAAAAGCAACTAGATCCTGTCGTCGATACGTGGTGCCATTTTCTTGAAACGTGGTGTCGGGAACAAAGATCAGTAGGTGGTCAACGACCATGAAAGCGTTGATCCCGACCCGGCGGCTCCATACGTAGGCGCTCAGATCGAGCAGGGCACCATGTGCCCCCGGCGTGCGGGTAAGGATCTGATGATCGTCATAATATGTTCCGTCTAGCGGAGCGGACACGCTGGTGGCCAGCCGGTAATGATTGGTCGTGATCATGCCGGACTCGGACTGCAATCCGGTCAGCAAAATAAGAAGAGCGGCACTGTAGAGTCGGATACGCATATTAGAAATACAGATTGGCCATGCCATTTTTTTCCGAGAAGGAACTCGTCACGGAGCGTCTCACGCCCACGTGATTCGGGGTGACATTGATCAAGATGTTGGTCTGAATATTTTGACTGGTGCGGTTGCCGATGACGAGATTCTGTGCCGCATCCAGTTGAATGCCACGCAGGTTTCCTATCAGAACATTGTTCTCAATGCGGTTGCCGCGATCTGTGGTGCGTATCCCTGCACCAACCCCAAAATCCGCTGCATTGCGGCTGGATTCATTGAGGTACGCCATCGAGCTGCCTTGTAATACGATGCCGGACTCCACATTGAGATGCGTCCGACTACGGGTCACCAGTGCTCCGGGTCCAGCTTGGATGCCGTTCCCTGGATTGCCGCTGGCAAATGCATCCACAATCACTCCCGGCCCGTTCAAGAGCAGGCCGCTACCGCCGATCCCCATCTGGTTGACGGCGGATACGGATCGCAGTACGGAGTTGCTATTGGCGACCACCCCAAAGAAGGGCACAACCCCCCCCACCGACGCATTGCTGAGGACTTCTGTTTCGCTGACAACCGAGTTGGGCCCTGTCTGGATCGCAGTCATCACATCCCCAACGGAATTCAGCACACGACAGCGATGAACAATCGACGCCGCACCGGTGACAATTCCGGTAAAGGACCCCGAAACCATCAGATCCTTAACGACAACCGATTCAAGACGAGAACGATGGCCCACCTGCAACGCAACACCGGGACCACCATATGCAAAGGTGTCGCCACGAATCGTTGTGTTGCGAACGGTGGCCGCATCCCCCAGAATCACTGCTCTTGGGACTCCCTGAATCTGTAAGTCCGCAACCACATTTCCCGCCCCATGCGCAGCAATAACTGTACTAGATCCGGGAAAGACACCACGGATCGATCCGTTCTTCACAGTTAATCCATGAAGCGAAGCTGCCTGATTAATGATTATATGCTCACCACCAAGCATTCCCGAAATTCTATGCCCATTCAGGTCGACGGTGACATTGTTCGTGATGACGATAATGGCGGGCGCGTTGGTCCCGGCAATCAGATTTTCGGTCAACACATAGGTGCCGGGCTGATCAATGGTAAGTGTCGGATTCAGATCGGCCTGCGATATGTGGACTTGTGCCGGTCCGGCCCATGCATGGGGAACGATGAAAAGGGATAAGATCAGCGCCAACTCAGTAAGGCGCAGAAATCGAACCGAAACCATTCTATTGGGCCTGCTACTTACCATCGGATGTTCTCATAATAGTATTGTTGCGTGGCGTGGTTGAAGTCGATGCCGGGAGAAACCAATGTGTTGGCGATGTGGTTGGCAGGGGTGGAGAAACTGAAGGTGTTGTCAAAGGAGGCGTTGCGGATGACGATGTTATTTGTTCCGCTGGGTAAAGCAAACACTGCCGCATGCGACTCTGTGATCAAATTGCCCTCGATCCGGCTGTCGTGGCCTGTCAACAGGATGGCAGGTTCATCCCCCGTAAATCGGCCCAATACAGAATGCTCAACCCTTGAACGCGAGCCGACCCGCAGCCCAATATTGTCCGACTGTCGCACCACGGACTCGCTAACGCGCGCACCATTCGCGATGTTGACGCTGTCCCCATCGGGTCCTGCGGAGATGGATCCAATGACGGAATGGACAATTTCCAGCGCCGCAAAGGCCCTCGCTCCATACCCTTCATCAGCCGATGAAATCTGAGTGATCGAGCTCGATGAAAGTTTTAAGTCTGAGAGGGAAAAAACGCCATACGCCGAATCGCCGCCGAACACCTGAGAGACTATGCTGTCCTTCACCCTTCCAGAATTCAGCGCAATGCCATAGGCTTGAGCGGTGGTTCCTCCGATGCCGATGTTGTGTACAATGCTGCGCTCCACAAGGACATTGCCGGCCCCAACAATGCCATAGCTTGTTGGGGCCACCACACGATCCACCAAGGTCCCGAGGACACGGCTATTGCCCTCCATATTGAGCCCATACGAGGATGTATTGTTTGTGATTCCAGTTATGTAGCAATCGGAGACAAGAGAGTTCGCTCCTGCAAAGATGCCGCCCCGAGATGAACGAATGTGCAGGTCCGAAAATTCATTGTTCGCACCCTCGGCCATAATGGCAGTCCCGAAGGCGGCATTGATGCCCCAACTATCCAGATATCCGTTGCGTACCACCAAACCTTGGTGACCTAAGGATTGGGTAATGGCGGCGCCTTCACGAATTCCTGTCAGAGTGAAGCCGTTCAAATCGAGTGTCACTTGATTAGCTGTGACAAGGATTGCATCGCCAGCGCTCGTAAAATTCAGTGGCTCGGCGACCACGTACAAGCCGGATTCCGTGATTTCCAGCGGCAACATATCGTTGGTGATGAAAACCTGCGCATCAATCACAGGAGAGAGCAACATAAAAAGCCCCGCCAACACACTGGATAAAAACGCCTTCATTAATGCCGGATATTCCCCCATGGATTGTTGGTCGAAATGAAGTTAACGCCCGGATACGACTCCACTCGGGCGTGATGCGGATTGGAAATCATATTGCCCGCAGTGGTCGATGCCGTGTTCCGGTAGGCCATATTCCGACCGCCCGCAGGTTGCTGAAATGGTTGGAATCCACTATTCACGACCTGATTATGGGGCAGAAGGGAGCCGGTCCCGAGTACATTCACATAGCCGCCGTCCACGACATTGCGAACCACCATCGATGAGTTGGCAACGATCCCCTGCGGTGAGTTCGGTGACACGGTGGAGACACGCGAATCCCCCAGCCAGGATCGCGTCACATCAATTCCCCGCCACGCGCTGCCCACCGAATTATGCAAATTGATACGATGCAGAAGACTGTCCTGTGCCACCACACCCACGGACGTGAACGCAAACGCATTCAGCCCCTGAATTCATGCATTTGCCAAAATCCCGCGGTCGATTTCGATCGCTGTGATGGTGGAGCCACTATGCATAATCTGAACAAACTCAACTTCATCCACGATGCTGCCTGCTCCAAAGGAAGCAATGGACAAGCCGGGACCGTCGACATCAATGATCTCGACAACAGACACACGTAATCGCTGCGCTCGCGTCGCTTCGCCAGTTTGGATCAACACAGGTGGAAGGGAAAACTCCGATTCGATGTCAAACAATTGCACATCCGCGATTTGGCAGGCATCGCCCAGATCGATCACTGGAATGGTCTCTGGATAAATCCCGAATGCTTGCACCTGGCGAATCATGGAGCCTTCGCCTGCTGCAACCACTTGCCTGACATAGTTCATGCGCACATGATCCAAGCGAGACACCGCGCCTGCCACGATCGCCCGGTTGAATTGGTGTAGGCTCCCGTTACCGACCCGCAGTCCTACTCCGCCTGACTGCACGATCCCATCGACCATGCTGTGTTCATCCGCCCAGATCAGCGCATGACCGTTGAGGTCTATAGTGACATGGTCGGCATTGACGACAATCACAGCCCCCGCTACAGATTCTGTAACCTCAACGGATTCGACGAGCACATAACTGCCCGACTCCGAGATCGTCAGCGGGAAATCTCCTGCTGCCAGTTTGATGCGCCCGTCGTTGGCCATGCCAATCAACGGAGTGGCGCCAATCAGTAGGAATAAGCAGATATGGAAGATTCGGTTCATTGTCCTATGGCGTAATGGAAAAATTGGCCCATGAATTCGTAACGGTAAAATTTGCGCCCGGATTGGCGATCGGTTGCCCAATCCGCGTAGTGGCGACAACAGCGAAATTGCTAACTACATTGTCAATCGCTGTATTCCTCGCCAGAAAGCTGGTATCTCCCGCTTGGGCAAAGAAGCCCGTCAAATTTGCCACGGCCGCATTGTCGACGATGTCATTCCGTTGGCCCGCCAACAGAAACCCGTAGGGGGTGTTATCGCGTGCCAGGTTGTCGGCTACTCGATTTCGGTCGAGCATGCGAGCTCCACCCTCACTGTTAGACAAAGTAGCCGAGGACATAATAGCCCCATCGTTCATCAGTCGAATACCGATGCCCGCATCCTGCACCAGCGAGTGGATAACTTGGCCGCGATTCTCTAAGGCAATCCCCCAGGCTGGTTGCCCGACTGTCGGGGCCTGCACATCCGTGACGGCAACATAACGCGACACACTGTCGTCCGAGGATCGTACACCCGCTGCGGTATTGTTGCCCGATGAGATTCGGCGAGCGACGGTGCCGCGAATCATCGTGCTGCCCCCCGCATGAATCCCATCAGTCGCCTGCCCGCCGCTGACGCGAAAAGCAATCCCATCGGTTAGGCTAGAGCCAAATGGAAGTGAGAAGCCCTGCAGTTCGAATAGCGCTCCAATGCGAATGACGGATGACAGAGCGACGGTGCTGTCAAAGCCGGATTGGAATCCATAGCTATCGCCCAGCGACGCGGAAGAATCATAGACGACGCATCCAGAAATCATTGCCCGATCTCCAGTGAGAATGCCTCGACGACAATTGTGAATCGTCAAGTCAATGAATTGGTTATCGTTCCCAAATGCCGCGATGCCGTACGCCGCATTGATCCCCCCCCCAAGACCGAATCGTACCATTGCGTACCGTGAGATGATGCCAGGCGGGCGACGTTTGGAGAATCGCGGCTGCATTGGCGCTGTTCCCTGGACCAGTGATCGTAAAACCATTGAGATCGATGGAAACGTGATTAGCGGATACCCAAATGGCTGCGGTATCAGGCTGAGTCACAACCAGTGGACTCGTCAAAATATATGATCCCGGTTCCGTGATGTGGAACGGTGCATCTGCCATATGCCGCTGATTGATCTCAACGCGGCCCATTCCCGCATAGGCAGGGAGCGCACTTGCCATCAGTAAGGACAAAATGAAGCACAGGCAGAAGAAAAAGGGAGGGGCAACATTCAGCGCGATCTGCAGAGAACGTGTTGCTTGTTTCTTCATAGTTGAGAATTTACGCTACTATGAATCCATCTGTCTATAAAAATATAAGGGATTACATGTACTACTTATGGGTGACAAGCTGATTGCCTCTATCGTTCTGCCCCTAACCCGAGGGATTGCGAATTCGACCTTGTCTACTTCAAACAGCAAGCCAGCAAGGTACAGTCGTCGCTGATCGGATGGCCGGCCCGGTGCTGATTGACGGCATGGAGGATGTTGTCGATCAGCTCTGGCAGCGGCGCGTGGCGATGAGCGTTAACGATGTCGGCGAATTCGGTGTCACCAAACTCATCGCCGGCAGCATTCATCGCTTCAGTGATCCCATCTGTGAAATAAAGGATGACATCACCCGATTCGAGATCGAGAGTCTGATTGGTAAAGTCGTCGGGTAGCCCAAGCCCGAGAGCGGGCCCGTTTTCGATCTTAATGGAAGTGAGCCGGTCACCGGTTTTCTTTGAGTAATAGGGGTACGGGTGACCTGCCGCGGCTGTGAGCAACCGCTTACTTGCTAAATCGATCACAGAATAGTTCATCGTGATGAACGTGTCACTCGGGATCAAATCGGCCATGGCGGTGCATAGTTCTCCGAGCAAGGCGGCCGGATCTCCCAACAGGTAAGCGGAGGCGCTAACAAAATCGGCTTTCACCCGGATATTCTCGACGGCCATCTTTAAGAGGCCACTGATCAGGGCCGCGTTAACGCCGTGCCCCGCGACATCTGCGACATAGAGTCCGACTCGGTCTTCATCAATAGGGAAGGCATCAAATAGATCGCCGCCCAACGTAGTGCAAATTTCATAGGAATGAGCAAACTGAATTCGGTCGGGATGGGGAAATGCAGACGGGAGGAAGCCCAGTTGGACTTTACGGGCTAGATCCATTTCGCGTTCCAACTCTTGATTGCTCTTTTGCAATTCTCGTTGCTGCTCGCGCAGACGCTCCGACTGTTGTTGGGTCTCCGCCAACAATTCAGCCAGTCTCGCCCGGGATTGGGCTGATTCAATGGCGATAGCGATTGAGGCAGAGGCCTGCTGGAGGTAGTCTCGATGTCCATTTTGGAAGGGACGAAGTCGGCCGACTTCGAGAACGCCGGCAAGCACCTGGTCATGAATGAGTGGCATGAAGGCCAAGTCGCAGAGCTTGCCTTCGACCAGTCCACTGCGCAGCTGCAGCGCTTGCTCAGGGGGGACAGACACGCAAAGCAATTCGCGTTCCGCCGCAGCGCGCCCAACCAATCCTTCTCCGAGCGCCCATGCCGATGGTTCCTCTGCGGTTCGAGGGGTCGCATAGCTGGCCGCCTGCTGCAGACTGCCGTCAGCTTGGGTTAAATACAGCACTGCCGCTTGTGCGTCGAGATGCTGAGTCATGGCCGCCAAAATGTGGTTGAGGAGTTCGGGAAGAGGTTGCTCGCCACGCATCTGATCGTTTAACTCGCTCAATCCACTCTTCAACGCGGCTCGCCTTTCGCTTTCTTCCCGAAAGACGTTCAACTTGGAGGTCATTTCGATCAACGCATGGACCATTTCATCCTCAGCAGAGCGAGGTTGAATGGCGATGGAGTAGTCGCCTTGAGCGACCAATTGCGTTTGGTGCACGACCCCCTTTGTGGTTTCCACAATTTGGTTAAACGCTTCCTGTAATTCGCCGATTTCATCATGGGCCGTTACCGGCAGTGTATCGGGTACGCTGCCTCGAGCTACGGCGCGGGCCATGTCGACCACCATGCGGATGTGTTTGAGCAGAAGATGAAGGACGCGAGACGCAAGAAATGTAGCAAGCAAAGCAGCGCCCACCGTAATTAAAATTGACCAGTAGATCTGGTGATTGATCATCGTTTGTAAGGGTTCCAAATGGGCGGCGATCAAGACGGAGCCGATGACGCTACCGTCTTGGACAATCAAGCGGGACATCCATAGATGGCCTTGATCTTCCCAAGGATCAATATCTTCCAGCGCTGGCGACTGCTCCGGCAAGTCGATGGGCTCGTCCGCCCGCACAAAACGAGCGAACGGAACGCCAGCGGCATCATACAGTTGAGCGGCGTGGATAATCGGCTTGCTCGATAACGCAGATAAAATGTCGGCACCATCTTCCCGGTCTTGGAACATCAGTGCTGCCCGACTGTTATTTCCGATCACATCGGCCAACGTGATCAGATCATCCTCCGTTTGTTCACGAGCGGCTTGTGCGGCATTGTAGATCAGCGCGGAAGACGCTAACGACAATGCAACAACAATGGCAGCAAAGATGATCAATGTCAGCTTTCGCTCCATGGTCATGGTGATCCGGCGGATGGGAGGGAAAGCGATCTTTGGGAGAGGGGAAATCATGGCGGCTCAGCGGCAGGCATGGGATAATCGACCACGTGCGCCAATCGGAGTAATTGAGAGCGGAAGCGGATCTGTCGGGCTTCGGCGCTGAGACGATTGATCTCCACGCGCAAAGCCATTTCCGTGCGCGCAGACTTTGTGGCCTCATCAAAAAAACGGATCACACCGCCCCGTGCGGTGAAATCACCGCTTTCGCCGACCAAAACAACGGGGACGTCATCCAAGGCGGAGTGGATATCGCTTAAAAGGGAATCGACAGCCGTCGTCACGAAGAGAATGTGCGTCGGTTCCAAATCAGCAATGCGCTCATAGTGAACAAACCGAATGCTGCGTCCTCCGGCCTGCCGCTGTTCAAGGGTGGGGGCTGCGTGTTCAAAAGGATTGCTGCCTACCACGCCAATAATAAAAGGACCTTCATCCAGTGAATCGTGCGCCGGCCACTCGGTGAACAATAGAAAGTTAAAGAGGAATGCCGCCATTACGGTATAACGGGCCTCCTGGGCGATGGCTTTCGGAGGGTGAATAAGCGGCACGGCGAAAATTAATCCCGCCAGACAGATTGTGACTGCTTTGGATGATCGCTGCCTCATGCTGAATCCATACTTGACTCATATACTATAAAACCATTTAATCTTTGTTAAGACAATCATTGACTCTCGTTGCGAGGAAATGGATATGAAAAACCCCCAGATGTTTTCGGATTCGATGAATCGCTGCAGGTTGATGATCGCCGCCCTCCTCTTGGCTGGCGGTTTTTTTATGCCCGCGCGAGCGTTTGGTGCCGATCTGGACGCATTACTGGAATTGGATTTGGAGTCCTTGTTCGATCTAAAGATTGTCACGGCCTCGCGGGTCGAAGAGCAGGCCATGCTCGCGCCGGCCACGGTCTATGTGATCACGGCGGAGCAAATTGAGCGATTGGGCTTGCGCGATCTGCGCGATGTGCTGGCACTTGTCCCCGGCATGGACATCATCAATCCCCACTTCTTCCTGCTGGGCGGTCAGCGCGGCTTCATGGGCACCTTTTCGCAGACGTTGATTC
>SLBD01000056.1 GCA_007126515.1 Kiritimatiellia bacterium
AGCTCGCACGTTCGGGCTTGAAGCCCGCAGCCAAAAAGCTGCTTGAGGTGCTGGGAAAGAACCCATACCAAAATCCTCCTCCCTACGAGAAGCTTGTCGGGGACCTATCTGGAGCATGTTCCAGGAGGATCAACATACAGCATCGATTGGTTTACCAGGTGATGACGGAAATCAAGACGGTGAAGGTGATTCGGATGTGGACGCATTATGAATAGCGGCGAACAAGAGAGATGTTTCTTATCAAAGCTTGGCCAAGCTGTATCTTTCATGGGGCATACACTCGGAGCGCCGGAGATCAAAATCTGCTCATTCCTGATGTAAGGGAAAAAGGGCCCCATTGGTCTTTGCTGGTTTTCCACTCAATGGAAGAAAAAAATGGCGTTCCGTATGCTTGATTACTCCGCGCGCGGGGCGGCGATGCGGCCTGTCACATGTCCCGCCACGACGGATCCGCTGTAAATGAAGAATCCGTAATCGGGTAACAATAACGAGGAATTGCCGCCGACGTAGGTGCCGTAGGCCGGATGCATGATGCGATAGCCTTCGCGTTGCAGCTCGATGTCTTCGTGCGCCATCAAATAACCTAAGGCGTCATTCGAAGCCAACGCTTCATGATACAAATTGACGAATGGGATGATGTAGATCGCTGCATAAGTCCCCTTCCATCGACGGTCAGCAAAATCTTTGGCGTGTCCGCCTTCATGGACGGCAATGGCAGGTATGTCAGAAAACAGATGGATGGTGTTCGTGTAGGGATTGTAGTGGTCCCCGCCCAAGATGCGCCCGGGCAAAATGGTGTACTGGAGCCACGAGATGAGTCCAATTGTATAGCGCCACCCGGCGCCGACGGACTTGTTTTGTCGCAATCGCCGAAATTCCTGGCGAGGGGCATATTGATTCAAACGCGCTTTCACATACGCTAACTCGTTGACATCGAGGTAGCGCTGCAACACTTCCTCGGTCTCTTCGCCAATCCGGTGATTATCGACGCGGCGATCCCAGAGGATCAGTTTCCCGAGCAAGCTGCCGGGCCAAATCCAGTCGGAGGCATCCAGCACCCGATTCGGTCGACCGCGGACAATTTGCATGTCCGGTGGTTCTTGTAATTCCAATCGCGGATCAACAAAAGTGATGCCTTCGCGATACGGAACGGTGGCGCATCCAGCTCCGCAAAGGAGCACGATGAGAAGTGAAAGCCGACACAAAAAGGAACGATTCATAAGGCGTTTCAAGCTGGGGTGGATGACGGGACTCGAACCCGCGACTTTCAGAACCACAATCTGACGCTCTAACCAACTGAGCTACACCCACCATTTGCTTTTATGGACGGGCCAGTATATACGGCATGCTTGCAGGAATGGCAATATTTAATGCAGGCATTGTCATTATAGCCCCCTCGGCTCGCTCGGTGAGCTCGCCCTACCTTTCAGTTGGCCTTTTCTGAACGAAAAGAGGTAGGTCGAGGCGACCCGCCGAGCCGTTTGCTTGAATCGGAGGGCGTGATAAAAATGTCGGGGATCTAATACCAAATCCGCAGAATCACCCAAAATGCGGCCCAGTTTGCTGCTAAGCTGTAAAGGCTGGCCGCGGCGTCATCGAGCGTGATGCCGGCCCCGCCTGGAATGCTCTCGAACTGACGGGCGGGCGGCAGTTTCAAAATGTCAAAGAAACGGCTGCTGCAAAACGCCATCGGCAATAGCCACCAAAAGTCACTGATATATCCAACCAAGCCAATCATGCAGATCGGAAAGGTCAAAAATTCATCGGCGACGATGCGTCCGTCATCTTTCTTCCCATAGACCTTCTCGGCTACATGACAAATCGGAATGCACAACAAGGTCAATACGACGCAGACCGCCACATATGCAATCAGGGGCAACTGCAAGGCATATAATCCGATAACGATAACGATGCCCCAAGCTGTGCCCACTGTACCGGAAGCAAAGGGGCTAAATCCCAACCCCAGTCCAGATGCAATTGCAGTGATTGCCCCTCGTCCGAATCCCGCTTGCTTGATTTCTTGCCAGCTCATTGAGCCTCCTCACCTTCTCCAAATTGAAACCGAAACGACCGCTCTCCATCTGCTTGGTCCAACCATACGCGAAACTCGCCCAACGACTCGAGCAAATCCAGCCACTCGCGGGCAGCGGCCAATTGCTGACGCGTTTGCCGCGATCCAGCGCGATCTTCGAAGAGCAGCCGCATCGAATACGCCGCAATCGCCATCCGCAGAGTCTGTGCGCCACCCCGAATATTCCAATATCCATGCGCCGCCACGCCCCCCTCTTGTACACCGGGTAGCCAGCCTCCGTCGCTGACTTCAATCAGCGATTCCGGACGATCCAAGCGCTCCACTAAACGGATTAAAGGTCGAGAATGGGATGCCAACACCAACCAGCCATCAATCCAAGTGAACGCGATGCGCTCTCGCTCGCGAAAACGGGCATATGCGGTGTTGGCAGTGCTCTCGACAATGTAAATCGGCACATGGGTACCGGGTCGCAGCGCTGCCACTAATCCCCATTGCCAACGGGAATTGAGTTGGTCCATTAGC
The DNA here is from genome assembly GCA_007126515.1 of Kiritimatiellia bacterium. GTDB lineage: Bacteria > Verrucomicrobiota > Kiritimatiellia > SLAD01 > SLAD01 > SLAD01. The sequence continues at coordinate 2,555 of SLBD01000056.1, forward strand.
CTGCGGAGACCCGCGATCGCTTCTTCCTCATCTGCTGCCGGCCATGCCAGCAGCAATGACGGGATCGAGATCCCGAACAGGCTACCGGCGTGATCTCCACCCTGAACCGTGCCCAGCACAATACCTTCTGGAGCTGTTTCATAGAAGCCTTGCACCAGTTGATCTGCCAATGGCGCCATTCGGCCCTGTAAAAAAGTGTATAAGGCATCGGGTTGGGCCGCGAGCGTGAGGAACGGGATGCCACCCAACAAACGAGCCGCTGGCTCAACATCTGAGACGTGAAACGCGGGCCAATCCCCTTCGGCAGGCATCGACACGGTGCCCTCAATACCGTCGGCATCTACTTGATCCAGAGCAAACCGATAACGGATTCGAAAGCGATCCAAATCGTATCCCTTGAACCAGCCCTGATCCAAGGCATCGCGTTGCGTTTGATCAGGGAGAGCAAAAGCCTGATCAGGATAGAGATGCAAATATCCGGGAGCCAGCCCATCGTATACGTCCAACACATGCCGAATCGCATGCGGATCAGCAGAAAAAACACCGACCAGCATTCCTTCCACCACTGAGATAGAAAGATTATCGGCGATCTCTTCTTCCTGTGTTTCCAAACGCCAATAGGCGCCGCCTCCTTGACGCGGCTCAACTTGGAATTCGCGGAATACCCCCCGCTGCAATAACCAACGTAAACGGACACTTTCGCCCCCAATCCACCCGGCGATCACCCAAGCGGGCTCCCGGGTGGGTCCCATCATCGGGACATAGGCGATCATGACATCCCGGGCGAGGAACTTGTCTAACCACGGACGAATTTCTGGATCCCCCGTCCAATCGAACAGGTCATCCGTATCCAGGCCGGCTCCTTCCAACAATGTCTGTGCTAGGGGATTCTCGACAAAATCATCCCAGCGCTCCGCTAATTGCCGATGGTGACTGAGAAAAACGGTGTTTTCGGGCAACAATCGGTACAGTCGTTCGGGCTGATAAGGCACGTGCAGGAACCAAACCACGCACGCCGCGACGAATACGACCAACAACAACCAAAATAGAATTCGCTTGATCACACTCGTTCCTTTTCTTCACCCAAACCTTATCTCGGCGGGAAGGTCTTCCGCCTTCGCGAAGACGCTACGGCGCGACACGCGCTGCGCTCAACCATTCCCGCCCTACAAATACTAATTCGTTTCAGAGTCGGTATCGACTGCCGCGTCCGATCCTGTATTCAAACTTCCCCGCAATGAGTCCACGGACTCCAAACCGTGTCGCTCCAAATACTCGGCAATACCATCCGTCACCTGCAACACCGTGCGTGGCTCGGTAAAGGAAGCCGTGCCCACAGCCACAGCCGATGCGCCGGCAATGATAAATTCGAGAGCGTCTTCCGCCTTTGAAATGCCACCAATCCCAATGATGGGAATCGTCACCGCTTGGGCTGCTTCCCATACCAGTTTGACGGCAAAGGGGCGTATCGCCGGTCCGGTGAGGCCACCGGTGACATTCGCCAATTTGGGTTTACGTGTTTCGACATCGATCGCCATGGCTGGCACTGAGTTGATCAGGGAAATCGCATCGGCCCCCTCCGCCTCAGCGGCCCTCGCAAATTCTTTGATGTCGCTGACGTTCGGTGCCAACTTGACGATCAGCGGCAACGCTGTTGCTGCCCGCACAGCTGCGACAACGGCCCGGAAAGAATCCATACAGGTTCCGAACATGGCGCTGCCTTCTTTAATATTCGGACAGGACACATTCAGCTCGAGGGCGTGCACCCCTTCAACGGTGTCAAACCGCCGTGCCACATCAACATACTCGGCTACGGTTTTGCCCCAAATATTAACAATCACGGGCACGGTGTACTGGCGGAGGAACGGCATATACTCCTGAATAAATCCTTCCGCACCCGGATTCGGCAAACCGATCGCATTCAGCAACCCGCTGGCCACTTCCGCCGTGCGTGGGGTCGGATTTCCTTTGGTCGGATGCAGGGCAATGCCCTTCACCACAATTCCGCCCAACTGATTCAAATCAATCAATTCAGCGTATTCCGGCCCATACCCGAATGTTCCCGAAGCGACGAGCACCGGAGTTGGCAAGGTTAACGGACCCAGTTGGACAGATAAATTCGGCATAAAGGATATCGTCGTTTCTAGTCTTCTTCCCACAGGATGTCGCGGCAATCGAAAACCGGTCCTTCCTTACAGGACCGCTTCCACGCCCATTCCCCATCCGGCTGCTTTACTTTGAGGACGCAGGTGAGGCAAGCCCCGACGCCGCACCCCATGTTACGATCCACAGAGACCCAGGCCTGCCAGTCACGCTCCATTGCCCGGCGCGCCACGGCCTCCAGCATCGCATTTGGCCCGCAGGCATAGACTTCAAGTGGCTGCGAATCGGAGCGCACCGCCCACCAGTCATCGATTTCGTCCGTCACAATGCCGGCGCGTCCGCGCGTTCCGTCTTGCGTGGTCATCCGCACCTCCCAGCCGAGCGACTCAAATTCGTCGACGCAGAGGATATCCGGAGCCGATCGCCCACCGAAAAAGGCGATTCCGGGTTGAGGCGCAGAGCGGGCCAGCAAATAGAGGGCCGCCATCCCATAGCCGCCCGCCACCAGCACAGGGAAATGCCCTGGCTGCGGAGCCGGGAATCCATTGCCAAGCGGACCGATCAGGCTCAGTTCATCCCCTGCCCGTAAATAAGTCATTGTTCGAGTGCCTTTGCCAACCCCTTTATAGAGGATTTGCAGCTGCGGCCCCTCTGTCCGGTAGACGCTGAACGGCCGTCGCAAGACCGATTCTTCCATGTGTGGAATCCGCACATGCACGAATTGTCCCGGTGAAACTTCCGGGGCAATGTCAGGCGCATCCAGGGTTAAGAGGCGATAGCCACCCTGAAATTCCGATTGATCAGCGACTTGGACGGTTTGACAGTACATGATGATTCTTGAGTCGCTGGGAGTGTGCGAACTTTTGCAGGAAAGTCAAGCAGCGCCCACGTGAGTGAACATCGCCATCGTGCACGGCTACAGCCCCCCCCAATCTCGCACCTCAACCATATCCAATATTTAAAATTGCCCTTTTCCCATTATTGCTTATGGTATGTGCATTCAAATGCGTTTAGCAACGCATTCTAAAGGGAGAAATAAGCGACTATTTATTTCAGGGAGTCATATGAGCGATTTAGAGAATACGAACATCGATGTGAATGACATCGAAACACGAGAGTGGCTGGATTCATTAGAGGATGTCTTGCAATTATCCGGGCCGACTCGCGTCCAACAACTGTTGCGGGAATTGGAAATCCGCGCCCACGGATCGGGTGTGCCCTTGCCTTTTACGGCAAATACGCCCTACATCAACACCATTCATTTCGATGACCAGCTCCCCTACCCCGGCAACCGGGAAATCGAGTGGCGAATCAAATCGCTGCTCCGCTGGAATGCCATGGCGATGGTTGTTCGGGCTAATAAAGCGGACCCCAGCATCGGTGGCCATATCTCGACGTTCGCATCCGCCGCCACTTTGTATGAAGTTGGATTTAACCATTTCTTCCGTGGCGCCAATGACTCTCATCCCGGCGATCTGGTCTACTTCCAAGGCCATGCCAGTCCCGGCATTTACGCCCGTGCCTTTCTGGAAGGCCGCTTGTCTACAGAAAAGTTGACGAATTTCCGGCGCGAACTGGCTCCCGGAGGCGGACTTTCCTCGTACCCGCACCCGTGGCTGATGCCGGATTTCTGGCGATTCCCCACTGTGTCGATGGGTTTAGGTCCAATTATGTCCATTTATCACGCTCGCTTCATTCGATATCTCGAAGATCGCGGCCTGCGTGAGCCCACCGACCAGAAGGTGTGGGCCTTCCTCGGCGATGGCGAAACCGATGAGCCCGAGACCCTTGGCGCCATTTCTCTTGCCTCTCGCGAGAAATTGGACAACTTGATTTTTGTCATCAATTGCAACTTGCAACGCTTGGACGGCCCTGTGCGAGGCAATGGCAAGATTATCCAGGAACTGGAAGCCTCGTTCCGTGGCGCAGGCTGGAATGTCATCAAGGTAATCTGGGGCGGTGACTGGGATCCCCTCTTTATGGCCGACAAAGATGGCTTGCTGGTCAAGCGTTGTGGTGAAGTCGTTGACGGTCAATACCAGAAATACACGGTGTCAAAGGGCGATTACATTCGCGATCACTTTTTCGGGAAATACCCTGAATTGCTGGATCTCGTCAAACACTTGGGCGACGACAAACTGGAGCGCCTGCGCCGCGGGGGACACGACCCAGAGAAAGTGTATGCAGCGTACAAGGCCGCGACTACGCATCAAGGACAACCGACCGTCATTCTAGCCCAAACGATCAAGGGCTATGGCATGGGCGAAAGCGGTGAAGGCAAGAACATCACACATCAACAGAAGAAGCTGAACGAAGAAGAATTGGCGCAATTCCGTTCGCGCTTCGGCATTCCGATCTCGGATGATGAAGTCGGCAAGGCCCCCTTCTATCGGCCGCCGGAAGACAGTCCTGAGATGAAGTACCTACACGAGCGCCGTGAGGCATTGGGTGGCTACATGCCCAAGCGACGGACGACAATGGTCTCCATAAAAGCGCCGGAAGAAAATATCTTCGAGGAGTTTTACAAAGGTACGGATGGGCGCGAAGCGTCAACCACGATGGTGGCGGTCCGCATCCTGACCAAATTGCTCAAAGACAAGAACATTGGCAAATTGATTGTCCCCATTGTACCCGACGAAGCCCGTACGTTCGGGATGGAAGCGTTGTTCCGCCAAGTCGGCATTTACTCTCATCCCGGCCAGCTTTATGAGCCGGTCGATGCCGACAGTCTGCTCTATTACAAGGAGTCCAGCGACGGTCAGTTATTGGAAGAAGGTATCACTGAGGCGGGCTCCATGTCCTCCTTTATTGCGGCGGGCACGGCATATGCCAACCACGGTATCAACACGATCCCGTTCTTCATCTATTATTCGATGTTCGGATTTCAGCGGATTGGCGATTTGATCTGGGCCGCTGGCGACATGCGCTGCAAAGGCTTTTTGCTGGGCGGCACTGCGGGACGCACGACGCTGGCTGGAGAAGGACTGCAGCACCAAGATGGCAATAGTCATCTGCTCGCCTATCCTGTCCCGAACCTGATCTGCTACGATCCGACCTTCGCGTATGAGCTCGCGGTGATCATCAAAGACGGCATCAAACGGATGTACGTTGATAAGGAAGATATCTTCTACTACATCACTGTGATGAACGAAAACTACCCCATGCCAGCCATGCCGGATGGACATGAAGAAGGAATTCTTAAAGGGGCTTACAAGATTCGTGAATCCAGCGTCAAGAAGTCAGAACTCAAAGCGCAACTGCTTGGCAGCGGCGCGATTCTCAACGAAGTTCTCAAAGCGCAGGAAATTCTGGCCGACAAATACAAAGTCCAAGCCGATGTCTGGTCTGTTACTAGCTACAAAGAATTACGGCGCGATGCGAAAAACGTGGAACGACACAACATGTTGCATCCCACGGCGAAGCCGCAGGTTCCCTATGTAACCAAATGCTTTGGCAAACAGCCCGGCGTGTTTATTGCCGCGTCTGATTACGTCAAGACCCTACCCGACTCCATCGCCCGTTGGCTCCCTGGCCCGTTGCATTCATTGGGCACTGACGGGTTCGGTCGCAGCGAAAATCGCCGCGCCTTGCGTGATTTCTTCGAGGTAGATGCCCGCTATGTTGTAGTGGCCACCCTGCATTCACTGGCCCGCGAAGGCAAGATCAAGCCAGCCGTTGTCGCCAAAGCCATCAAGGATCTTGAAATCGATCCTGAGAAGGCCAACCCCATGGTTTCGTAAGTTCGAAAGGATACCTCCGTATGGCAACTGAATTTAAAATCCCAAATTTGGGCGACAGCGTTGATGCTGGCGAAGTCATCTCCGTCCTCGTTAATGAAGGCGATGTGATCGCCAAGGATGATCCAATCGCCGAACTGGAAACCGGCAAGGCCACCATCGAAGTGCCTTCCGAAGTCAGCGGCAAGATCGTCAAGGTCCACATCAAAGCGGGCGACTCCGTCGCTCCTGGCCAGGTCGCCCTCACCGTTGAGAGCGATGCCGGATCCGATGATGCCGCGCCAGCCAAGAAAGCCGAGGCGCAAGAAGCGGCAGAGGACAAACCGGCCCCGGCTGCAGAGCCTGAAAAGCCAAGTGAGTCGGAAGCTCCTGCACCAGCCCCGAAACAAAAGGAAGAAAAACCGGCACCCACACCGCAACCGGCTTCAGCGCCGACACCTGCCGCCAGTTCGGGCGCGCGGACTGCTGTTGCCGCAGCTCCTTCGGTGCGCAAATTCGCCCGAGAAATCGGTGTTCAAATCGCTGAGGTTACTGGTAGCGGTCCCAAAGGCCGAATTCAAATTGAAGATGTCAAGGCCCACGCCAAGCAACGACTCAGCCAACCTACCGGAGGCCGCATTGCAGTGGGTGGCGTTGCTGCACCGCCCCTCCCCGACTTCAGCCAATGGGGAGACGTTGAACGGCAGAAGATGAACAATGTCCGCAAGATGACGGCTCAACACATGGCTGTTTGTTGGGGGACGATCCCGCATGTCACTCAACAGGACAAAGCGGACATCACGCATATCGAGCAATTGCGCAAGCAATTTGCCCGCAAAGCCGAAGCAGCCGGAGGCAAACTCACCCTGACGGCCATTTTGCTAAAAGTCACAGCGGCGGCCTTAAAGGTCTACCCGCAATTCAACGCTAGCGTTGACTTGGCAAATGAAGAAGTCGTACTGAAGAAATACATCAATATCGGTGTCGCCGTTGACACCCCCAAGGGGCTTGTGGTGCCCGTGGTGCGAGATGTTGATCAAAAGAGCATCATTGAATTGTCCATTGAACTTAGCCAAATCGCCGAGAAGGCGCGGGAAGGCAAGATCTCGCCAGCGGACATGCAGGGCGGCACCTTCACTATTTCCAATCTGGGCGGTATAGGCGGCAGTCACTTCACCCCGATTGTAAATCACCCTGAAGTCGCGATTCTGGGTGTCGGACGCGGGGCGCAGGAGCCCATTTGGGTAGACGGCGGATTCCAACCACGGTTGATGCTGCCCCTCTCCCTCTCCTACGACCATCGCGTTATTGACGGAGCTGATGGTGCCCGTTTTATTCGGTGGATTTCAGAAGCATTGCAGGAGCCGCTGTTGATGGCTCTCGAAGGATAAGCACTATGAGCAACACGAGCGAAAAGAAGTCAATTGTCGTCATTGGTGGGGGCCCCGGCGGGTATCCGGCGGCCTTCTACGCGGCCGATCACGGCCTCGATGTTACGCTGATCGACACCGAAGATAATCCCGGCGGCGTGTGCGTGTATCGTGGTTGCATCCCCTCCAAAGCCCTGCTGCACATCGCCCGGGTGATTGAAGAGGCGGAAGAAGCCAAGGCCATGGGGATTGATTTTGGAGCGCCCAAAATTAATGTCGACAAGTTGCGCGACTGGAAGAACAGCGTCGTGTCGCGCTTGACGGGCGGCACTGGCATGCTGCGCAATCAGCGCAAGATCAAATCGATTCATGGCAAAGCTACGTTTGTCGATGCCAACACGTTGAACATCGAAAAGCCAGATGGCTCCAGCGAAAAGCTGTCGTTTGAGACCGCCATTGTAGCAACAGGCTCTCACCCAACCGTGGTGCCAGCATTAAAGATCGATTCGAAACGATTTCTTGATTCGACCGGAGCGCTCGACCTTGATGATATACCCAAGAAACTATTGGTCATCGGCGGCGGTTACATCGGCTTGGAAATGGGCACTGTATATGCCGCGCTCGGAACCAAAGTTACGGTCATTGAAATGACCGACGGCCTTCTGCCGGGAGCCGACCGCGATCTTGTTAAAGTCCTCGCCAAGCGAGTCGAAAAGAAATTTGATTCCATCCTCCTGAAACACAAAGTCGTGGAGCTGAAAGAACAGAAGAACGGCATCAAAGTGGGCTATGAGGACCCCGAAGGTAAACGCCATGATCAAATCTTCGACAAAGTCTTGATGTCCGTGGGCCGCACGCCTAATACAAAAGGAATAGGCCTCGACGCTGCAGGGATCCAGGTCTCTCAGCGCGGTTTTATCGAAGTCGACGGACAACGGCGCACGTCTGTGCCGCACATCTACGCGATTGGCGATGTTACCGGCGATCCCATGTTGGCCCACAAGGCCAGCCATGAAGGCATTGTGGCTGTTGAAGCCATCCTCGGCAAGAAAACCGAATTTGAACCCCAAGCCATTCCCGCCGTTGTCTTCACCGACCCAGAAATAGCATGGGCCGGCTTGACCGAGACCGAGGCCAAAGCCAAGGGCATCCCCATCAAAGTCTCGCGCTTCTCTTGGGCGGCCTCAGGTCGAGCCATGTCGCTGGAGCGCACCGAAGGCGTCACCAAACTTGTTTGCGACCCAGACAGCGGCCGCATTCTGGGTGTCGGCATTGCGGGCGTTGGTGCGGGCGAATTGATTGCCGAAGGGACTCTGGCGATTGAGATGGGTGCGACCGCCGAGGATCTCAAGCTCACCATTCACGCCCACCCGACCTTGTCGGAAACGATGATGGAAGCCGGCGAAGGCTTCTACGGCAACGCCATTCATTCAATCAAACGGGGGTAAACCGATCATGAACCCGCAGCAAAAACTGGCATCCTTTAGTCCTTTTCTGAAAGTCGCATCGGCCGCCTTGATTCTTGCGGGTGTCGCCTTGGTGATCAATCCTCGCTGGATGGCGGCTGTTACCCCCGGACACATCCTCTTGGGGCGTTGGATTGGCATTCTAGTCGCTGCGTATGGTGTCAGTGTTGCCCTTGCTTCTATCGAACCTGCGCGTCATTGGCCCATCTTCTTGGCAGGCTTTCTTGCCATGCCCTTCCTTGTCTTGGTTACGCTGCCAACTGTCTTGGGAGGTCATATCGCGTCGCCTTGGGTGGCCTGGGCGGCTATCTTGTTAAGTATCCTTTGGGCAATACCCTCTGGCATGCTGCTGTTACGAATTGCAGAAGCGCCCGCTGGCGGCCGAGTGCCAGCCCCCGTTTCGAAAGATTTAAATTTAGACTTGTTCCGAACTCAAGAAGGCCAGTCCTTGGCGGCTCTGTCTCATGAAACGCCCGTACTTTTGGTTTTGCTCCGTCATTTGGGCTGCACGTTTTGTCGCGAAACGCTTGCCGATATCGCCGCTCAGCGTCGCGAAATCGAAGCCACAGGGGCCCGTATTGTATTTGTCCACATGGGTGAAGACGAGAAGACGCAGTACCTCTTTGAGCGCTACCGCATTTCCGACATCCCGCGGATCAGTGATCCCGAAGCCCGCTTGTATCAGGCGCTCAGCCTCGAGCGAGCCAGCATTCTCGATATCTACGGGCCTGCCATGTGGCGTTATGCTGTGCAATCCATCCTGCTTGACGGTCATGGGATGGGACAAATTGTTGGCGATCGCTTCCAAATGCCAGGAGTTTTCGTATTGCATCAGGGAACCGTGGTTAGTGGCTTCCGCCACAACCGCATTTCCGATCATCCCGATTACGTCGGCATGCTCAACTGTATCAGCCAAGGCGACGACATCTCTTTCTGAGCCCAATTACCAAACCGGTTGCTTCATCAAGGCGTTGATCCGGTCAACATAACGGCGGCGGCGCACACTGCAATTCATGGCCGTGCGGCTGAGCAATTGTTGAATGTGATTGAAGTCCAGCCCCGCAGTGGCACCAAGGTGCGTTTTTCGGCGAATGGCACTGTGTGGATCCATTTGCTCAAGTTCGTCCAGGTTCTCTTTCACGTGATGATAGGCATCGCGGAACGGCATACCCTGCCCCACCAGCTCCAGGGCCCGATCCGTTGCAAAGACATCCGGAGAGAAGCCTCTTAGCAATGCGTCCTCATGTACTTCCAGTCCCTGAACCAGCAAGGCTAAAATCCGCAAACTGGCGCGCGTTGAAGCCAACCCGTCCATAAACGGCTCTTTGGCCTCCTGCAAATCTCGATTGTATCCAGAGGGAGCGGCTTTGACGATGTCATAGACTCCCATCCCATGGGCCAACACCCGCGAGGCACGGGCTCGAATCAACTCCAACACATCCGGATTGCGCTTCTGCGGCATAATGCTGCTGCCGGTACAATAATCAGCAGGCAATGAGAAGTAGCCGAACTCAGGCATTGTAAATACCATCAAATCCTGAGCCAGCCGCGACAATGTCAGCATGATTTGCGCGCAGGCAAACAGAATCACTGACTCCATTTTGCCGCGGGCGTTGTTCGCGTGTAGAACCGAGTGGATGGGCTGGGCAAATCCTAGTAGATCTGCCACTCGTTGCCGATCAATCGGCAGCGGCACTCCATAGCTGGCTGCAGAACCTAACGGGGATTGATCATTCAAGGTATAGGCCGACTCGAGCAGAACAATATCTTCGTTTAAGGCGTCTGCATAGGCGGCGGCCCAGAGCCCCACGCTGGATGGCATGCCGGGCTGCATATGAGTCCGCCCCACCATCGGCACGTGCTCATGAGTCTTGCCAAACTTGGTTAAGGCCCCGGCCAGCAAAATGATCTCATCAAACAGATCCAACAGTTCGCGTTTGGCGAACAAACGCAGATCAACCGCGACCTGATCATTTCGACTGCGGGCCGTGTGTACTTTCTTCCCAAGATCGCCCAACGTTTCAGTCAATGTCCGCTCCACAGCCAAATGCACATCTTGATCGGCCAACGTGATTTCAAATGCGCCCGCCTTGGCAGATTGCAGGATACGGGCCAGCTCACCAATCACGGCAGCGGCCTCATTGCCAGATATCAGAGCTGGATGAAGCGGCATCTCGGACAGCATGGTCACATGGGCAGCCGTACCGATGCAGTCGAATTCGATCAGCGCCTGGTCCAGCTCCACATCTCGCCCTGCCGTAAACGCCAGTACTTCTTCCTTGATTTCACCTACGGTTGTCTTCTGTTGATTGCTCATGAGGCCGAGAGAATGACACGGGAGAGCACGGTGGTCAAGGAGCCCCGTTGACTTCACCACATGTCTTGCTTTGCCGCGTAGAATCTCGTAGCCTTGGGACCGTGCCGAATGCAGAAAAATCAAGTAGTCGTGTTGTTTTGAAAAAACATTGGATATATGGCCTTTTATCGGTCTGGCTGGGGGGAGCATGGATGTGGACAACACCCTTGTATGGTGATAATGCAAATGCCAATGCGGTCCCTGTGGCCCCCATCGGATCGGTTGAATTCAAAGGCTGGACCAATGCCTTTCGATTAGCCAATGAGAGTATGGAAGTGGTTCTTGTGCCAGAAATCGGCCGGATTGCGCATCTGGCCTGGCGTGAGCAGCCCAATCTGCTGCGTTTGGACGAATCTCTGCTTGGCCAAACGGGCGATATAGTAGAATCTGACGATTGGATCAACTTCGGCGGCGACTGGATCTGGCCGGTTGCCCAGGAACGCTGGCATCTCTTCCAAGAGGGCAACTGGCCCCCCTCACGGCTGCTGGATGGCCGATCTTGGACGGGTAGAGCTTGGCGAACTGCCGACGACACCTTACACGGATTGATTACGGAAGATTTCGGTGCCCCCCTCCATGTCCGCGTGCACAGAACCGTGCGAATGGAGCGAGAGCGGCCCGAATTGGTTATCCGGCAGCGCATGGAGCGTCTAGAAGAATCCGATATCCCAGTCACAATCTGGCAGCTCAGCCAGTTAAACAATGTAGATTTTGTTTTTGTCCCAGTCGGTCCAGACTCGAATTTTTCCGCGGGCCTAACGCCCCTGCTTTTTGATATGCCACCGGAAGATCGATTGTTCCATTGCGGAGATATTGTCCTCTATCGAGCGGGTCTTGGTGGGGAACACAAGATCGGCTCAGATTCGCCGCGCAAATGGATCGCTGCATTGATCGGCAACACATTGATTCTGCAAAAAAGCGAACCAGGCGAAGGCGAAGGTGTTCATCCAGATGGCGGCTGCTCGGTAGAGATGTTCTCAAACACGGAACTTGGCTATACCGAAATTGAAGGACTCAGCATCGAAAAACACTTGGACGCAGGAGAGTACTTCGATAATACCCTGCGGATTTCATTGCACCGTCTTGAATCCATCCCTGATGATCTCTGCGAATTGGTGAACACAGTTCGCAAAATTATTGGAGAGCCACTGGCCCAACCGATGGGTAAAGCGGAACCCTCCGAGGCAGCGGAAGCTGATGAGGATGAGACTTAACGCAATCTTTCGAGATGACCTATGAGATTATTACTAAGTAACGATGACGGAATTCATGCGCCCGGCCTGGCTGCGCTCTACGAAGCCTTGCGCGACGTGGCCGAAGTCCACGTCGTCGCTCCCGAATCGGAACGCAGCGCGGTGGGCCACGCCATCACCATTTCTAATCCGCTGAAAACGAAAAAAGTCTCTCGCAATGGCGACTTCTTTGGTTACGCAGTCGATGGCACACCCGCTGATTGCGTTAAGCTGGCGCTGAGCGCGTTATTGCCAGAGCCTCCAGATTTTGTCATCAGCGGTATCAACCTGGGCCCCAATGCTGGCATCAGTGTGCTGTACTCGGGGACTGTATCGGCAGCTACGGAAGGCACCATTCTCGGCATTCCGAGCATGGCCATTTCCCTCAATACATTTAAAGATCCCATTTGGGATACAGCGCAAAAGACAGCACGAGAAATGGTACTGCGCCTGCAGCAAGACGGCCTGCCGCAAAACACCTTGCTGAATGTCAACGTACCAAACATTACGTTTGAGCAAGTGAAAGGAACGCGGGTCACAAAAATGGGCCGATCCCGCTACATTGAGACCTTTGAACGCCGCACCGATCCGCGCGGTAATGTTTACTATTGGATGGACGGAGAGTTGGCCTTACTGGAAGACCCCGAAGACACCGATCTGCAAGCTTTAGCCGATGGCTTTGTTTCCTTGTCGCCGTTGAGCTTTGATCTCACCCACCATGCCGCCCTGCCCCACTTTGAAAAATGGCGCAACGCCGTCGTCGGCGCTGCCGGAGTTTCCTCATGATACGCACACGCTTTGCCCCCAGCCCCACCGGACATGTCCACATCGGCAACATGCGGGCCGCCATATACAATTGGCTGTTTGCCCGCTCAACCGGCGGTGCGTTTCTCCTGCGTGTCGAAGACACCGATCGGGAACGATCCACTCCTGAAGCCGTCGAAACCGTCATCGAGGCGATGAACTGGTTGGGACTTCAGCCAGACGAAGATCCGGTTTACCAATCTCAACGCCGCGACGCGCATCTGGCCGCAGCAGAAGACCTGTTGAGCCGCGGCTTGGCCTATAAAGAAGACAAAGGCAACACCGGGCGTGGCGAAGCGGTGGTTTTTCGGATGCCCGGGCGCGACATGAAGTTTGAAGACGGCGTCAAGGGAGGGCTAAAGAAAAAGTCCAAGCATCTTCAAGATTTCGTAATTGTCCGATCCGATGGATCGCCCGTATTCCACTTGGCCAATGTTGTGGACGATATCCATATGGGCATTACCCATGTAATTCGAGGCGATGATCATGTCGAAAACAGCTTCCGCCATATCGCGCTGTATCAAGCCCTCAACGCTGAGGCGCCTCACTTTGCCCACTTGCCCATGATCGTCAATGCGCAGGGCAAGCCCTACTCGAAGCGCGACGGCGCTGCATTTGTCGGCGATTTCCGCGAGAAGGGATATCTGCCCGAAGCCTTATTCAATTACCTCGTTCTGTTGGGATGGTCGCCGGGCGATGACCGCGAGGTAATGGAGCGCGAGGAAATGGTGCGCTGCTTTACGTTGGACCGGGTGCAATCCAGCGCCGCGCAGTTCGATTGGAAGAAATTTGAGTGGATGAATGGCGAACATCTGCGTCGCTTGCCTCGAGAAGTCCATCGCCAAAAGTACACCGAAGCCATCCCTGCTGCAGCGACGAATCCAGACTATCTCGATGCGGTTATTCACGTCATGGAGGAACGGATTAAGAAGTGGGACGATATTGCCCCCATGGCTGGCTTCTTTTTCACTGAAGACTATGAGTATGATCCCAAGGCCGTTGAAAAGAGATTGCATGCGCCGCAAGCCTTGGAATTGCTCGTTGAACTCCGCACAGCCTTCTCCGACTTGTCCGACTTTACTGCTGAATCGACCGAACAGGCGCTGCGTGACTTGGCTGAGGCGCGAGCGGTCAAGCCCGCGGAACTCATTCATCCCGTGCGCATTGCAGTTTCAGGCATCCCCCAAGGCCCCAGTTTATTCCATATGCTGCAGGTGCTTGGACGTGAACGAGTGTTAAATCGAATGCAGATCACACTGCTCAAGTTTTCTCCCCCTCAATAACGAATCAAGGTCAACGATGTCCGAAGAATCCAACATTTCAGAATCCACATCTCCCGCTCCGTCGCGACACTTCATCCGCCAGATCATCGACCGCGATCTGGAGGCCGGCAAGAATAACAGCCAAGTGATCACCCGCTTCCCGCCGGAACCAAATGGCTACCTGCACATCGGCCATGCCAAATCCATCTGCCTAAACTTTGGTCTAGCCAAGGAATTCGGAGGACGCTGTCATTTACGGTACGATGACACGAATCCTGCCGCCGAGGACGTGGAATACGTCGATGCCATCGAGGCCGATGTGCGCTGGCTGGGATTTGAGTGGGGCGAACACCATTACTTTGCGTCCAATTACTTTGAAGCGCTATACGGCTACGCTGAAGAACTGATTCAAAAGGGCAAGGCCTACGTCTGCAGTTTATCAGCAGATGAGTTCAAGGAATATCGGGGTGTCCCAACCCGCCCCGGCAAAGAGAGTCCGTCCCGGAATCGGACCGTGGAGGAAAACCTGGACCTATTTCGACGTATGCGAGCGGGCGCATTCCCCGATGGGGCCTACGTGTTGCGAGCCAAGATCGACATGGCTTCCCCGAACCTCCACATGCGCGATCCAACACTCTACCGGATTAAGCGCATTCACCATCATCGCACAGGCGATGAATGGTGCATCTATCCCATGTATGATTTTGCCCACTGCATTTCCGATGCCGTCGAAGGCATCACTCACTCGATTTGCACATTGGAATTTGAAGTTCATCGCCCCTTGTACGATTGGATTCTTGATCAGATCAGTATCCCCTGCCACCCTCAGCAAATCGAATTTGCCCGACTCAATTTGACGTACACCGTCATGAGTAAGCGACGGCTGCTTCAACTGGTCCGTGAAGGCCATGTGCAGGGATGGGATGATCCGCGCATGCCAACGCTTTGTGGCATGAGGCGACGTGGCTACCCGGCCGCTGCCATCCGCGCCTTTTGTGAAACGATCGGGGTCACCAAATATGACAGTGTGACAGAGATGGAATTGCTGGAGTACTGCGTCCGCCAAGAGTTGAATGCCAAGGCGCTGCGCCGCATCGCCGTGCTCGATCCATTGCGTGTGGTGATCACGAATTTTTCAGACACGGAGGGAATCAACGTCCAAGCCATCAATAATCCAGAAGATGAAACGGCTGGGAAGCGCCCCTTCCCCTTGACTCGTGAAATTTTCATTGAACGGGCTGATTTTGCCGAAACCCCTCCACCCAAATATTTCCGGCTCTCCCCCGGAAAGAGTGTGCGGCTGCGCTATGCTGGGTTTATCACCTGCGAAGACATTGAAAAAGATCCAGAGACAGGCGAAGTCATCGCCTTACACTGCCGCTGGGATCCCCCCGAAACCAAAGTCAAAGTCAAAGCCACCATTCACTGGCTGGCGGCGCCGACGGCTCGCGAGGCTGAAGTGAGATTGTATGAGCGGCTGTTTACTGTCGCTGATCCTATGGAAGACAAAGACAAGGACTTCACTGATTTTCTCAATCCTAATGCGTTGCGGACCACTACGGCCTTGATTGAACCGGCTTTGTCCGAAGCAGGAGCTGGGGAATCCTTTCAGTTCGAGCGAACTGGCTATTTTTGTGTAGACACCAAGGACTCTCAGCCCGGTCAGCCGGTCTTCAACCAAGTTGTCGCGCTGAAGGCGAGCAAATGAGGTAACCCACTTCTGACGATGCAAGCACCGGATCAACCAAAGGCAAGGTGGTAGCACATGCTAGCGAAAGTTTTTTCCGGAGCCGTGTACGGGGTCGACGCATATAGCGTCGAGATCGAAGTTAATGCGGGGCATGGGGAGCCGAAAACGATTGTCGTTGGCTTACCTGATGCCGCGGTCAAAGAAAGTTCCGATCGCGTCTGGACCGCCTTATTAAATTCCGGGTTTGCCCCGCCAATGGGCCGTACCACCATCAATCTCGCCCCCGCCGACATCAAAAAGGAAGGTCCCAGTTTCGATCTACCGATTGCTTTAGGCATGTTGGCTGCGCAAGGCGATCTCGATGCCAACGCCTTGGCCGAATATGCGGTGATTGGAGAGCTCGCTTTAAGCGGCCAAGTGCGGAGAATCAAAGGCGTTCTACCGATTGCACTGCATGTCGCGACCACCAATTGTCGGGGCTTGATCGTGCCAGCGGAAAATGCTGAAGAGGCCGCCGTCATTCATAAATTGCCCGTTTATCCGGTTGATTCGCTGCGTTCTGCCGCCGATTTTATCGCGGGGACGTACACCATCGAGCCGTTACGAATGGATCTCGACCACGTATTTGATCAACGCGATCATTACGAGGAAGACTTCTCCGATGTCAAAGGTCAAGAATATGCCAAACGAGCCATCGAAGTGGCCGTGGCAGGCGGACACAATATTCTGGCCATCGGACCACCAGGGTCCGGCAAAACGATGCTGGCCAAGCGTGTGGCTTCGATCTTACCGCCGATGTCTCTGGACGAGGCCCTGGAAGTCACAAAAATTCACTCGATTTCGGGCTCTCTCGCCGCACATCAAGCCTTGATGGTGCATCGTCCTTATCGCTCTCCGCATCACACAATTTCTGATGCAGGCTTGCTGGGTGGCGGATCACATCCTGCCCCAGGAGAAGTCAGTCTTGCTCATCGCGGCGTCCTCTTCCTGGATGAGCTACCGGAGTTTCACCGGAATGTGTTGGAGGTCATGCGGCAACCATTGGAAGATGGCAAGGTCACCATTGCACGCGCGGCACAAACCGTGACGTTTCCCAGCCAGTTCATGCTCGTAGCAGCAATGAACCCATGTCCATGCGGATATTTCGGAGACAAACAGAATGAGTGTCGTTGCACTCCGCTGCAAATCCAGCGCTAT
This sequence comes from Kiritimatiellia bacterium, assembly GCA_007126515.1. Taxonomy (GTDB): domain Bacteria; phylum Verrucomicrobiota; class Kiritimatiellia; order SLAD01; family SLAD01; genus SLAD01. Next base: position 19,751 of record SLBD01000056.1, read on the forward strand.
CACAACAAGATTTCAGGCCCCTTACTTGATCGGATCGATATTCATTTAGAAGTCCCCTCTGTTCGCTATCAGGACTTGGCAAATGCTGCGCGCGGAGAAAGCTCAGCCATCATCCGCGAACGCATCATGGCTGCGCGACAGATTCAACAGAAGCGATTTCGCGGCAAGCGCGGGGTGCATTGCAACGCCGATATGCGCCCCCGCCAACTCCAAGAAGAAATCCGCATGGAAAATGACGCGCAGCAAATCCTCAAAATGGCGATCACTGAACTGAATTTCAGCGCCCGGGCATATGATCGGATCCTCAAAGTTGCCCGAACCATCGCTGACCTGGACAACGGCGCCGAAACCATTCGGAGCGAACACATTAGCGAAGCCATCCAGTATCGGACACTGGATCGACAGATGTGGCAGTAGACGAGATCACTCAGACTTGCAATTGATCTCTCACCGCGTTCAGCGCTGTAACTGGAGCCGATTCTTCTTGGGTCTTGGCACCGCGAAGTTCTTTGAGATCCTCGTAACGATTCAACTCTTCTTGCAAGCTCTGAAACTCTTCATAGGGCAAAACCGCAAAAGCTTTCTTGCCGTCTCGCTCTAATATACTTGGGTGCAATGTTAACATGCGCAATTCTCCTCATCTAACGGTACGCTTCGCGTCGATGAATAACTCTGTACACCACAATCTCCTGATTGCCGCAAATTTCAAACAATACTCGATAGCTACCAACTCTCAGCCGATATTCCGGAGTAAAATTCGATAAGCGTTTCACATCTCCGCATAGATTGTCAGCAAGTCGCTCCAAGGCATCGGCTATCCGAGAAGCATCCTGCTTCGGAATACTGGCCAAATCTTTGATTGCCCTTGGCTTTAAACCAACCACATACAACATGTCTGAAATGTTACATTTATAGAGAGTTTTATCAATCTATTCCGCTTGAGGACGTGTTCTGCCATCAAAGATGACACCGAAGTGATGAAGCAAAAAGAGTAAATGCTTTAGCCGGGCACGCGGGACCCGGCATGACGCGCCCACCGTGCGCGTCTATAAATTGAAGCCCTGACAGTATAAATTCTTTGAGTCAAACTATCTCAGTTGTGCCCCACTGCCCATTCGTTTTCTCACGAAACAGCCGCCAGGACCGTTCCTCGGTCTCTGATACTTCAATGCGAAGCGGTTGCCCTGTATGAGGATGAATCAATTCTAACGACCGAGCATGCAGCAATAGACGATAGAGACCGAACTGCTCACGAAAGAATCGATTATGCGGTCCCCGACCGTACGTGGTGTCGCCAATGATGGGATGGTGGATATGTTTGAGATGGCGGCGAATTTGATGCCGACGCCCTGTCTCCGGCCGAACTTCGACTAAGGAGTACGTGGCTTGCCGTCCTTCAATCTCCTGATCCAGGCGCAATGTCTCCAAGCAAGCGAAGGAACTGCGCGCGGGCCGAGGTACGGGATCATCGGGATCCATGATCGGATGATCAATATCACCATGCAGCGGCGGCTGTCCTCGCACAATGGCTCGATACGTCTTGTGAACCTGTCTCTCGGCAAACGCATTCCCCAATTGGCTGGCGGTCTCCGAATCCAATGCAAACAATAACACCCCGGATGTGGCGCGATCCAAGCGATGAACCGGATAGAGAGTGCGATTCATTTGATCGCGCAAAATCTGCAAAACAGCCATTCGATCACCAGACAATCGAGTACGATGCACGAGCAGTGCATCCGGCTTGTTAATGGCCACCAAATGATCATCCCGATAAATGACATCGAGCAGCGCCATGGTCGTATTCCTTTATGCTCCACGCGGCCGAAATGCCTGTACTTTATCGGGATCAAATTCGATTCGCGGGCCCCCGAGCAAATCGATACAATAAGGAACAGCTGGCAATATGGCATCAAGGCATTCACGAATCGCCTGTGGCTTGCCGGGCAAATTGATGATGAGCGACTGACCACGAATTCCGGCAGTTTGCCGCGACAAGATTGCGGTTGGCACGGCCTGCAAGGATACCGCCCGCATCTGCTCGCCAAATCCTGGCAACAGCTTCTCACAGACTGACACCGTCGCTTCAGGTGTGACATCGCGCACGGCAGGTCCAGTGCCTCCTGTGGTCACAATTAAAGGACAACGAACTTGGTCCGCCAATTCCTTCAACGTCGATTCAATGAATGGTTGTTCATCTTCAATCAAACGATATTCGGCTCGCCACGGCGATCGCATGATCTCATCGAATACCGCTTGAATGGCTGGTCCCGATCGGTCCTCGTACACACCGCGCCGTGCTCGATCTGAAACCGTCACAACTCCGATTAAAATGGATTCTTTTGTCGCTGTGGTCATAACCTTCCCATTCATCTCCGCGACCGATCTATCATTCGCTGGACAGCCGCGGCCGCTTCATCCAGACGTTCCTGTGGGTCAGAACCATTGGCAATGTCACGCAGGGCGGCAGCAAACTGTTGCGTCAAATTCGGATAATGCGGGGTTTGAGGCCGAGACCGACCGGCTGTCTCCAGCAGATGACGAAATAATGAGAAAGGAAGATTTTGATACTCGGGGAAGTACTCGAAGGCTGACCGTCGCGCAGGTACCGCACCGCCCGCTGAAACGATCGGCTTGATCCCTGTGCTTGGATCTATGACCCATCGCAACCAACGCGCTGCCAGCTCTGGCTGATTCGACAAGGCGGATATGGCCCAACACCAACTTCCACTCGGGGCGACTGGAAAATCCCCCCAATTCGGTAGCGGCATTGCTCCCAAGCTCTCTCCATGGGCCTCGATATGTGAACGAGCCATCCAATGGCCATTCCAATCCATTGCGGTCTCCCCGACGCCAAAAGGATCTGGATTAATCGGATTCCGAGCCGCCAATCCTATATCAAACAGTTGCTGCCAGTGCCCTAACACGTCTGCATTAATCGCGCTGTTTAGAACGCCTTCAACCTGATTTTGATCCAGATCAATCAATGCTCCGCCTGCTGACCAAATCAGCGGGCTGAAGGCGTAGGTGTACCACTCGTCCGCCGTCACATCCATGTGCAGGGCAACTGGATCCACTCCGGCATCCCTCAGAACCTTACAAGCAGCCACAAATTCTTCCCACGTCCACCCCTCAAAACCAACTGGGGTCTCGACACCGGCTGCGGCCAGCTTATCGCGGTTGTAATACAAGACCATGGCTGAATCAAATGCGCCCAATGCGTATACGGTTCCGTCCACGGTCCCCTGCTGGATAATCGTATCCAGAAAATCATCTAATTCGTCTTCCGAAAAATACGCCGTCAACGGATGCAAGACACCCGCAGCTACGAACTGCGCAACCGTCGGACCGTCCAAACCGAACACATCCGGCAAGTCCCTTGCCGCTGCCGCAATGGCAACCCGCTCCGTGTACTGATAATCTGGAAAGAAATTGATCTCGACGCGGATTCCTTCATCCGCATGGGCTTCGTTAAAAGCCGCCACGATTTCGCGCATGGCGATATTCTCCGCTTCCTGTCCTTGGTGACTCCAAACCCGGATCACTCCGGTGTCGTCCACAGAGCCACACCCAACACTGGCAACTAGTACGAGTATTCCTAACCATGCGAGCAAAGTCTTCATGTGTTCTCCTTTCTATTGGGGTGACTCGAGACTGGCAGCATGCTGGACAATAGCTGTCAGCCACTTCGTTGCTGCCTTCTTGGCCTCAGCGCTCAATTGATTCACTGCCGCCGTGTGTGATGTCTTTTCCAATTGATTCCATGCAGACAAAAAGCGATCTCGAGCTTCTTCTCCCACGGCATCGGGGGGTGGTGCAATTAAGTGCTCTTGAATACGAGGCCAACGCCGCACCCATTCCCGTTGGAATCTCAACCCCACCGGCTCTTGACTCGCCTCTGCCCCCAGCGCAGCCGTCCACGATTCAATCGCTTGCGGCAATTTTTCGGTGACCTGCTGCAGTCGTTTAATGCGCTCTTTGACAATCGCATCCAGTTGCGTCAAAGCCCCCTGCCGACAAGCCTCGCGGAAAGAATCTGTGCGCATTGTTCGGATCCGAACCTGCTGATACCAGGCCTGTAAAGCCCGGATGTTTCCTATGTAAGATAGATTATGATGAACCAGTCGCTCAATGCTGCGATAATGCCCACGAGCGTAAGCGCGGGGCTTACTGTCTTTTGCTCCGGCCGCTTGATAGAGGCAGTTGGGCTCCAAGGCATCCTTGCGCAAGATCGATCCCGCAGCCACTGTCACTCCATACTCAATCTGCACGGGACCCACCAAACCACCTTGACCTCCCAGAAAAATGGGCGGCTGATCCAATAATACACCGCGAGGAACATCACCAATTAATGATGGAGTCGCTTTGTCGCCGTGCGGAGTAAAATTAAAATGGATGTATGAGGATCCGACTTCGCTGTGATTCTTGCGACTGGTTCCGCCCGCCATGAGGCAATCGCAAAAATTAATCAAGCTGCCCGCCACCACATACGAAAGCAATACTGTCTGCTTCAGTCCCACACTGTGCGCACCGCCCGCTTCCTCTTCCAAGACGGTCCCGGGGCGCAGGTGGGCACCACTGCCCATCTCTGCTCCGTCGAGAAAGACACAGCCATTGGCATAGCCGCCTTTGACTGACACCCCATGCCCCAACTGACAATCGATCAGGGTCATAGGCGTTTCGCTTCCCACCTCGCTATTGGGGCCAATGGAAATTGTGTCCCCCATCAAACGAGTGCCGGGGAATAGAACAACACCGGGCGCAATCCGCTCCGGCAGCACCGCATCATCCACATACACCGTGTGCGGTGCTGGCATGATCACACCGCGCCGACCTAATTCTTGAATCGCAGGAGACAACATCGGATCCATAATCAACCTTTCCCGCTTACAGAATTTCTCTCATGTACTTTTCCTTTAGCAAACGCCAGCAGACCACGCCAAAGGCTGTTAATGGGATGGCCAAAATCATCCCCCAGATTCCTCCGAATGCCGTTCCCCAGAAGAAGATGGCAACGATGATTGCGACAGGATGCAGACCCGTGCGATCCCCCATAATCCGAGGGGTCAGGACATAACTCTCAATCGCCTGCACGACGGAAAACACAATCACTGCACCTATCGAAAGCGTCAATCCGCCCCCTTCTTGAAAGAAGCCAAGTGGGATCATGATAGCCAACCCCACAATACTGCCGAGATACGGAATGATGTTCAAGAGCCCCAGCACCAACCCCAGCAAAAACCCATACTGCAAACCTATCAGGCTGAATCCGATCGCGTAGAGCAGACCTTGCAGGAACGCGATAACAAGCTGCCCCCGGAAAAATGAAACCAGAATATTCACGAACTCAATGACAAGATGGACAATGTCCTGCCGCAACTCCTGCCGCAGAAAAGGCATCAATTCTTCTAGGCGTTGAGGACGAAATCGACGCACGGTCAGAAAGAAACCCAGATAAATAGGAAAGATGATCCAACTAAACAGACTGGCTACCCAGCCCCATACGCTTTGACCAACCGCCAATGACACCTGCAGAACATGCAACAGCACGTTCATGATCAGCTCAGTCCGTTCTTCCGCCAGCTCTCCCAGTTGTTCCCACGAAGTATGCTCTTGCAGCTC
>SLBD01000229.1 GCA_007126515.1 Kiritimatiellia bacterium
GCCCACTACAGCCACCGCCCCCAATAAAGGTGGCGGTCCGGCAATGTGTACAGCTTCGGGAACGAAATGGGTGTCCAATTCGCCCTGCGGATTCAACACGGCCACACCGGGACGGGCAACTCCGTTCACATGTGTGAAATCGCCCTGAATCAACACTGAACCATCCACAGAGACGAGTGACTGCATCACGCTGCCCTGAGCCGGTTCGTTGAAGAGGATGTCTGGCAACACATCTCCAGGGGGGATACCTGGAAAGGCGCTGGAGACGCAGGCAAAAAGCATCAGCAGACCGACACACCCTGAATGAGATCTGGACTGATTATTCATACACACAATATACTCTTTGCAGTGAAACTGAACAAGCGGGATTGCCCGCCATTCTCGTGATCGACTCTGCGGCTCAGCGAGACGGTTCGCCCTACCAACTGATCTTCCACTAGAGCGTTTTAAATTAAAGAGTAGCTGCGTCCGTTAGGACGTGGACACCAATGCGCTGGGCAAAAAACGTCCACCGTCTAACGACGGCGGCTACAGAATTTCTTTAATTGCTCTAAAAACCGCCGCACATAACCACGGATACCACTGATTGCACGGATAGGAAATTTGAATAAATCCGTGTCATCCGTGACATCCGTGGTTACTAATTTCGACAACTGTTCATAGTAACTCTTGCGGCACGGCTTGCGTTTAATTCTGGCAAGCGCACTGTGTTGTCGATCCCTCAGGTCCGGTGTAGCGGCTTGCCTCACCTTCAACCTTCCGACTCGGCCAGCTCGGCAATCACATCATACGGATAGATCGATGAATCGTGACCGTCGCTCCAGCGGATGGCGATGGCGTAGTTCCCCATTGGACTGAGGTCGGCGGGATAGATGTCCTCGGGAATGCTTTCAGGATCAAGTAAGGGCGCTCCGGTTCTTTCATCCACGCACAGCGCGCAGAGACAGCGTCTGCGCAACACAGCCGGATCGATATCCTGTTCCCGACCATCGGGCCAAGTTACAACGATGCCTCGCCCGATCACAAAGCGAGTCGATGGCACAGCGACCTCGCCCTCCTCCATCTTTTGAACTTCCGCTAAGGTGGCCTTCGCCAGTGCCTGAAACTCGGTAGTCACAGAATGATCGGCATGATCCAGCACAAACGGGCGCCCCGTATCGCCGGTTTCGGATAAAGCCGGAAGCAGAGGCAGCTCAAAGGCATTCTTAATCCCAAATTGGTCAATCAATCGCTGGCGCACTCCGGGACCAAACAAGTACTTTTTGCTGCTACACTCATCGCACTTAAAATACGCCATGTTTTCGATCACGGAGACGGTTGGCACTTTCATCTTTTGGAACATTTGGATGCCCTTGACGACATCGACAAAGCTCAACTGTTGTGGAGTTGTCACGATGATGGCGGCGGTCAGTGGCACCAACTGAGTCAGCGTCAGTTGGACATCGCCTGTGCCGGGCGGCATGTCGATCACGAGATAATCCAATTCCCCCCAGTCGGTCCCGGTCAGGAGCTGGTTGATGATTTGAGTCGCCATCGGCCCACGGACAATGGCGGCTCCGCCACCGGCCATTTGCGGTACGAAGCCAAACGACATCAGCTTGATGCCCTCGTACTCCAAGGGAACAATTAATTCGTTGCGACTGAACAACTCGGTGGTTTCCGGCCGCACCACGGTGGGTAGGCTGGGGCCATACACATCGGCATCGAAGATCCCGACGCGGTGCCCCATGCGAGCCAGCGTACAGGCGAAATTAATCGCCACCGTCGATTTACCCACTCCGCCTTTGCAACTCGAGACAGCCAATAAATGGCGGACTCGATCCAATCCCGGCGATTTGTCTCGTAACGGATTCCGACGCTGTTCGTTTGCCATGCCCTCGATGATCCCCTTTAATTAACTACATTGATCGGCTCACCTTTTAGAAAGGCGGCAATGTTTTCTGCTGTCGTCCCCATCAATCGCGTGCGAGCAGCCACCGTTCCCCACGCCATGTGCGGCGTGATCCGCAGGTTCTTCGCCTGCAGCAACGGGTTCGACGCCTCGATCGGCTCCTTCGATACCACGTCCACAGCGGCCCCGGCCAACACATCGGCGTTCAACGCATCCGCCAAATCCTGTTCGTTGATCAATGCGCCCCGAGAGGTATTGATCAAGAAGGCAGATGCCTTCATCCGTCGTAACAGCTCGCGATTGACGAATCCCACATTATCCGCAGTTTGGGGACAATGCAAACTGACGACATCGGCTTCAGCAAAAACTTGATCGATTTCGCGCCACGCAAAGGGCGTGTAATCGGGTGGATTACCTTGCATGACATCCGCCGCAATCACGTGCATACCGAAGGCGTGGGCCAATTCCCCAACACGGCGACCAATGCGTCCAAAACCAACAATGCCCATGGTCATTCCCGCCAACTCAATCAGCGTGGAATCCCAAAAGCAAAAATCGCCCCGGCGCGCCCATTCTCCATCCATGACCCGATCACTGTGATGAGCCACCTTGTGGCAATGATCCAGCAATAGCGCAAATGCATATTGGGCCACGGTGTCCGTGCCGTAGATCGGCACGTTCGATACGGGGATCCCCCGCTCCCGCGCCGTCTTTGTGTCAACAATGTTGAAACCGGTGGCAAGCACTGTGATGAACTTCAAATCGGGAAGCTGCGCCAAGGTGTCGGCGGAAAGCGGAGTCTTGTTGGTCAAAACGATATCAGCTCCCTTGGCTCGCTCGACAATGTCCTCGGGCTGCGTCCGATCATACACAACCAATTCTCCCAACGCCTCGACATCCGTCCAAGGATTGTCGCCCGGGTTCAACGTAAAGCCATCTAAACACACCATTTTCATTGCGCGCTCCTTTCCTATTTGCCAGCTCCAATGCGGAGACCAGCCATTCACTATTCAATCACCCAAAGGCATTGGCAAGGGTATCATCCGGCGTGAAGAGAAACAACCCTCAGCGAGGCTTCACGGTCAAGCGTGTTTCTCCACGATACGTACTGATTTGAGTCTCCTGGCCAGACCGAAGTCGGATCAGTGCGGCTCCTTCATGTGCCAAATCAATGATTGTGACCGCCTCGGGATCATCCAACCAGCGCTCGATGGACGCTGCGTCGCCGGGACGATCTCCGGCCACAAAAAGGACCTGCGGATTGGTGCGGCGCACAGCGGTGCGTAACCAACGTCCGTCGGGTCGCATGGCATCCACGGCCGGAACGACCAGGATGTCGACTTCCGTGACATTGGCCAGCGCATCGAACAGGGCCTCGGGCGTGGTATCCGTGATGATGATCCATTCCAGCCCATTCAGGGTCGCATGCAGAATCCGGGACGAAGCGCTACTCGAGTACATGGTGGGCGGTTCTTCAGGCAATGGCAGCAGCGCCATCGATCCATTTTGCCACACGGGTAACTCCGCTTCAGCCAAGGGAAGCAACGGAATATCGTGTTCCCTTAAGCGGTGGCGCAACGCTTCGAAACTGCGCTCATAGTTTACGGCCCAAGGCCGCCCTCGTCCCAGCTCCCTCAGTAAATACGTATCTCCCAAGGCCTCAGGCAGCGTTTGATCTGGCTCGGGAACGATGCTTTTCAATACGCGTCTGACAGCGACTCGCTCCACCAATTCGGCAGCACCTGCGGTCCCCGCCCGGGGATCCGGTGCGGGCAAAAAGAGCGTGTCGACACGGGTCGCGCCCAATCCCCGCAAACTGTCAAAGACCAACCGCCCACCGGTGAATTGCGTCCCGGCATTGATTAGCACTGGATCTTGATCGCTTTGCATCAGCACGATGGGATACCGATCCACTGCCAATATGCGGATTTCTCGAAGCACGGGCTCGGACGCGGGACGCGGCAGCAAAGGAATCAGCACCATCAGCACTGGGATCACGACAACATAGCGTCGCACAGTACCTGCGGGTGACGGCGGCACCAAACGGAACACACCGCCCAGAATCCACTTGCGATTCCCCTCCAGGAATAAAAAGGCTGCCAACGAGAGATAATAGGCCCCCATCCAAAACGATGTGGGGGTCGGAGTGACCGGATAAGGAAAGACGCTGGCACCAATATGCGCCATCCAAATAAACCCATCCCCCACCAAGGTCGTGGCCGCGCCAAATGGAATGGCCAGCCAGGTCCCAACAAATGGAATCATGCCAACCAACCCGGTCAACATGCCCAATTGCACCAATACACCGACTAAGGGGATGGCGATCAGATTGACCAACACGCCGGCCACTGGGAACTGCCCAAAGAACCACGCGGACAACGGAATCATCATACCCAACTGAATCGCCAGTTGAGCCGCGAAGAATAAGCGAATCAGAGTTGGGATTCGTTCCAGGTTAATGCGCCACATGCTCGGCATGCGATGATTCAAACGCGTACCAATCGAAATCAACAACCACAACAGCCCTATATACGCGATTAAATTCCCAGGCTCGATCAACCAAGGCAAATGCCAACCCGCCAAACGCAACAAAAGCACAAACCAACCAAAGGCAAACACCAAACTGAACCCGCGCAAGGAGCAAATCAATCGATCCAGCGGGGGCGCGATGACAATCAGGGACAACACCGCTCCATAGGAAAGCAGAAAACTGGGTGCAAACAAAACGGTCGGGTTACGAATTAAGATAAAGAAGGACGACAACGACAATCCAATCACTGTAGCGCTGCGGATGTCGCTCCTCAAATAAGCAATCGCAATCAGCACCACGCTGTTCATGATCACAGCACGGACACTGGACGGCCGCGCGCCCGTCAGCAAAGCGAACATGATCAGGAACAAGATCAGGAAAGGCACAAATTGCTTCGGCTTAGCACCCGTCATGCGGAACAAGGCAAACAACATGACGGCGATGACGCTGACGTGCAAACCGGAAACCGCCAACACATGCCCTACCCCAGCATGCCGCAGAGTCGTGGCCAAATCCCGCCCCCGGAAATCAATATCTTCCACCGAGCGCCGCGCTCCCAGCGTCGCAGCTGCCGTCAATCGACTGGCGGGAGATCGAACGCGACTGCGAAACGTATCAATAAACGATGTTTTGGCCATCAACGCCACTTCCACCATCCAGTTGCCACGGCTACGCTCCATGACCTCGACCGACGACACATGAATACGGAAACGTGTATCCATGCCGCTTTCCGTCAAAAAACGAGCATAATCAAATGTTCCCGGATTTAGAGGGGCATCAATCGGCCGATAGGGTGCCTCGAAAGAAATCTGCCATCCATAGGCAGAAGGCGCCGCCAAGGCATTGAACGCGCGGTGGGTCTCTTCTGTATTGGACGCACGCGCAAACGCTCGCACCAAAACACTCCCCCGGCGCACCCGTTGCCACTCTGCATCCTCGCCCTCGCCGACTCGAATCTGTCGCACCCGGACTTCCAGATCCAATTCTCCGGGACCACGCGATTCTGGCTCTGATTCAATATATCCTTGAATCGCCAGCCGTGTGCCGGGTTCGACCGTTGCCAACACTTGACGCAGCGAGCCTTCGGTCGGTGGACCCACAACATCCACCGTGCGTAAAAAACCGAGTGGTAACGAACAAGCCAGCGCTGCAGCGGCAATCACGGTCTTCGGCCAGGGCTGCCAGCGGCGCTCGGCAACGTATCCGGTGGCCGTGGCCGCTGCGCCCCCCGCCGCCAGGATCCAAAGCCAGACTGGCGCCACCACCCATCCCTGGGCTGCCGCCACAATTCCCACGATCAATCCAACGGCCAGACCGCCGATTCGCCATGCCATCATAATATTCTCTCCAAATCATCCACGCGCAAATCATCACCGCGATCCACAGGCGCTTCCATATCTGCATCCAAGTGCGGGAAGAAATCCACATTGCTTTCTGCCATCCGCTCTGGACGATACGAAGGAAACAAAGCAACCAATGCCAATCCCAAGGCAATAGCTCCAATCAAAATAATCGTCAACCGCTGACTCCCCTTGCTCCACACCGACGGTGGTGGCACCGAGATATTACGTACCGTCTTCACCGGATAACCATTCTCGCCCAAGCGCGTGGCCAGATAACGATTGAAGTGGCCGAATCCAGAGGCGGACACCCGCCCCAGCAAACGTTTGGGATACCGCGGATTCGCTTCCGGCCGACAAACCGCGGCGCCTGCATGGCCGCCATCACTAGGGCTGCCAATCGCCGGCATCAAACTGCCCAAATTCAGCGTTGTATCCGCGTGATCCAACCGCCGCGCCACCATCAGTGACGATCCCCAGCAATAGAAAACGTATTGTGCGTCGGGGAAATTTTGGGCAAAAAACTCAACCGCCTTACCGGTCGGCAATTTGGGTTTGCCAGGATCCGAGTGGGCGGCCAGAGCGCTCACGATCTTCGTTTTGCCATCGGAAAGCACGAGTTCATACGTATTTTCACGCAACGTTTCCGCCGTTGTCTGGATATCCTCTTGCCATACCGCAGGCAACTGCGCCCAGTCCCGTTTTTCCAACCGCTGCATGGCATCATCTTCGGCCATCGCCTCCAGAAGAATTTGCCCCAACTCCACTTTGCAGACGCCGCCCTTAATCAAATCCGTTAACAACACGCCCAGCGGCGTGCGATCATGCACAAAGTCTTCGCCGTGCGCCGCCACGCGCAACCGTTTGGCCGCGGGCGTATCGTCTTCTGTCCCCTCAATCAGGTTTTCATAAATCATTTCCGCCGCGCTACGCTGATCTTCCTCGGCCTGCTCAGCTCCTTGTTCAGGACCTGACAAGGCATAAAACTCGAGCTTCCCTTCTTCAATCAGCTTCTCCAGATTATCGCGACGCTCAGGTTGATACGGATGGTGGTCCTCAAAGCGAATCGTCCGGACGTCCTTGTCGTGCAGATAGCGGACATCGTCTTCCAATTCCGGGAACGCCTGAATGGGCAAGTCAGCCATGTAATAATCCGCAGGCGCAAACCGCGCGAAGTCTTTCATCGGTTCGTGATAATTAATAAACACAAAGAGATACTCACGCCCGTATCGGAACGGCTGTCCGGCTCGCTGGGCCTCCCGGGAAAAGTGATGCGCATACATGACGGCACTGGCCACGGTATCCAAGTCGCCGCCGGTCTCGTGCATCTCCCGCAGGTTTTCCAACAGCGGCAGCAAGTTGCCAATCCCCGCCTCGGCAGATAAAGTTTCCAATCGCTCCCGCACAGCGGCTTCGGTCAATTCGCCATCCGAATCCTTCGCCTCTTCCTGCAATCGATGCAGCACATCGAGAACCGGTTGCAATTCTTGCTCTGCTTCTGTTTGCAATTGGGAAGCACGCAGCCAGCGGGCATTGGGCCCGTAGGGCAAGCCGAACTTGGGAAAATCCGTTCGCAACCGCTCCTCGGCAAAGCGGCCATAATTGTCCAGATCCTTGACCACGGAACGAGGCGCAGGCGGGCTCTTGATGAATCGGCTCAGGATCAACTTACGCAACGCCGTCACATAGCGATCGTCCGCCGGCTCGTTCAGCAAATGCCGCAGCAATCCCGACTGTCGACGCGGCACCAGAAACGCACCACTGTGCCAATACGAAGGAACATCCAATAGATCCGTCACCCGGGCCGCCGCTTCCAAATAGGAGCCGCCCCAGCCGTGGATCACAAACAATTTAATTCGCGGAGTATCCGCCATAACAACACACCTCTTCTTAGATGAGAAGATCACACACAACAGGAAAGGGTATCAATGTCGGCTCTCTTTCGCAACCGAGAAACACATCCACTATTTACTGAACATCTCATGCAGAACTGAAAGAACTTTGTCAGATGACGAATTCGAAATTCTTCCGAGCCGCTTGATTAAACGCTGATTATCGACCGTCCGAATTTGATCCAATACGACTTGCCCGTGAGAGCATAGAGAACGAGACCCAAAAAGCGAGCCAGCCCCATAAGGCTGTTTTTTGTTGAAGAACTGACCGCGCATGATCCGATCACGCTGGCAATACCTAAATCCGGGACTCCTTCCCTGCCTAAAAGCGGCGCCCAATTAATCGTAGACCTCGATATACCATTTGGGCCGCATGCGCCCAAAGTCACGCCGAACATTTGATTTCAAAGCCTTCTTTGAATCCAACACTTTTGCGTCTCCGTCTTCTCGCGAGAATATCACCCAATGCCAAAATGGTTTACCCTGCTCCAAATGCCACTTCACAGCCAACAACGCCTTATTGGGCAGCGCCTCCCACGAGGTGAATGGCATCTCTTCGGGCGACATACGGATTCCGAATTCCCGCAGAAGCGCACGGACATACGCCGTCTCCGACCAAAGCAATCTATTTGAGGCGTCAATGCCCAATCGATTAGCGACCCGCTTGGCTTCAGCATAACGGGTCCCTGCTATGGCAGCGCATACCGCAATACCGCATCCACTGACCTCTTCTTGAATAACTGGTTTCATAGTCTATTGGCTATTCATGGCGGGGACGCACAAGATGTGAACAGCTTGTTTGCTATTACTAAAAACTAAGGAAAACATCGTTTTTTCTATCGCTGTTTGAATCCGCATCCCTACCAATGCGTAA
>SLBD01000240.1 GCA_007126515.1 Kiritimatiellia bacterium
CACATACCCGTCTGCTTTGCCATAAAGAATTCGCTCTGGCCGTCGCAAAAGTGTGCGACGCTGCAACGCTAGGAGCGAATACAGAATATGCTCCTCAACCAGCGGATCCACACCCTCTTCAGGGTGAGGCAGTCGTCCCGCATTTCCGTAGGCGATTTGATCAGCCAGATAAGAATCCAAACGCTCAATAACCTTATACCCGACGGGGTCATTCTCGTGGTCAAACAGATCATCAGGCAACGGCGGAGCAAAGACAACCGCAAGCGGCTGCAGTCGATGCAGCTTATACTCCGGATCATAAGGACGCGGTGTATCGCGAACATGTCCCGTGACCAACCCATCCATCAATCCCGCGTAAAAACGGGCCGCTCCTGCAGACCCAAGCACCGGCACCCCCGTTTCTTCAGATAACGATATCAGCAAGTCGCCATCCGCAAACAGTGATTGTGAAAACGTCGCCGCGCCCGGAACACGACGATCGAAGTCCGAATACAACCACGGCGGATGGGCGCTGAACTCGCCCAGCCAGTAGGCGCCCGGCTGATAACGAGAATGGATGCCTGCGGCGAACTCCGACATCCACTCCAACGCAAATAACGGTTTCGTATGAAAGGCAAAGCCGTCCACAGGGTGCCACTCGTTCGCAGGTGTCCTCAAGAGGTGATCACTGGACCAGAACTGATTCAATGGCGATAGCTCTCGTAGATGGATATTCAGAGCCAGCATCGCTCCATTAATTTGCATGGCTGAAAACCAATTCTGGACGAAGTCAGCTCCTCCCAAATGCGGATTGGTTCGAGTTCGAAAAGATCGACTCTCCTGCTCTTCTCGCCAAATCGATTCCGTCTTCAAAAACAGCCTGTGAGCATCCACCGAGCTAGACATGTGCGCCCCGGACATCGCCGACAGGATCCTGTCCGCATCTGGCGGATCACGACGCTCGCTGACAAACCGATCCATCAATTGTGTGGCAAACGCGCCCCGGGCAGCCGGGATGACGGGCAGCACGTCCAGCAGCTGCGTGCACACAGAAACGATAAATCGTTCATGCAAGTGGTTCCGGACCTGATCGGTTCGCGGGTGGTAAACAGCGCCCACGTGCCAGGTTTCAAAGAAATGTTCCCCTTGTTGTTGAATCGCCAGCTCGGAGGCATTGGATCGATACGGATCGAGCATCATATGAGCAAACAGAGGCGGATTCGAATCCGGCATAAATAAAACCGGCGGCACCGCATCCTTTTCTTGATGTAAATAAGGGATCTCCAAGGATACAAATTGACGGGCCACAGATAATGGCCCCGCCCAAATCGCTGATGCGGATCGGCCACGATAATCTACATCCACGATCAAAGAAGGCCCCTGCGCAGATATTCGCAGAATCATTCCATTGCGATATTCAAGATAGACCTGCCTTCGCTCCTGCCGGATCACCAGCGGGTTCCCCGCATCCATGTCTCCCTCCGCCAACTGAATGCCTTGCAAAACGATGTCGGTGCCCTCCCCCTCCCACAACACATCAATCCGTACCAATCCATTCGTGGCATCCACCCGATAACTCAGAGGTTGACCGTGAGTCGGATCCGAAACAATAAATTGTCCCCGCGCCTCTTCTTGCACTGAAATTCTGGCATCTGGACTCGATGGCTTCGGCAGAATCGTTGAAACCGGTTCTGGAAATGGCAACACACCCTCGCCACGATTGATGCCCACCAATTGCCCCTCAGCCAGAGCGAGTGGGCGCCGTCGGCGAGGTTCAAACCGAATCGGATCCAAAGCATCCATGAATAAAGACAAGCCATCCAGGCGCAGCTCAGCCTCTCGGATCACAGGCAACTGCGACCACTCAAAAGCAACGACGCGCAACGGATAATTGGCAATCTGCAGCAGTTCATTCGGAAGGCGTGAATACCCCAGACGCCAGCCACTTTCATATAATTGCCCCAGATCCAGTCGAAATAGTTGGCCATTCGAATCCTCAACCTTACAAGCAAATCGGGCCGTTGAAACGTCTGCCGTACCTGAAGAATGCAGCCATATTTTGACCGTATCGACAGGATCAACAACAACCAACGGCTGTGGCGGGATGAGGCGTATCCATCCATCCGGCTGCACACTGGAATAGGTCACCAACCCTACAAATTCGCCCCACAATTGAAAAGCCCGGCACCGCTCAATCCGCGCGACCGCTCCAACCGACGTCTCCACGCGCCACCCCAAGAGTCGCTCAAAATCCAGCCAATGATCCTGCCGAGGCATGCTCCGCGCCCAGATAAACTCATACGGACGAGTGTCGATCGGCCGATACTCCGGGATATGTCGGGCCACCTCTTCCGGGACAGAACGCACGGGCACAGGCTCCTCAGCCGCACGCCACGCGCAGCCCGAGGAGAGGAGTACGGCTGCGCAACAACAAACACCCACACAACACTGGATGAAAGCAGCCTTCATGAACAGCACACTAGCCTTTAAACACAATATACTTTCGGCACACGTAATTGATCATCACCGCCGCAAAAATATTGCCGATTTGCGAGACAATGGCAGCGCCAGAGGAATACTGCATGATAATCACACCAATAAAGGTCCCGACCAAAAAGCTGATGATCGAAACAACAAAGAATAACGTAATTTCAATTGTCCGGGAATGTCTGCCAGGGTGAAACACCCAATAGAAGTTAATAAAGTAGGCCACAAAATTGCCAACCACAAAACCGAGGATGTTGTTGATCACATAATTCAATTGAGCAACACGCTGCGGCACCTCTTGCACAGTCAACTTCAAGAACTCAGCCACCCATGCATCCAAGCCCGTGGTGCCCATTGCAGGCAACAAAGTAAACGACAGAGTAAAGAAAACAAGTTGATGGGCTGCCGTCGCCAAGCCACCAGCAATCCCGTATTTAATAAACTGGATAGCCGGGTGCGCCTCCCGCTGCGTGAACTGAATCAGCAGCCGCTTCATTCGCCAGGCTTCCAGTCCCCAAGCGCATCCGGCACATCTTGAATCCAAGCATGAACCTCAGCTGGCAGCTCCATCACATCGACAATTCGACATGTCGACTCGCCGTGCTCCGTCGGAACCGTAACTTCGTCGCCCGCGGCATGCCCATCCAACGCCTGTGCCAACCTTGATTCGCTGGAAATAATCCCTAACGCTTCGTCACGATCCCAGACGCCCAAGATGAAGTATTGTTCCTGTCGCCCGCCGTCGTATTCAATGCGAACACCGGTCCCAATGGCCACTCGATCTGCAGGAATCCCTTCGAATTCAGTCGGCACCACTTTAGCCAGCATCTGCTCCAACTCAGCTTGTCGTCGCATCAACAATCCCTGCGCATCTTTCGCCGCCTGATACTCAAAATTCTCCCGCAGGTCACCATGCGCTCGAGCCACTGCAATTTCTTTACTGTTGTTGGGGATGTCGACCTTCTTGATCTTCTCCGCTTGCAACTGACGCTCCCGGTAGGACCGAATCGATGTCACTGGCCCGCGAGGGGCGGCGGGTTCTTTTTTATCCGTCTGCTTCGCGCTCATCCACTGCTCCAACTCAGGATACAGCTTGATGATATGCCCCAGGACAGACCGTTTTTCCATCGTCGGCCAGGCCGACGAATCTTTCAAACGCACAAAATAACGGTCGCGTCCTTCACTTCCTAGCTGATCAAACAAACTACGCACCCACGCTTTCTGCGTGAATCGATCTCGCAACTGATTCTGTGCCTTTAGACGATTTCCCGAGTGGTCCTTCTCCATCTCCAGCAAGACCACCTCCGCAAATTCCATCGACGAACACAACGACCACTCGCTCAGCTTCTCCATATTGCGGCTCAGCCAACTCAAAATCTCCACACCCGCACTGCGGCGCTGCATCAACTTAATCAATGCCTCTCGCACCTCGTCTTCAGCCCCCTCTTTAATCAGAAGTTGCAGAACCTCCGACAAAGAAGAAACATCCAAGGTATGCATTAAACGCAAAAGCGCCGCCAGCGTCCGCTCCTTATCCACATCCATCAGAAAGGCAACAAATGCCTTCATGTCCCGGGCGCTGAGGATCTCCAGTAATCCCCCCAGTTTATTCTCGTCCAGCACACCATTCACATAGGCCGCCACACCAAGGCGATCATCGTCCCGAAATACCTCATGCGCCAGCATCATCGCCCGCGGCATCACCGATTTACCCATCAGGTCCGCACCCCGAATCACAAATTGCAAGCGATCCTCAATCACAATCAGATGCAACGGATCCGGCGCGGCCTCGCTATTCAACGTCCACCAATCAGCAACTTTGGTCAGAATCGATTCAACATCTCGATCCGTCTTCAATTGTCGGAACCACGCCTCATCCATCGCTCCCGCCGCTTCCTTAATCAGAATCGGCTCCGTTCGCTTGGTGGGCACCACCGCATCGGGATCTTTCTTCAATGCTTTACGAGCCGCCGCCCAAAACGTCTTCCAATTCTCAGCCGGCACAATCGAAGGAGACAGTTTTTCCTGTAAAATCACCGCATTCAGCGGCCCATAACTTGTCAACGCCAGTCGCACAACCGCAGCAGGATCACTTTGCACCTGCTCGGTCAACTCATCAGGACGTAGATGACGAATCGCCAGAATATGTTGGTCATTGACAATGTCCAACGTCTCTGCGGCATACGCCAAAGAAAGCTCGTGCTCCGGTTTGCGCTCAAAATCAATCGTAACACGCTCATAGAATGGTTCCACTGAATGAACCACGCCGAATCCCCACGTCTTATCCACGCACATCGTGCCCGTCTCCAACGCCCGAAGGCGATCCAGTCGGTCCAAGCACTCACTAATCGAAATTCGTTTATCGAAGCCGCAATTTTTCACAAATGCGCGCTTATCTTGCCCCTTACCCAAAATTTTCTGAACCGTCGTCGCGCACTCATTGCGGAACTCAGCCGCCGGCACCCAGTCAGCCCGCAAGCGCAACACACGCAAAGCATCATCCACTCGCCCTTGATCCGCCAACGCCGTTTCAGCCAATTGCGCCATCGCTTGGGCCTCTTGCAATTGGTCGCCCCGAGCCATCTCCGACAATCGTCCGAGAATTCCGGGAACATCCGGCTCCCCCTTTTCCACTTCTGCCAAAATCCAGTCCGCTGTTTGTAATGTTGTATTCATGGCACTGGGTATAGCCCGATTTTCGCCTCGTGACAAGCACGTCTGTCGTGCAAACGCAGCAGCAACACCTAAAACAGATTTCTAACCACAGAGAACACGCTCCTAAATTGTAGGGCGAGCCGCCCTTCCTCCAACCGCCAACCTTCAACCTGCATCCAAGGCAGGGCGTGGCACACCGAGCGAGCCGCTCTCCATCCTTGTAATCCGTGCCATCCGTAGTTCAAATAACGGCAACATCCATTCAACAACGGGAAGCCAGTTGGTGAGCGCCGCATTCGCTGATTAATTCGCTGAGAATGCAGCTTGACAGGATGCCTAATGGGCATACGCTTTGATGTATGATATTCGACTGGAATCCGGAGAAGAATGAGTGGCTCAAAGAGAAGCGGGGCATATCGTTTGAAGAAATTGCCCTGCTCCTTGGTTCCGGGCAGCTATGGCGTGTATCGGATCATTGGAATCAAGACAGATATCCGGGGCAGGTGGTGTTCTTCGTCCTTATTAGGGGCTACATATATCTGGTTCCATACGTAATCGATGGCGAGATGATATTTCTGAAGACGGCTATACCAAGCCGTAAAGCAACACGTGAATACCGACAAGAGATAGGTGGGCATCATGAAAGTATCTGAAGAGAACGAAATACTTGAAGCGTACGAGCAGGGGCGGATGAAATTGCGAAAGCCATCCAAAGCGCTCGTGGCGAAGCTTACTGACGCATCAGATCGAACCTTCAAAAAGGACAAACGCATCAACATCAGAATCAGCAATCATGACTTGATAGGCATTCAAAGTAAGGCCCTTCAAAAAGGGTTGCCCTATCAGGCATTGATATCGGGTCTTATTCATCAATATGTTGAGGGCGATTTGTTGGAGAGGGCATAAACAGCGAACACTGAAAAGCCGGATTTGACAGCGCATGTGTTTGTGCTACGATGTAACACATGACAACACTAACCATCAGGATCCCGGAAAAGATGCGCCGGGAGTTGAAGTCTCTAAGCAAAGCAGAGAACAAAGCCGTCAGCGATATCGTCAGAGAGTCCATCCGTCGGCATGTAGCGTTGGAGCGCTTTAGGGCGCTACGTAAGTCCGTCCTGCCCTACGCCGAAGCCCAAGGCATATTAACCGATGACGACGTTTTTCGGGCTCTAAAATGAGAGTTGTCATTGACGCAAACGTGTTAATTGCCGCCTATGCCGCCCGAGGACTATGTGAATCGACGGTTGAATTATGCATCGTCAATGATGACATAATCCTGACCCAAGAGATCATCGATGATCTTGTGGGGAAATTGATCAAGAAGATAAAGCTTCCGACAGCCAAAGCGACCGCTATTGCTGCCTACCTAAAGGGCAACGCTCGCCTTGTGGAGGCGGCAAGCATACCGCGAGATGCATGTCGAGACCCAGATGACTTAAACATTTTGGGAGCGGCGATCTCAGGGGAAGCGGAATACATCATATCGGGAGATGACGACCTACTTTCTTTGAAGACCTATGAAGATATTCCGATTGTCTCTCCGAGGCAGTATTGGGAGCGATTTAAAAGCACAGAAAGAATGTGAGCGTAAATGAAATCAATTTCTTTGCGCCTACCTCAAAGCATGATCGAGGAACTCATACTTCTAGCAAACAAACGCGACGTACCTTTTCAGTCCTTATTAAAGATATTCCTTTCAGAGCGAATCGAGTCTGAATTTAAAAGACATGATCGAAATCTGGCAAGGGCCTAACAATCTGCCTGGAGTTTATGCGGAACACGGGTGCCGACATTTTCATAAATACCATCTGGGGAAGATATTCTGCAAATGCTATAAGCTATATGGTCTGTACAGCTTGGTTCAGGCGTGTCGATCGCTAAGGAGATGGGAGTGAGCACGAATACAACGCAATCAGTAACGTGGCTGCGTAGCCTTCTCGGCCGGTGCGCCCGCGTAGTATTACTGCCAGTCGCAAAGCAACACGGGAGTACCTGAAATGAAGAGAAATAGTCCAGAACTAGACAAGGAAGAGCTACAGATCCTTGCTGATTTTGAGCGCGGCGAATTCAACAGCGTGCGAAATGGATGCGAACCAGCCTATCGGAGACATGCAGGCAGGCGATTTGGAGGGAGGCAAGCCATGACTCACTCTCGGGTACATTCAAAGTCTCTTCTTGCAATCAGCATGATGATGGCTGTGGCGATGTCCCCTGTCGATTCAAGTCAATTAAGGGATTTTGAACACGCGTCAACACGTCCCAATCGAAGAGCGGAAACACGAGAGAGTGGTGTGTTCGACGAGATTATGGGAGAACTCTTTGCCTCTTGCTTCAGCTTCATCTTCATCACATTGTTTATCGAACCGATTACTACTCTCTCTTCAAGCTCGATGGCGAGAGTCGATTCTGGGTTTGTACCCATTGACGATGAGAAAGATGTATCTCGATCGATTGGCGATCCTGACCTACCATTCTTTCGCATAGATTTACACTACCAGCGCGTTAGCTCGAATCTTGATGGCCTGGATGGCCGCCTTGAAGCGGGATATGGAGCCTTAGCCGCGCAGGTCCGTCATACGCGATATGAGGAGAGGAAACCATCGGAGAAACTCAATTTCACCAGTATTCATGGACTACTCCGCTTGTCTGAGGACAATCGCTTTGAAACGGGCCTTGGCTTCGGCGCCTTGTTTCTGGATGGAGATCGTCTGTCCAGTGGGTTCTCGATGACCAGTCCGATCAACTGGTATCCACACCGTCACATAGCGGTACGAGCGGTACCGACTCTAAGCTGGCTGGGAGGCAGCACAATTGGCGATTATGATATTTCGTTGGGCTACACACGCCCATATTTCTCGGTCCAGTCCGGCTATCGGTGGCTCCGATCCGGTGGCGTATCCATCCATGGCCCTTACGTTGGTTTTAGCCTCTATTATTGAATAGTAAGTCGAAATAGAATTATGGTATCGCAGAGATCATCGTGGGGCTACTTTTGCTCTTCGTTACATTAGGTGGGGAGAATAGAATGAAGTGGTTGGGTGGAATAATTTTTCTTATCGGCATTTATGGTGGCATTGGCGGGCACCCAATATTCTTTATCGTATCCGCAGTAGGCATGCTGACATTCCTGCAAGGTGTTGAAAACACGATCATCGAAAATACCACTGAGTATGTTCGGAGAGCTATGGTCGAAAAGAAAACGTACTATGAACTCAGAAATGACGAGCTTGGGACCAGAGGCAATTCCGACAAATCTGAAAGGTCACCGGATGAATAGACTTTCAAGAACCCTGG
>SLBD01000058.1 GCA_007126515.1 Kiritimatiellia bacterium
ACCACGGATGGCACGGATTACACGGATGTATTCCAATTCTCTATCCGTGCAATCAGTGTAATCCGTGGTTCAATCTGGATAAAGATGAGAGTGTGAGGCGACGAGGAAATCGCGTGCAGCTCCCAGATTAAGTGTGTTGTTATTTCGATCTGCGTGTACGAGTAGGCGTAAGAGTAAGTGGGGAAGCCGTACTCGTACACCTACTCTTACACACGAATCTCCTTAATAATAGCTTATAAGCTATCAATAAATCGCGCGTTCAAGTTCGTAATAGCTTATAAGCTATTAACCGCCCCGATTCGATAGGCTGGTTCCTTCTCATTCCCCAACCTCATGCCATTCACTTTCAGTCCCAGCAATCGTTTGCAAGCTGAGAGTCGAATTCAAGACTGACGAATTAGATGCTGGAAATGGAAATAGAAAACGCGACTGCCGCGAAATGGTGATGACCGATTGAGGATTAAGAAGGTATAATCGGACCTAAACAGAATGGAACCGAACTCTGTTTTTAATTAACGCACTTCATTCCAGTATTTTCGGTGGGCTGCCAGAAATTTGTTGTCCGGGATTATAGCGTCTTCTGGGAGATTCAAAGAAGTGCCCTCGTAGGCTCCGAACATTTCTTGAATCGCTTTGTGCGAGATTGCTTCCTTCAGTCGGGGAAATAGCAGGAGCTTGAGGTTGTCATCGAAGGCGATGAGGCCGTTGTCGAAGGCTGCGTCGTGGAGGCGGGAGAGGCAGAGGCCGTTGCGCACGTTCAGTCGCTCTTTGGGATATTTGCTCCAAGGGAGAATGTGGGAGGCGATAAGGAGGGGACGGATGGCGATGCCGGTGATTCCGCAGGCACCTCCGAAGTTGTTGAGGACCGCCTCCCTGAAATAGTTTTGGCCACGGCGGGCCTTGACGTTGGTTGTGACGGAGGTTGGTCCGGTAGGAGCGCGGATAATCCGAATTCCCTCCTTGGGGACCACCTCAACCTCGTCTGCTTCGTCTGCGTCAAACAAGCGCCGCAACTGCTCCTCGCTGGATGCAACGGCTTCATCCAGATCCTCATGAAACTCTGACCAAATGGCTCGATCATTGGCACTAGCACCTTGCAGTCCTCTAATGCCGCGCAGTTGTTGCACCGGATCGAGAGATGCAAAGTTATTCAGTTTCATCGCTACGCTGTTTGCGCCGCGCCCCAGTTTTTCAGCTAAAGCGATGATCGCAGGGTTGCGGGAGTGCAGTTGGCCGAAGGTGAGCTTGTGGTAAAGATTGAGGGTGACGAGTAACTCGTCGCGCGTCCAGGCTCTTCGGGGCGTTGGCATAAAAGGAAGGTAGCTAGCAGCCGTTGGGATGTCGAGATGGAAGCTCTCAAAGTTTTGCCGATGCTCAGGGGCTATCCGCTTACAACTCAATTTATCAAGAACTGACCTTCAATTTGCGTCGCCGGTAGCAGTAGTGTTTTCGTCCACTTTTGCGTCTTAGGCATTTTCCTGCCCTATGATTCAGCTGCGAGCCAATTCATCCAGCCATAATGCGACACCTGATGGAAGCGCTTCGTGAGTTGTGCCGCAGATATGATCCATGTCGGCGCATCGTCCGTCTCTTCAAGGTTTCCGATTTTGTGCCACGCGTGATCGTCTTCATTCGGGAATTCATAACCATGTTCTGCAAACCGCTCCTGAAGAGGAGGCAGGCCAACAGCTTGCGGTATAAAAAATTCGCCCTCCCATAGCGAAGTTTGTAGGTCATTCAAGTCGATCTGCCCTTTTACTACTACTTCATCCCATTGCTTGTAGTTTGCTCCATCCCTGTAGAAGTAGGTCAACCGTGTATTTATATGACAAAAATATACGCAAGCGTGCTCTGCGGCAAGCTATCTGCTTTGGAGACGGGTAGGGCGGCGAGTCCCGTCGCCGCCGGGCGGGAGGGTTCCGTTGCTCAGCAGAGCGACACAGAGCGAGCATAGATTTTCGATCTGAGTGTACGAGTATGTGTACGAGTACGTGGAAGACTCAGTGAGGATGCGGATCGTACTCGTACACATACTCCTACACGCGAATCGATCCGGTTTTGAGGGGAGTCAGTGGGGCGAGAAAGGGGAGCCGAGTAAGAGTTGCAGTGAAGTGTTCTCGTAAGTCGTGACCACGGATAGCATGGATTATCCGGATGTATTCCAATGTCCTATCCGTGCAATCAGTGTAATCCGTGGTTGTATCCGGTAGTAGATAGGAGTGTGGGGAAGAGGAAGAATCGAAAGCAGAGCGTCACAGAGCGAGCATAGATTGTCGACCTGGGTGTACGAGTAGGTGTACGAGTACGTGGAAGACTCAGTGGGGATGCGGATCACGAGTGGCGGTGCAGAGTTGGCCGATTCATTGTGTGAGTGGATTACGGCAGGGTGCCGAAGAGGAGGATGCCTTCGCGCTCGACGCGGCGCCACAGGGGTTCATGTTTGTCGGCATCCATGTTGTTGACATCGAGTAGGACGGGGTCGATGGAGACGGCGTAGCGCGAGTTGACGGCTTCTTGCAGAGCATCAAGCGAACTAAAGGCGCGAATGCGGTTGCGGCCGGTGGAAAACAGGAGAGTCAATTGGACGCGAGTATTGATGGAATCTTCGTCGCGGGCCAAGGGGCCAGTTACAATGGCGGCGATGGGGCGGGGATGGACTAGCCGCCGGACGGTTTTGCGGAAATCGGTCCAGAACAAATCTTCGGCATCAAAGGCGGGTCGCATGGCTTTGGCGACGAAGTAATTATTCTGATTCAATTGATAGAGTCGTGCCCTGCCTGCCGCCTCATATTGGACAGCGTGGACCGCCAACAGTGAATCCAAGGCCATCATGGTGGCCCGATTGGAGAGGCCGGTCCGCCGTTCAATTTCGCGGCCGGAGAGCGGCTCCTCGGCATGATGCAATGTGCGCAGTACCAACAACTGACTGTAGCGGGGCAACAAGAAGTTTAATCCATGCATGATGGATTCCCCGGCTCAACATGTATGTTGGGTGTCAGGTGGTCGCCTTTTGGGGTTGCAGGAAGGGATCGTAGTCGACCTGGATCCGAGCATCGACGATCCGGCAGCCTTTGCCGGGTTCTAGTGCAAAGATGGGATTCAAATCCAATTCGAGGATTTCGGGGACTTCTTCGACGAGATAGGAAATCCGCAGTAGAATTTCTTTGATGGCATCGATGTCTGCCGGCGGATGGCCGCGATATCCTTGCAGCAGTCGATGTCCGCGAATTTCGCGCACCATCTTTTCGACATCCTGATCGGTCAAGGGCGTGACGCGGAAGACAATGTCGGCCAGGATCTCGACGTGGACACCGCCCAGTCCGAAGGCGACCAAGGGACCAAAGACAGGATCGTTGGTGACACCGACCATGACTTCGACGCCGCCGCTGACCATGGGTTGGACCAGCACGCCTTCCATCTCCTCCAATTGGTCGTTGGCTTTGAGTTTGTCTTGGATTTCGAGGAAGGCTTTACGCACGGCATCTGCGTTCTGCAGTTTCAAATAGACACCGCCCATGTCGGATTTGTGAACAATGGTGAGCGATGCGAGTTTGACGGCGACGGGATAGCCGATTTCTTCGGCCAGCGCGACGGCTTCGTCGGCGGTTGTGGCGACGCCACCTTCTCCAACTGGGAGTCGGAATGTTTGCAGGAGGTCGCGCGTTTCTGCTGCCGAGAGCCAGCCCGGCCCCCGACTGCTGAGCGCTTGGCGGCAGATGGCGCGGGCTTTGGCGGTGTTGATATCTGTGAATTCGGGAATTACGCCCAGCGGCTCATGCAGCCATTCAGAATATTCAGAGATCTTGCTGAGTACGCGGGCGGCCGATTCGGGGAAGGCGTAGACGGGCACTTTTTCGGCTCCGTCATTGATGACGAGTGGAGCATGAATGCCTTCTTCGACCATCAAGCAGGCGAGGGCGGGTTTGCTGTCAGCGCCTTTGGCGCGCGCACTGGTGATGCCCTCCTGGATGGCTTCGTCAATCGCATCATTCTTCGCGGTGCCGACGGGGATATAAATGACAATGACCATGTCGATGTCAGGATCTAGCATGACGGTTTCCACGGTCTCGCGGAAATGCTCGGGAGGAGCTGATGCGATCATATCGACGGGATTGCCAACGGCGGCTGCGGCGGGGAGAAATTTCTTTAATTTCGCCTGCGTTTCTTCGGATAGGACCGGGACATCCAAGCCACCGGCTTCGCACGAGTCGGAGCAGAGAATGCCGGGGCCGCCGGCGTTGGTGACGATGCCAACCCGTCTGCCATGAGGCAGAGGTTGTTCGGCCAGCGCTGCGGCCAAATCGAACATTTCTTCGAGGGTGTCGCAGCGAATCACACCGGTTTGCCGAAAAAGTGCCTCGACGGGGGTGTCGGCGGCCGCCAAGGCGGCTGTGTGAGATCCGGCCGCACGGCGACCGGCAGTGGTGCGCCCGCCCTTGACACAGATGATCGGTTTGCTGCGGCTAACCCGTCGCGCGATTCGGGCGAAGCGGCGTGGGTTTTTGATTGATTCCATATAGAGAAGGATGACGTTGGTCTTTTCATCGCCTTCCCAGTATTGCAGCAGATCGTTGCCGGAGACATCGGCTTTGTTGCCTATGCTGACAAACGTGGACAGGCCCAGATTGAGACGTTTGGCCAAGGCGAGAATGGCGAGGCCGAGGGCGCCGCTTTGTGACGACATGGCGACTGTGCCGTTGGGGGGGAATACGGGCGAAAAGGATGCATTGAGTGAAACGTCCGGATCGGAGTTGAGCAAACCGAGGCAGTTGGGGCCGATGATACGCATGCCGTAGCCGCGGGCTTTTTCCACCACAGCTTCCTGTAAGGAGCGACCGTCTTCGTTGGTTTCTGCAAATCCAGCAGAGATAACGATCAAGGCACGGACGCCGCGGGCGGCGCAATCTTCCACTGCGCCCATCACCAAGTCACGCGGTACGACGATCACACCTAGGTCAACGGGCTCAGGAATGGCTTGCATGGAAGGATAGGCCCGCATGGAGCAAATCACTTTGGCATTGGGATTGACCGGATAGATGCAGCCCTGGAAACGGTTAAGTACGAGACCTTCCATGATGCGATAGCCAATCGATGCGGGTTTGCGAGAGGCGCCGATTACGGCCACGGAGTGGGGTTTGAAAAACGGCCGAATGGAGGCGGCGGTGAACAAGCGGTCGCGCAATTCGGTGCGGGCCACGCTGTCGGCACCGGGTAGCACCGAAAACTCCACGGTGACGAAGCCGTCTTCGTAGCGTTCCGTGACTGGAAAACCGGAATGCCTGAACACTTCCAGCATGGGGGTATTGGCGCTATCGGTGATGGCTTTAAATTCCGTAAAGCCATGCTGAATGGCGAGCAACGACATGCGTTCGAGCAGTAGTGTGCCCAGGCCTTTGCCTTGAAAGACATCGTCTACCGTTACGGCCACTTCCGCGACGCTTTCTGTAACGGCAAAGTAGGAGCCTGTGGCAATGATTCGTTCTTCGCCGTCTTCGCTGAAGCGGGTAACGATCATGGTGAAGACTTTGGTGGGATCGCTGTCGTCGCACATTTGGCCGATGGCCGATTCGCCGGGTTTGCTGTCGGAGAAGAAACGGCTACGCCTGGATTCGGCGGACAATCCTTTAAAGAACGCGATCAGTCGGGGCTCGTCTGCGGGAGTGGCGACATAGATGTTTGCGGTGGTGCCGTCGCGCAAAATGAGTCGACCGCGTTCCGCAGAGTCCTGATAGGGTGGGGGGACATAGAGGGGGCGGGTGGGGATCATGTTGAACTCCTGTTCTGTGGATGAGTTGATTCATTCGGATGTGCGTGTGCCAACATAGGCGCGGGAAACCGCGAGGCGGATTCTTCCCTAAAACTGGTGAAGGCCTTTTGATATCGCTCTTTTTCATCGTCTGCCGAAGATTCCGAAAATTCTTTTTGAAGAGAGCGGTAGGGAGCATGTGAAAGGCGTAACAATTGCCACAACCCGTTCATCAGATCTTCGGCCCGCCTCCGGTAATGCATGGCTGGCAGTTGGCACTGTTCGCGAGTTGTGTTTAAGAATTGACTGAGGAAACTCTCGGCGGCCTCCAAATGTGCTTGGTGCCCCATCATCGAGTGCATGGATTGAACATTGTCATGAATGAGCTCGAGGAAATGGAGGAAATCAGATTCGCGCGAGCACAGATTGGGGGAACGACTGGCAAAAAAAGCATGTTTGCGTGCCGTTTCCAGCACCGTCATGACGCGGTGTAAATGTATGATACGCGTGTTGGTGTCCATTTCCTGCAATGGCAAATAGAGCATTTCGATGCCGCGCTCATAGAAGGCATCGCGCCGGGCCAAGTGGATGGGCCGGTTCAAATGAGAATGCACAGTGGTCATGAAAGTACATCTACCAGATGTAGTGGTGAACTGCCAAGCAGGATCATCCACAAGTGGGTTCATCTTCACGATGTTTCCATGGTTGACGATGTCAATTGTATCGGATACCTTTTCACAGTTGCGCTTGCTGTGTAGTACCAAGTAAGTGACCGACACAACGTTGGATTCTGTTGGAGAGGGTATGAATGTAAACAAATCCTGGTCGAAATCCGTTGCTGGAATTGCTCTTGGCATCGCCCTCCTTTCTCCTTGTGGCGCTCACGCCATGAATGTGGATGAAGAATTTGAATTCGCCTCCGGATTGATTGAACTAGGATTTGCGGACTTGGCCAATCGGGTTGTCGCTGAAGTGGTGCGGCTCTATCCGAACGAACGGGATCGGGCTACTCGAATTGAAGGCGAGATCTTAGTCGCCCAACGCCGTTTCGCCGACGCGGAGGAATTGGTCAATCAGATGCCGGAAGGGCACCCACAGCGATACGCCCTTCAACTTCAAATTGCACGTGGCCATTTTCGAGCCGGAAATAATGACGAAGCTCAGCGCTTGTATGAGGCCTTTTTCGATGTCTACCGAGATCGCGTTCCAACGGAGCCGGATTTGCTGCGCTTTTATCAAGATGCCGCATTTCAATTCGGCCAAATGATGGAGCGATTGGGCAATCGCGCTGCAGCTGCGGAAGCTTACCAACGAGCCTTGGATGCCGGGCTGGATGATCCGATGGCTGAGCGTCGGTTGCGGGTGGATTTGGCTCGCTTGTACCTGAGATTGGGGCGCGAGGCGTCGGGGGCTGAGCGCGATCGCTTATTAGATAAAGTATATGAGCTAAGCGAACGTGTGCAGTGGGGGGGGTATGACTTATGGTTTGGACACTCGATTGGTTTGATGGCGAATGCCTTGCTCGCACGTGGCGACGAAGCGGGGGCCCAGCAACTGATAGAGCGTTACATGCGGGATTTGAATCGGATTGATCGTTTGTTGCGGGAGCAAAATCATCCGCCGTCGCAGAGTCCTGTGGCCAGTGTCCGATTTCTGTTGGGTGAACTACATGAAAAACGGGTGCATGAATTGCGTCGCCAGGGCGCGCCAGAGGGCGAAGTCCTGCAAGCTGTTCAGGCGGCTTTGACTGAGTTTTTTACGGTGTTTGGCCAATTTGGACTCAGTGATTGGGGGCCGGAGGCAAGCACACGGGGGCGGGCGTTGGTGGAGCTGTTACGGACAGAGTATGGCCGTGAGGTAAACGTCGATTTTGGAGAAGCGGGTGGACAAGCTGCACAGGCTCAGTTTTCGATGGCGGATGATTTGTTTCGGCAACGCAATTTTGAGCGAGCCATCGAAGAATACCTCCGCATCCTGACCAGCTTCCCAGAAGGAGAACCTTCCCTGCGGGCCCTGGCCAATCTACTGCTGAGCTATGCGCATCTTGAAAATGATCTGCACGTGAAGATGATGGCGGAGTATTTGGCAGAGCGGTTCGCAGGCGAGACTATTGCAGCGAATGCGTTGCTGATGGCCAGCCGCATCTATGTCGATCGCCGTGATGAAGACATGTTCTCGTTTCTGTTTGATGCCTTTTTTGCGGGGTTCCCCCAGCATGAGCGCGCGCCGCAGTTGATGTTTGAAATGGCCCGCCGCCGAGAAAATGCCGGTGATGTGGCGGGGGCAATGGAGACCTTTGAGCGCATCATTGAGACACATCCGCGCGATCGTTTTGCTTTGCGAGCGCGAATGGCCTTGGCCAATGCTGCACATGAGCAGGGCGATTTTGCTCGTGCGGCGGAGTTGTTTGGTGCCTATCTTGAAGATGCTACTCCGGGGCATAGTCGGATTCGGGCACAATTTATGTTGGCCGACTCGCTGCAGCGTCAGCGGCTCTATCCCCAAGCGATTCGAGCGTATGGCCAAGTGATTCAGCGATTGAGTGGAGAGAATCCCCCCGACAATGCTCGCCCTGAAGATGTGGAGCGTAATGCCCGATTGGCCGAGCGCGCCTTGTTCTTTGTGGGTGTCTGCTTTAGTCGTATGACGCAACCGGAAGCGCAAGTGGATGACTTCCGTCGACGGGGGATTGCGTCCTTCCAGCAATTTTTGAGCCGCCACCCTGAGTCTTCCCTGGCTCCGACGGCGATGCGGCATATGGGGGCTTTGCAAATGGCGTTGGGGCAGGCGGATGCGGCCTCGCAGACCTTTACAGAGTTGGCTGAGCACTATCCCGACTCCGAGGAAGGTCGCAGCGCCTTGTTCGCCTTGGTCAGCTCCGCGTTCGAAATTGGAGAGCCGGACATCGCCCGGGACGCGTTTCGGCGGATGATTGAGTCGCCCGACGATTTCAGCCCAGAGGAATTTACGCGGGTTGGGCAGTTGATGTTGGATAATGGTCTGTATGAAGATGTTATACCGGCCTACGAGCGAGTGGTGGCAACAACAGAAGATCAGCGCTTGGTGCAACTCGCTTTGTTCGGGTTGGGCACGGCTTACATCCAGCAAGGAGATCACGAGCGTGCGGTAGAGAATGTGAGCCGCTTGCTGCGTGATTTTCCCAACACGGCCTTCTTTTTCGATGCGCAGTTTAAATTGGCGGAGTCCAATCTTGAGCTGGAGCGGTTTGCGGATGCCAACACAGCCTTGGCGGAAATTCTGCGTCTGTCGCAGGATAATAACGTGATTCAAAGAGCTCAGTTCGAGTTGGGGCGGCTGCAGATGGCCCGGGGCGATCGTCGACAGGCATTGGCATCGTTCCAGCGCATTGCGCTGCTTCAGGATCCGGCCAACGCAACACTGCGACCGTTAATTGAGGATAGTTTCCTGAAGAGCATGGAATTGGCGTTGGAGCTGGAACTATTCAGCGAGGTTGCCGAAAATGTGGAGCAATACGAAGAAATGTTTCCGCGAGGACAGCATATGACGCAGGTACGGCGCCTCCGAGATGAAGCACGTAGCCGGGCTCGATAAGGTGGATTTGAATAACGGTAAGGAGCAGATATGAAAGCGATGCAGATGACTCAAAGGATAGGGATGGCCGTGTTGGGATTCAGTCTGTTGACAGCATCCGTGTTGGCGGACGGTGCGTTTGTCATCCTGCAAGATGGTCGCCGAATGGAAGGGACATCGATTCGGGCGCGAGCCAATGGCGATGTCATCTTGACCACCGCGCGTGGCGATTTGACGTTTCCCCGTGGTGAATATCGGGAAGCGTGGGCACCGCGGCCGCAAGAGCTGGATCGGGCTCGTCAACAACTGCAAGCGGGCAATCCCGATGCCGTCATCTCTACGCTGGAAGATGTCGTTCGGCGGTACCGGCATTTGTCATGGGATGTGGAAGCACTGGGATTGATTGGGCGGGCTCATAATGAAAAATCCGATTATGCAGCAGCGCTTTCATCCTTTAATCAATTGTTCCAGCGGGCCCCCGCTCGTCGAGAGGACCGTGCCATTCGTTGGCCGTTTTACCGAGCCCTATTAGGGGCAGGGGAATTGGATCGCTTGGAGCGGGAATTGAATGAACTGATTGCGGGTGGTGATCGTGCGGATGCGGCCCGCGCCCAGATCATGCGGGGCGACATCAAGAAACAGCGAGATTTGGCTGATGCCGCGTTATTGGATTATTTGCGCACAGTCGTTCTGTTTCAGGCGCAACGGGATGTGCAGGCGGAAGCCTTGTATAAAGCTGGAGTTGTATTGGCTGAACGCCGTGATCCGCGAGCCCGTGACATGTTCCGAAAAGTGGTTGAGGAACATGCCGACAGTCGGTTCGCCCGGCAGGCGCGCGAGCGCATGTGAGAACAGTCAAGGAATTGAATTTGGCACAAGAGTTGGTTGAATGTGAATAGAGGATGATTGCTCTCGAAATGAGAGCCTTGTTAAGGAGAAAATTATGCGCCTACGTATGCTAAGTGGATTGATTGTGGTGTTATTTGTGGTCGGAATGCCGCTGGGACATGTGCACGCTCAAGAAGGCGAGGGAGTTGAAGTGGCTCCTGGGCTGACGCTGGACGAAGCGGCCGATGTTGATGATTTTGAAACAGCCGGCTTCTTTCAAGTCGTTGCCAGTGGTGGCTTCTTGGGAATTCTGCTCTGGTTAACCCTGTTGCTTGCTTCAGTTGCCGGGATGGCGTTGATTGTGGATTCCTTTATTTCCATACGGGCCGCAAAAATTGCACCAGACAATCTGGTTGCAGAGGTCCGGGAAGCCATGGAGCAAGGCGATGTGATGAAGGCGCTGAAATATTGTGAAGAGAATCCGGTTCCGCTGTCCAATATTCTTTCCGCTGGTTTCACGAATGTAGAAGAGGGCTTTGAGGCCATTCAGGATGCGGTGGGCGTTGCTGCTGATCTTGAGGGCGAAATCCTATTGCAGCGGGTCAATTACCTTAATGTGGTTGGTAATTTGGCACCAATGCTGGGGCTGCTCGGTACGGTGCAAGGTATGATCGCGGCCTTTGCAACCTTGGCCATAGCCGAAGCCGGTGCGGCCCAGCAAGCGATGTTGGCGCAGAACATTTCTCAGGCGCTGTTTACAACGGCGGCGGGTTTGGCGATTGCGGTGCCTGCTGTCGCGTTCTTCTATCTGTTCCGGAATAAAGCCACCAAGATCATTCTCAGCATGGAAGGGCAGACCATGGATTTGATCAAGGTCTTCCGAAACGTTGAGGTCGTGGACGAATAAGAATTTGCCAATCGGATCCAATAGGAGATGAATCATGGCTAAAAGAAAAAAGAGAGTGGGGGGAGGCGATAGCGGCGGTGTCAACATGACGCCGATGATCGATATTGTCTTCCAAATGATCATCTTTTTCGTCCTCACTGTGCAAATGGAACGGGACCAAATCAATGAGCAGATCGAATTGGCGATGTCGCCGCATGGTCCTGCCGTGGAGCAAAGAGATCCGCGCACGGTGACCATTGATGTTTCGGATGTCGGGCAGCTCTATATTGGCCCCACACGGATTAGCGAGGCCCGCTTATTGCAGATTATGAGGTCTGCCGTGAATCAATATGGTCAAACGACTCCGGTTGTGATTCGAGGAGATCGAAACACACCTCATGAGCACATCAAGCGGGCCATGGATATATGCACTCGTGCTGGCCTGTTTCGGATCAAATTCGCCGCTGTTAAAGAGGCCGGTTAGCAACTTGTAAGGGAGTAACACCATGGCACATAGACGCACACGTAAGCGGGTGTCGTTGATCGACGCGGAATTGTCGATGACCCCAATGATTGATATTGTCTTTCAGTTGCTGATTTATTTCATCCTCACATTTGAACCGCAGGATGTGATGGCGAATCTGGATGTATTTCGTCCAGCCCCGGACGCACAGCAGCGGGAGCAGATGGAGACCCCCAATGTGATCCGCATTGTTATCTATCAAGATGGGTTTACCATGAATGATCGGCAAATGAATCTGAGCGGTATTGAAAGGTTGATGACGCGCTTGGCTGCTCTAGATCCAACTCAAACCGTATTGATCATGGCGACCGCTCATTCCCGGCATGCCAACCTGATTGATATATTGGATCTTTGTGCAAAGGTGGGGATGAGGAACTTGTCTGTCGTTAGTATGAATTAGATCGTTTTGGGGAATTAATATAAAGACGTGAACAAGTGAATGGGTCTTGTTCACTCGACATCGCTGAATGGGGGCGGTGACCGTCCGTGTGGACTACAGTGCAGGTGATGCCTGTGTTAGGAGAGCGGTATGTCTCGGAAAGAATATTTGAAGAGAAAGTTGCTGGAACATTTGATTGGTCCGACAGGATCCATTCTTCTCCACATCTTGATTGTCTATTTGGCTGTCCATTTCATTGTGTTCGAGACGCGCGAAGGTACGGCTGAGATCGAAGTTACAATGATGGAAGTAACGGAGTTTGATCTAGATGATCTTTTCGAGGAATTCGAGCCTGAGTTTGAGCCGCCGGAATTTGACCTCGATTTTGAAATGCCTGATGTCATGGATGTAGAGATGGATGCTCCGGCGGATTTAGAGGATTTCTCTCAAGATGTCGCTGATATGGATTTTGCAGCGCTGGATGTCATGCAAGTAGACAGTCCATTGGTTATGCAGGGACTGTTTTCGGGGCGTAGTTCGGAGGGCAGAGCGGCACTGCTCCGACAGCATGGCGGTCGGTGGGGAGCGCAAACTGAGCAAGCCGTGATTCGAGCCTTGCAATGGTTAAAAAACAACCAAGAGGCGGATGGTTCTTGGAGTACGAATATGTCGGGCTCGACCGATGCGCAGCACCGCGTCGCAATTACGGGCCTAGGGCTGCTAGCCTTTCTGGCCCACGGAGAAACCCCTGCCTCGCGCGAATATGGCCAGACGATCGAAAAGGCCATTCGATACTTGGTTGATGCCCAAAATGAAAAAGGCGAGTTCATCGATCCCTCGATTCGTCCGCATGGCGCCTATGTGCAAGCCGTGGCCACCTACGCGCTGAGCGAGGCTTATGGATTAACCCGCATTCCCAGTTTGCGGGATCCCATGGAAAAAGGAGTCAGTGTTATTCTGGACGGACAAAATGCCGATGGGCTATGGGGCTACGGATACTTGGGGTTGGCGGATGAGCCCATTAACACCTCGGTCAGTGTTTGGCAAATGCAGGCCATGAAAGCGGCTCAAATTGCCGGATATTCGAGTCCGCGTTTTAATGAGGCGATTGAACGGGGTCTTGAGCGGATGTTGCTGCGGCAAGCGGAAGATGGAGAATGGTTTTATCGCGGCGTAGAGCGCGTGCAAGAAGCTCGTCGTCCAGATCATGGCTTAACAGCTGCCGCAGTTTTAACGCTGCAGCTATTTGAACATGGTAATTCGCGGCAAGCGCGTGATGGCATTGCCGTGTTGAGGAATGCGAGAATTGAATGGAATCGGCCAGAGCAATGGCCAATGAGTCGATGGTATTACGTTACGCAAGTGAAGTTTCAGCAAGGCAATCGGGATGAATGGCGTCGCTGGAACGATCAGTTCGCGCCGCAATTTATTCATAACCAACGAGACGATGGTCGGTTTGTGAGTCCGGCAGTGAGGGGGGCGGATATCCCCTTCGGATTTGAAGACCGGTTTGGAGATGCCTTCAGCACCGCGATGTCTGCGCTGACGCTGCAGGTCTATTACCGTATTTTGCCGACATTCGGCCGTGTCGAACAGCCTCCAGAAGAGGAAGAAACAACGACCAGCGACGTAATCATTCAGATTATTTGATACAAATCGGAGATCTGCCTAGCATTTTTTACCAGCCAGCTTTGTGCATGAGATGAGCAATGTGAGATTAGGGTGATAAGGAGCGAGGTAAGCGACCCTATGAAATGCTCTTGGGTGTGGATGTGGTTCCTGGTTGGAGCTTTGATTCATCTGTGGCCGAGCGCGGCCGAAGCACAGCGCAGTCGCGGCCTGACGTTTGGTGCAACCCAAGAGCTGTCAACGGAAGGTTTGTCATTTCGCATCCCGCGTGGCGCGGTCCCTGTGGGACTCTCCCAACCGCAAGTCTACCTTTATCGCCGTTCTGATGGTGAGGTCCTAGAGCGTTTTGCTCCGCGCGACCTATGGTACCCGTCCGTTTTCCTGGGGCGCTGGGAAGATCCTTCGGGTGCGGCATTGGTGCTCGGTAAGTTGGGACCGTTTCCTCCAGACGTGGACGGGCGGCTGATTCACATGTCTCACGAAGAATTTCATGTGGCCCAATCCCCGAATCATGATTCTATCCCCAACACGTGGGCGGAATTATCCCGTTGGCTGGAACTGTTTGTGGGCGTGGCTCCTGTGGATGACCCGCGTTCCATCCCGGTTGGGCCTCGCTTGGCGGCTGCCTTTGCGGTCGATTTTGATGCGTCTGCTCCTTCTCGCGCAGCCTATTTCTTCCGCATGGCACCCACTGTCCATGCGGTGGATCCGGAACAGTGGTTTGTGGCTGCCTTTGAATGGCCGACAGAATGGGGGCGACGTGCCGTTCTGCGTGACATCGAGGGGGATTTTATCGGCTCGTTAAGCACCATTGCTCGTGTGGAGGATGTCCAAGATCAGGCGGCGACTCGTTTTCAGCCTATGACATTTGACGAACGGTCAACCGAAGCGAGACCGGCTACCTTCCTCGAAAGCCGCGAGCGGGCCATTAACAGTATTCGGGGGATGCCGGGCTGGTGGTTTGCTGAGACACCGAATTATGTCTTGGTTTCTGACCTGTCGCGGGGGCAAAGCTCATTTATTCAGCGTTTGCAGGAAGACCTGGAAAATATGCGCTCGGCTTATGAACGCATCATTCCACCGCGCCAGCCAATAGCTGCGGTTAGTTTGGTGCGCGTGTTTGCAGATGGTGATGAGTATGTCCGCTATGTGGGCGCGAACCTAGCGCATACAGGTGGCGTATGGATGCCCTCGAAGCGTGAGTTGGTGGTTCGGTCATTCGACTTGCGAAACGAGCGAGAGCAGCGGTCGCGTCTCGCACAGATTGTGTATCATGAGGCATTTCATCAGTACATCTATTACGCCTTCGACTATATGACTCCAGCTGCCTGGTATAATGAGGGCCACGCCACTTTCTTTGAAGGCGCCGACAGTCGGCGCGGAGAATTCCGTGTTGACGAGGTGGAGCGCTACGCGCAGGTTGTCGAGGCCTTGGCCCAGCGAGGACCGTTGCCTGTTGAAGCGTTCTTGGCGCTTGATTACGATACCTTTTATCAGCGTGGCGGTGGGCAGGCGGGACAGCAACTCGCCAAGTATGCCTTATCATGGGGCTTGATCTACTATCTGCGGAAAGGCGCGTCGGTGGAAGAAGAGAACGACTACGAAAAGATCTTGCCTCGTTATGAAGATGCCTTTTGGGAAACGCGAAATCCTGATCAAGCAACAAATGTCGCTTTTGCCGATGTGGATATGGCCGAATTTATCGCATCCTTTACTGACTTTTGGAGCAGTAGCCGTCGCCGCCACCGGGCCCGCCGCAATCATGTATGGTAAAAGTGGCTATTTTAACTGGGGAAGAGTATGACGGTGTCCGAGTCAGTGTGGGCGGTGGCTGCGGATCTGATGTTGACGTTGCATGTGCTGATTGTGATCTTCATTCTTTGGTAGCCTTTCATACGCGTACCTTGCTGGTGAAACCCTGTGATCTGTAGGTTTCGCTTGCCCACGCTCCCGAAGCGAGTAAAGTCATCCCTGTTTACAAAAGGATCAAAGTAATGACTCAAACTGATGCCATTGATGTCAAATATGTTGCGCACTTGGCCCGTATGCAATTATCGGACGAAGAAATTGCCACGTTCCAGTCTCAACTGGAGCACGTGCTGGTTCATGTGCGGGAATTAAGTGAATTGGATGTGGAAGGTGTAGAACCGACTGCGCACGCGGTTCCCGTGCATAATGTCTTTCGTGAGGATGCGGTGCGCCCGAGCTTGGATCATGACAGGGTGATGGCAAATGCTCCTCAAGCGCGTCAGGGATTGTTCATGGTCCCACAAATTATCGAATAAGGCGGTTTATTAATGGCGACACCTGCTTTTTCATCCATTTCGACAGCCCGCGCTGCATTACAGCAGGGCACATGTTCCTCGGTTGATCTGGTTAGCGATTTGCTGGCGGCGATTGAGTCTAAGAATTCAGCCCTGAATGCCTATGTCTCGGTGGATCGCGAAGCCGCGCTGGCTCAAGCGCGAGCCGCCGATAAAACGCGGGCTCGCGGGGAAGGGGGGACACTCTGCGGCATCCCAATTGGTGTAAAAGATGTCTTGAACGTGACGGGGCAGCCGTGCCAGTGCGCCTCTGACATTCTTAAAGGCTACAGGAGTCCCTATGACGCCACGGCCGTTGCCCGTTTACGCAATCAAGGAGCGATCTTGCTCGGTCGACTCAATATGGACGAGTTCGCGATGGGGTCGAGCAATGAGAACTCTGCTTTTGGTGCAGTGCGAAATCCCTGGGATACAGACCATGTACCGGGTGGGTCCAGCGGCGGATCGGCAGCCGCCGTGGCTGCAGGAATCGCTTTGGCCGCTCTGGGAACCGATACTGGCGGTTCGATTCGTCAGCCGGCGTCGTTTTGTGGGTGTGTGGGGTTGAAGCCAACCTACGGACGGATTTCGAGGTTTGGTTTGACGGCTTTTGCGTCCTCCTTGGATCAAATCGGACCGATCACGCGCACGGTTGCGGATGCGGCGGCCCTGCTGACGGCGATGTCGGGGCACGATCCGATGGACTCCACGTCGCTGGATCAGCCTGTCCCCGATTATGAAGCGGGGTTGACAGGAGATTTAACCGGCCTCAAATTGGGGCTGCCGAGAGAATATTTCCTTGATGGCATTGATTCGGAAGTGGATGCGGCGGTTCGGTCGGCCGTTGCGCATTGCGAGAAGTTGGGCGCGGAGGTGGTCGACATCAGTTTGCCGCACACTAAATATGCCATCGCGACGTACTACATTATTGCCACCGCGGAAGCATCGGCCAATCTGGCTCGATTCGATGGGGTACGCTATGGCGCCCGAGAGGCTGGGCAGGATCCGTTGGACATGTACGGACGCACCCGCGCGGCTCATTTCGGTCCCGAGGTGAAGCGTCGGATCATTCTCGGCACGTACGTGTTGAGTAGCGGTTATTATGATGCCTATTATTTGCGCGCTCAAAAGGTCCGAACGCTGATTCGAAATGATTTCGAACAGGCATTCACGCAGTGCGACGCTCTATTGACGCCAGTCTCCCCGACGCCAGCCTATCGGCTGGGTGAGCGGACGGCTGATCCGATTCAAATGTATTTGGGTGACATCTTTACAGTGACTGCCAACCTGGCTGGCATCTGTGGTTTGTCGGTGCCCTGTGGCTTTACTCAGGCGGGATTACCGGTCGGACTACAGCTGTTGGGGCCTGCTTTTGGCGAGGAGACGATTCTCAAGGTGGGGCATGCTTATGAGCAATCCACTGACTGGCATCAGCGACGGCCCGGAGTTTGGGCGGGAGGGGCTGACGTATGAGCGAAGAATACAAAGTCAGTATTGGTCTGGAAACCCACGTCCAGTTAAAGACCCGCAGCAAAATTTGGTGTGGCTGCGCCAATGTCTTTGGCAGTGAACCGAATGTGGATGTCTGCCCCATCTGTCTTGGGTATCCGGGTACCATGCCGGTACTGAACCGTGAAGCCGTTAAGTTGACCGTGTTGTCTGGCTTAATGTTGGGATGTGAAATCAATCGCTATAGCAAGTTTGATCGCAAAAGTTATTTCTACCCGGATATGCCGAAGAACTATCAAATTTCCCAGTACGACAAGCCTCTGTGCTTAGGCGGTTCGGTGGAGATTGAAGTGAATGGGAAGAAGAAGACGATTCGCATTCACCGTATCCACTTGGAAGAGGATGTGGCAAAGAACAATCATTTTGATGGTGCCAGCGGCGTCGATTTCAACCGAGCCGGGACTCCGTTGATGGAGATTGTCTCGGAGCCGGACCTTGAATCGGCGGATGAAGCATTTGCCTACCTGCAGGCGCTTAAGCAGATTTTGGTGTATGGCGGCGTTAGCGATTGTAACTTGGAGCAGGGCAACATGCGGTGCGACATCAATTGCAGTGTTCGCCCTGAGTCCCAGGAACAACTGGGGACAAAAACTGAGATCAAGAACATGAACACCTTCAAAGGGGTGCATCGGTCCTTGACCTATGAGATC
This sequence comes from Kiritimatiellia bacterium, assembly GCA_007126515.1. GTDB lineage: Bacteria > Verrucomicrobiota > Kiritimatiellia > SLAD01 > SLAD01 > SLAD01. The sequence continues at coordinate 18,006 of SLBD01000058.1, forward strand.
AAGCGACAGATTGATGAGCTCCGTAAAGGCGGGAAGATCTATCAGGAGACGCGGCGCTGGGATGATGAACAAGGAGTTACCAAGGCGATGCGCTCCAAAGAGTATGCCCATGACTATCGCTATTTCCCAGAACCAGACCTGATGCCTGTGGTACTTGAAGAAGCTGAAATCGAGGCGTGGCAAGCATCCTTGCCAGAATTGCCTGCAACACGTCGACAGCGATTCATCTCCGAGTACAGTCTGCCGGAATATGATGCCGGTGTACTGGTGGCAGAGAAGGCGATTGCCGATTATTTTGAGCAAGTCGCGGAGCTCAGCGGCAATGCCAAGGCCGCTTCCAATTGGATGATGACCGAGATGATGCGAGTGCTCTCTGACCGGGATGCTGAAATTGTCGATCTCCCGATCACTCCAGCAGCTCTGGGCGCATTGATCAAGTTGGTAGATGATAAAGTAGTCAATATGCCAGGCGCAAAAACTGTGTTTGCGGAATTGGTGGAGCAAGGGGGAGACCCGCAAGCGATTGTAGATGCCAAAGGATTGGCTCAGGTGAGCGATACAGCGGCATTGGATGCGTGGGTCGAAGAAGCGATTGCAGCCAATCCGAAATCAGTCGCTGACTATCAAGGCGGCAAACAGGCGGCATTGCAGTTCCTGATGGGACAAGTCATGAAGGCCAGCCGCGGCAAAGCGAACCCACCCATGGTGCTGGATGCCTTGCGGGAGCGGCTTGGAGCAGCCGGATGAATAGGTCAATCTCAGAGGGGTGGTTGCCAGCGATTAGCCTTTTGGCGGTCGTCCACGCCCTAACGGGCGCGGCTACCATGGGGCCTCTCCGCGTATCGGCTTGCTACAACAATTCATCTTTGTCTGATGCCAACTCTTCTCTATAGCACATATGCCGATTGGTGGCCGCTGTTGTCGGCACCGGAGGAATACGAGGAAGAAGCGGGGGCGTATGCTGCCATTCTGAATTCCGTCTGCCAAACTCCCCCAAAAACGCTGCTGGAACTGGGGGCTGGTGGTGGAAACAACGCATCCTATCTGAAGCAGCAGTTTCAAATGACGTTGACAGACGTTTCGGCGAATATGCAGGCCGTCAGTCAGCAGCTCAATCCTGAGTGCGAACATATTCAAGGAGACATGCGATCTTTGCGCTTGGGCCGCACATTTGATGCTGTGTTTGTCCAAGATGCGATCGCCTACATGACGACGCCTGAAGATTTGCGCGCTGCCATGGAGACGGCCTATCGTCATTTGGTGCCGGGCGGCGCGGCCATCTTTGTGCCGGATTACACCCAGGAGACTTTTACCCCCTCGACTTCTCACGGCGGACATGACGGCGAACAGCGATCGATGCGATACCTGCAATGGGATCGGGATCCCGATCCCAAAGATCATTCGTATGATGTCGAAATGGTCTTCTTGTTAAGTGAACATGGGAAGCCGATCCAGACCGTGCATGATCATCATACCTGCGGTATCTTTACCATTCCAGAGTGGTTTGAATGTTTGCGAGCCGTTGGATTTGAGCCAGATTCTGTGACACTGGAAACAGATGAATTGGAGTGTGGTATGTACCGAGTATTTATCGGACGCGTTTCACCATGAAGAATTGGCAGGAAACAGAAGCAATCATGCAGCGCACACGGACGGTATTGGCCGAAGGGCAGGCCGTGGCTTTGGCGATTGTAACGAAGATTCAAGGATCAACCTATCGCCGCCCGGGAGCCAAGCTCTTGATTGAGTCGGACGGGGCCATGCTTGGCAACATTAGTGGCGGTTGCCTGGAAGAAGATGTGCGAGAGAATGGATTGGCTGTGATCGAGGCCGATGCCCCTCGTCATATCCATTATGATACGAGCGATTTAGAGGACACGGTCTGGGGACTGGGCTTGGGATGCAACGGCAAGATCGATTTGCAGATGGTCCCCCTTGCTCCTCAACGAGATCTGGATTGGGTGGAGGCGGCCTGTGAATCGCTGCATGGCGATCAAGCGTTAGTAGTCCGACTCGACGAGGCAGGGAGATGTAGGCTATTGCCGCGTTCCGAATCCGCTGAGCCGTGGTCAGGATTTGAAGAAGTGCTTGAGCCACCGCCAACCTTGCTTGTGCTGGGGGCAGGGGATGATGCCCGTCCCCTCGTGCAGATGGCGCATCAAGTCGGTTTTCGCGTCATCGTGGCTGATCATCGTTCCGGATACCTGACTGAACGTCGATTTCCGCTGGCGCGGCAGCGCGTTCAAGTTCGAGCGGACGACGATAGCAATGGCCTCGTCTTGAACGAGCGGGTGTTGGCAGTCGTCAAAACGCATACATTGCAGCACGATCTTGCGTGGGTGAAGAAATTGGCCGACACGCCCGTGCCGTACATCGGCTTGCTGGGGCCGCGTGATCGTCGTGACGAGATCCTGAATCAGGTTGATCCGGCTGCACAAAGCCGTTTATATGGACCCATTGGTTTAGATATAGGTGGAGAGGGCCCGGAATTGGTGGCGCTGAGTATTGTGAGCGAAGCGCTGGCTGTCTGGCATCACCGTGGTGGCAGTCACTTGCGGGATCGTCCGGGAACCATTCATGAACGAATTGGAGGAAACGAATGATTTTAGATGGAAAAGCAATTTCTGCAGAGATGCGAGAGGAACTAAAGGCGCGGGTGCAAGCGTTGGCAGCAAAGGACATCAAACCCGGCTTGGGGGTGTTACTGGTTGGAGATGACCCTGCCTCCCGATCCTATGTGACGGCGAAGGAAAAAGCGTGCGAACAAGTAGGGATCCATTCTGAGGAAATCCGATTGGCCGCCACCGCGTCGCGTGAAGAGATCTTGGGTGTGGTTCATAGCTACAATCAGAACCCGGCCATCCACGGCATTTTGGTCCAATTGCCTTTGCCGGACAGTTCCATGGAGCAGGATGTGATTGCCTCCATTGATCCTGATAAAGATGTCGATGGATTTCATCCAGTGAGTATCGGGCGGATGATGCTCGGGTTGCCGACATTTTTGCCCTGCACGCCGCATGGCATCTTGCATATGTTGCATCGATCGGGCCATGCGCCCTCCAAGAAGCACGTAGTGATTGCGGGTCGGAGTAATATTGTCGGTCGCCCGTTGGCGAATCTGCTGACGTTGAAGAATGAGTTAGGCAATGCAACGGTGACGCTGTGCCATACAGGGACCACCGATTTGGCCTATCATACTCGACAGGCGGACATAGTCATCGCTGCCGCAGGGCGGCCGAATACGGTCACAGCGGATATGGTGCGCGAGGGGGCTGTGGTGGTCGATGTGGGCGTGAATCGCGTTGAAGATGCTTCGCGACCTCGCGGCTATCGATTGGTTGGAGACGTGGATTACGAAGGGCTCGCCGATAAGGTCGCTGCGATCACGCCTGTCCCGGGAGGCGTAGGTCCCATGACCATCACCATGCTGCTGTTTAATACCGTCTTATCGGCGGAGAGGATGGGGGGGCGTTGAGTGTCGAATCCTTAGCGAAAAATCGCCGGGGACAGAGCCCGGGCCTACACCTGCGATGCATTGGAGGCCAGCCCTCTGCGGCTGGCGCATTGGGTGCCGGTTTAGCAGCCCGTCTAAGGTTACAATGTAGATTTGCGCTATGCGTGTTTTGAATCGATATATGCTGGCGGATTATGCAGTTGTCTTTTTTATGACGCTGCTGGTCTTTACCTTTGTCATGTGTGTCGGCGCTGTCATTCAGGCCATCGACCTGATCGCTCGCGGCGTATCGCCATTGATTATCCTGCGCGCATTTACATACAACATCCCTTACATCCTAACGTTTTCGATTCCCATGAGCACGTTGACGGCCGTATTGCTGCTCTTCGGGCGCTTGTCGTTGGATGGAGAGCTGACGGCGATGCGCGCCTCGGGGTTGAGCATGTGGCAAATCATTTCGCCGATCATTTTTGCCTCGATCGTACTCTCTCTGATTTGCGTCTACTTAAACATTACCGTGGCCCCAAATGCTCATTGGGCGCGGCGACAGGCCCTCGTGAATTTGGGTGTAGAGGATCCCATCAGTTTGTTGGAAGAAGGGCGATTTGTCCGCGATTTCCCAGGGATGATGGTCTATGTGGGACGGAAAGATCGGAATCAGGTCAGCGATGTGATTGTGTACACCTTGGACGGGGATCAAATCACTCGCACGGTGCGGGCGCGCCGCGGTGAATTGTCCATGCCCGAAGAGCATTTGATGCTGATCGATCTCTATGATGTGCGAATTGATCAACCCGATGACTCATTCCCGGATGATCCACATCGGCGAAGAACGATTCATGCTCAGCACTATCCGGTTCCACTTGATTTCTCGCGGATGCTGCGACGCGGGGCGATCAGTAAAACCAAGTCATCAATGACACTCGCAGAGTTAACTCATGTGATCCGAAATGTCCGTGAAGTCTATTCACAGTTTGATGGTCTGGAGTTGAGACAGGCACGGATGGGGTATTTAGTTGAGGCGAATGAGCGTTTGGCTTTATCTCTCTCCTGTTTCGCGTTTACGCTCCTAGGGATTCCTTTGGGAATGAAATCGCGTCGACGCGAATCGTCTATCGGCATCGTGATCAGTTTGTTGCTGGTATTTCTCTTTTATTTCTTCATTATTGTGGCCGGAGCATTGGTCAAGCGTCCTCATCTTCACCCAGATTTAATCATTTGGATCCCTGTGATCATTGGCGAAGTGTTGGGCTTTATTTTAATTAAGCGGATGGATTAGCTCATTAATCGGCAATTGTTCGAGTAAATGAGTCAAAGAATGATTCCTGCGGCTTGTGGAGAGCCGAGGCTTGAAGTGTTCAGAGTTCAGGGATATCGGGCTATTAGCCTGAACACTTTCAGCGAAGCTGGCTAGTAATTTAAGCGAAAAGGAGGGGAATATGGAGCAGGTGGAACAACGATCTGATGGTCGGGCACTGAATATTGGGCGCCCTGTTGAATGTCAATTGCATGTCGCCCCAGCAGCCAAAGGATCGTGTCTGATTAAGGTCGGACGAACGCAAGTGGTATGTGCTGTATCAGTCGATGAAAAAGTGCCACGCTGGATGCAGGCGCAGAAGGTGAAGGGTGGCTGGTTGACTGGAGAATACAGTCTGTTGCCGTATGCGACACCCGATCGTAGTTCGCGCGAGTCGGCAAAGGGGAAGATTAGTGGACGGACCCAAGAAATTCAGCGATTGATTGGCCGCTCGCTGCGGGCGGTGGTCGATTTAGAACGGGTTGGGGCTCGCACATTGTGGGTCGATTGCGATGTCTTGGAGGCCGATGGAGGTACCCGTACGGCAGCCATCACAGGAGCCTATGTGGCTTTGCGGTTGGCGATTGACCGTTTGTTGGCCGATGAGTTGCTGGATGAAGATCCGATTTTGGAATCCATTGCTGCTGTCAGTGTAGGGATTGTTCATGGGGTGCCCATGCTGGATCTTTGTTATGAGGAAGATTTGGCGGCCAGTGTGGACATGAACGTGGTGATGACCGGATCGGGACGATATGTTGAAGTTCAGGGCACAGCCGAAGGGGATCCGTATACGCGGGATCAATTGAATCAGATGCTGGGACTGGCGGATCAGGGCATTGCCGAACTCATGAAAGCTCAGACGGCAGCGCTGTTGAACGTGTAGATCGATTGGGACGATCCCATATGTCACACAATGACAAAGTCGTAGAGTGTCTGCAGCAGCTCGTTGCGCTGCCCAGCGTGAATCCGGAACACACCCGTGATCCGGAGATTGCCAATGAATTTCGTGTCGCCGAATTTCTGGCGGAGTATCTCTCAGGAAAAGGATTTCAGATCGAGTGGGATCGCGCCACACCTGAGCGGCCCAATCTGATTGCGTCCTATGGACCCGCGGCCCCAGTTCGAACGTTGCTCTTGGAAGCTCATACCGACACGGTGGGCGTGGAAGGCATGGTGATCTCTCCATTTGATCCACGTATCGAAAACGGTCGTCTGCACGGGCGGGGTTCATGCGATACCAAAGGGCCGATGGCGGCCGCTTTATGCGCCTTGACACCAGAACGATTGGAACGGTTGGCTCAGGCCGGTGTGCGGATTTTATTTGTGGGCGCATTTGGCGAAGAAAAAGGGAATCTCGGAGCCGAGCGGTTGGTTGAGCAGGGAGTGGGAGCGGATGCTGCGATCATTCTCGAGCCCACAGATCTGAATGTGGTGCATGCGCACAAAGGAGCGCTGTGGGTGGAATTGACGTTGAGTGGTGAATTGGCGCACAGTTCTGAACCCACCAAAGGGTTAAACGCCATCAATGCTATGGCGGATTTGTTGGGATGGCTACAAACTCGAATCGCTGCTGACTGCGAGCGGCATGGGGATGCGGCGCTCGGATCTCCCACACTCAATGTTGGACGTATTGAAGGAGGGATGGCCATCAATATTGTCCCTCATCATTGCCGGGTTGAAATTGATCGCCGCATCGTCCCCGGCGAATCTCCTGACGATTTTCTGCAACCGCTTGAACAGCAGTTGGAGCAGATGAAACTGGAGGGACGCATCCGCGCCTACACCTTGAAAATCATCAAGGCAGGCATGCCCTTTATTACGGATCCGGCGGCCCCCTTGGTTTGCCAATTGAGGCAGGCAATCGAGTCCAGCGGTCGGCCTGCAGAGGTGACAACCGCAGCGTGGTACAGCGATGCGGGCGCTTTTGGGATGACGTGCAAAGAAGTGGTCGTGTTTGGTCCGGGTAGTATTGCGCAGGCGCATACCAAGGATGAATACATCGACATTGAGGAATTGATTGCTGGGCAGCAAGTCCTGGAACAGTTTTTGGACGCGTTTGCGGAGCCGACCTCGTGATGAATCAAAATAAGTCATTTGGACGATCATGGCTATACAGCATGGCCGGAGTGACTTTGTTTGTGGGATTCCTGATTGCATTTCTGAATCTGTATCGAGGTGAATTGAACCAAGACGAGGGCTGGTATCTGCTTGGTGCCCGGGCCGTGGCGGATGGACAGCGACCCTACGCCGATTTTGCATTCACGCAAGGGCCTGTCTTCCTGAGCGTGTATAGCC
>SLBD01000086.1 GCA_007126515.1 Kiritimatiellia bacterium
AAGATGACTTCCGGTTTGAGATATTGCCAGACGAGAACTTATCGTTTATCGCTCCGGAAGAGGGGCGGCGCTATCGTCTCCAAGTTGCAGATGACTTGAGAAATGATTTTGTTGATTTGAATGCCGAAGAGCTGGAGCCTGGCGACTCCATTCATCTTCCGGTGGGTGAATCCCATCGCTTCTTCAGGCTGCGATTTTTGCCCGATTGATACCCATACTGTGGACGGCGGAGCTCGGAGATGCCGCGATTGTGACGAGGCAGACGCATTTAAATTCCCTGATATTTGTCTTATTCTGGCTCTATTAGGGTGGAACAGGCATCTTGTCTGTAGAGAGGTATGGGACAGAGCCCCGGCCTACAACGGGAGGCGGGACTGTAGGCCCCGCCCTCAGCGGCGGGCGCGCATGATGTAGTAGAGCAGGGTCAGGATCGAGCTGACCAGCGCCGCGACATAAGTCAAGAACGCGGCGTTGAGGACTCGTCCTGCATCCACTTGTTCCCGCTCGCTAACAATCCCCGCGGACACCATCAGTCGCTTTGCCCGGGCGCTAGCATCCCATTCCACTGGCAGAGTGACTAGAGTGAACAGCACCACGACACTAAACATTATGATCGCAGCGTGCATCAGTGGCTGGAGATTCATGAACAGACCAGCAAGAAAAATGAAATAAACAGCGTTCGTGCTGAATTGAGTGATCGGAACCAGGGCCGAGCGCCATTGCAAGGGGGCATAATGCGCCGCGTGTTGAATCGCATGGCCCGCTTCATGACAGGCGACCCCGATGGCTGAAAGCGACGGCGAATTGTAGACATCTGGTGATAAGCGCAGGACGCGATGACGCGGGTCGTAGTGGTCGCTCAGGAATCCTTGCACTTGTTCGACACGAACATCGTGCAAGCCTTCGCGATCAAGTAAACGGCGGGCAGCTTGGGCACCCGTCATACGCGAAGCGGCCGCATAGCGGGAGTAACGATGAAACGTACTTTTGGTTTTCATCGATGCATACAGGCCGAACAGCAGTCCGGGCAAAGCTAATATGATATACAGTGGATCCAAGAAAAACATCCGACATCTCCTTACAAATAAACTCGCGTAAGTTTCGCCATTTTCTTCTAAATTTCAAGTGCGCTTCTTACTTGTTTATTCATGCGCATATGCGCATATGCGCATAATGTAATTATTAATTCCGTGCATAACAATCCTATCGAGCTGGATTCCGGAAAAATGAAGTGACAGAGCTGCATGGGGTTGGGATACTGCGGCCTCAGCGTAAAAGGAATGGATGCTATGACAGGATCTTCAACAGGACAACGAGGTCGGTTTATTTCATTTGAAGGACCGGAGGGCGGAGGGAAGACGACACAAGCGCAACGCTTGATCGCTCGTCTGCAAGCCGACGGGTTGGAAGTGCTCTATACGCGGGAGCCGGGAGGAACCCCGACAGGTGAAGTCATCCGAGATCTTTTGCAGCACAATGCATCGGGAGAACCGATTAGTCCCGGAGCGGAAGTGTTATTGTTTGCTGCCAGTCGTGCCCAGTTGGTGGCTCATGTGATTGCGCCCGCTTTGGCCCGGGGAGCATGGGTGGTGTGCGATCGCTTTGCAGATTCGACAACAGCCTATCAAGGCTATGGTCGGGGCTTTGATATTGAGCAAATGATTGCCATCAATGCCTTTGCCATTGCCGATGCCAGTCCTGATTTGACCTTGCTGCTGGATGTCGATTTGGATGAAGGTTTTCGACGGATTACGGATCGTCATCGGGAGAAGGACACTCCACTGGATCGTATTGAACAGGAGGCCAGGGAATTTCATGACCGAGTTCGCGGTGGATATTTGGAGTTGGCGAAACGGTGGCCAGAGCGCTTTCGCAAGATCAATGGGATGAGAAATCCAGATGATATAGAGCAAGAGATTTGGGAGCTGATTTGTCGTGAATGTCGCGGATGAGTGTGCGGCCCAATGGAAAGGCTTCTGCCATGCGTTGGAGCATGGCCGATTGGCCCATGCTTATGTGCTGGTCGGGGATCCGCGCGGAATGGGCCGGCGCTTTGCTGAGGCGATTCTGGCCATGTTGTACGATGTTGATGACGATCCGCAGTTGATGGAACGATTGCTGAAAGGGGCGCATCCGGATGTGATTTGGCTGGAACCTCAATCGAAGAGCCGCCAAATCAGTATTGATTCGATTCGCAATCTGAATCGCCGCATCCAGCGGACGGCCTCGGAAGGTGCCTGGAAGGTGGCCGTGATTTTGGGCGCAGACCGGATGACAGACAGTGCGGCGAATGCATTTCTCAAGTCATTGGAGGAGCCGACGGGGCAGACGCTGATTTTGCTGGTGACGGATGCAGAGCAGGCTTTGTTGCCGACGATCTCTTCTCGCTGTCATCGCATCGTTTTGTCTTTTCAGGAGCCAGAATTGAATGGGCAATGGCGCGAGCCCACATTAGACGTGCTACGCGCTTTTGGCGGTCAAGATCCGGTCGAAGTCTTTTTAGGGGCCGAAGCGCTGGCGAATGTGCTGAAATCGACGAAAAGTCGCATCGAAAAAGAAATGAAGGCAGATTTCAACAAAGAAACTGACGATGAGGAAGTATTTGATGCTCGTGTGTCGGCCGCTCTAAAAGAGCAACAAGCGGGTGTATTGAAACTGCTCTTGGCGTGGCAGCGTGATTTGCTTTACTTCAGCCTGGGCGCAGGAAAATCCACCTATTTACGTTTCCCGGAAGAGTCAGATGTGTTGCGCGAGCAAGCCAGTCGGCTGAGTTATGATGTCTGCATCCGGCGGATTAAAGCCGTCGAGGATATGGTGAGACGCTTGGATCGATTTATGCCACCTGCTTTTGTGTTTGAAGCGGGCCTGGCGACGCAATTGGGGCGGAAACGGAGTTCCTAGGCCAGTGACGGAATAGAGAAGAAGTAATGACTGATCTGCTAGATGTTCCCGATCTTGGGCGCTACATGGGGGACTATGATGGCCTTGTGCTTGTTTTGATCCTTGTGATCGCGATCCTTGTGATCGCGATTTTTGGGATGCGGTTTTTTCTGCGCCGCTCAACTCGATTAAATTCAGATCGTTGTCCAAGGTGCGGCGACAAAATGCGTCGCATTCACCAAGTCGCTTGGGCGAGAATGTGCGCCTCGGTATTGCCGCTGCGCACCTTGTATTGCAGTCGTTGTCAGCAGAAATGTGTTCGGGTGAAGCCGTTGGCTGTGGGCACTACTCTTGCAGATCGCAAATCACATTGATCGTGAATGTATGGCAGAACTGGCGTTCGCAAGGAGCGGAAGAGTTTTGATCACTTGATTCTGTCGCAGTGTCTGTGGTATCGATAAGGCATGATGAAAATCGGCCTGATTGTTTTGTTGAGTTTATTTGTGGTGATGCGGAGCACTGCGGAAGAAATGCGCGTTGTGGGGTCTCGGGTCAATTTGCGGGCCCGTCCAGATACGCATGCGGAGATTGTCGGGCAAGTCGAGCGTGGTGACCTCGTTGTTGCAAAATCGATGACGGATCTATGGGTTGAAATTGTCCCTCCGGCAGGCACCGAATTTTGGGTGCACGGTGATTTTGTGGAAAACAACGTGGTGGTCGGTTCGCGACTGAATGTGCGGGCCGGACCTGGTGTGAATTTTGCGGTCGTGGCTTTGCTTGAGCGAGGAGACCCGATCGAGCCGGTGGGTGAATTTACGGACTGGATTTCGATCCGACCGCCACCGGGTGCTTCCATTTGGATTGCAAAAGATTATGTGGAATCTGTGGCACCTGTGGCAACGGAAGGGTCACAGCCTGAAGTAGCGGCGGAAGCGGAGGATATGGAGCCAGCTGCGTTGGCAGATCCGATCTTGCCGCCCGAACCAACGCCCGTACCGCCAGCAGCCGTTGCTGCCCCTGTGGTTGAGCGACCTCCACCTGAACCTCCTACAGATTTGGTCCTGATTCCTCTGGCCGGGCAGGGCGAAGCTGTGCAGGTAGAAGGTGTGCTGCGCCCTGCTGGATTCGTCTTTGGGCGTCCCAGTCGTTATCGCCTGACCCATCAGCGGGGAAACTCCATTGAAACTCTTGCTTATGTGAGGGGAAATCAATCTCAACTTCAATCTCTCTTAGGGCATACCCTCCGTATTGATGGGCATCGATACTGGGTTCAAGGAGCTCGGCATCCAGTGATTGTGCCGGAAAAGATGGTGTTGGTGTCACCGGCCACAGAGTAGGTAGGTCTTCATGAATGTAATGAAATGGCGGGCGCTGCGTTTTGTCAGTTGGCTGTTGCCTCTGCTGGCATATCTCGTCGTTGTGTTGATGGCGTTGTCCTCGCAACGTACCCCAGACGGCGAGCGTGCTTATGTGGCGGATGAAGCTTATCGGAGTTTGGTCGTGGGGCGGACGTTGGTGGAGGCCCGCATATATGGTGCGAGCCGAACCGAAACAATCCCGATGCTGCATGACACGTTGTGGCATGGTCTGATCGGTGCTGTTTCGGTTGTGATTCGCGATCCATCAGCTGTAGCTACTTTGTTGGGCGTGCTATTTGGGGCGCTAACTGTCCTGCTGCTCATTCGGCTGTGTCGCTCTGTATTCCCGTATCCCTTTTACGGATACTTCACAGCTGCGCTCCTGGTGCTGACACCGCGCTTGGCGACTCTGAGTTTGTCCGGGACCTCGACTCCTCTGGCGATGTGTCTGATTTTGGCGGCGATTGTGGAGCATATCGAAAGTCTTTCACGAACGGGTAAGGGGCTGCCCAAACGTTCGTCTCTCTATATTGGATTGGCCATGTGGTTGAGATTGGAATTTGTGGTGGTCTGGATCCTGTTATGGGTACATGCGTTGCTGATGTCTTGTCTGCCGGCTGATAAAAAACCGAAGTTGGCGATTTCTTTATGTAGGGGGGTGAATGGGATCCTGTTGATGGCCCTGTTGGTTTTGCCGATCTTCCTCTGGAATCAGGCCCAGCCAATACGCGTCCCTTGGCCACGTTTACCGGATGTGCCAATGGCGGCCAATGATTGGGTGGAACTGGGGTCAGCTGCGGCTTGGTCCGCTACGGTGTCTTGGATCGGAGAGGGAACGACCGAAGCTCGGAGCCTCATGCGTTCGGAAGCGATGCCGCCTGGTTTTTGGGCGCGCCTCTTTTTCGCATTGGGTTGGCTGCTCCTGCTCTATCAAGTCATTCGCACTCGAGAAAGTCGTGTGCTGAGCTTCTTCTTGCTTCCGCCTCTGATTATGCCGGTGCTCATGGGGCCTTTGTACCCGTATTTAGGGGGGCATTCTTTCGCATTGATTGCGGCGTCCATGCGGCCCGTTATGATCTTGCTCGTTTCGTATGGCGTTGTTCGCTTTCCATTTATTCTCCAATCTTTCCTGGGAAAGAAATTACCATTATTAACCACGGACCGAGCGTTTAATGTCTGGTGGGGCGGTGCCGGCGGGATCCTGGTCTTAATGACCGTGTTGAATTTGTCGAACGATGTCCGGACGCAGCGGCAAGAGTTGGCACAGTTAGATGCTCATCGCCAATTGATTTCTGAGGCGATTGACGAATACGGTTTGTCTCGGGACCGCTTTGCCAGTGACGAGTTGGGATGGCTGGTTTGGACGCATCGGGTCCGCTTTATGGATCTATCGACAGCCTGGACCCCGCGTCTATTGATGTTGCTGGCAGCGCACAGTCAATTGCAGGAAGAATTACTTTGGCAGCACATCGCAGCGCTGGATGCTGGACGTCAACCCACTGTTTGGTTGATCCACGCCGAAGAGAAAACATCCTTGCGGCATGGACTTGCCAATCCACAAATAGTTCTTCAGCCGCATCCTATTGAAGATCCAGATCGTCCGTGGTTGATTCTAGATGCGTCCCTCGACGCGCTTTGAAGAAGCGTTGGACGAGCTCGCGGCACTCCTCTTCCAGCACACCACTACAGCAATCAGCACGGTGGTTTAGCTGCGGATCATTGAGGATCTGGAAACGAGATAAAGCGCCGCCGCGGAGGGGATCCGTTAATCCCCACACGACGCGAGGAATTCGGGCCGATACGATCGCTCCGGCACACATCGGACAGGGCTCCTTCGTCACATAGAGAGTTGTGCCTTCCAGACGCCAGTCTCCAATAGCGGCCGCTGCTTGAGTGATCGCAAGAATTTCTGCATGTGCTGTAGGATCTTTGAGAGATTCGGTCGAGTTATGAGCTTGCGCCAAAAGCGTTCCGTCTGCACCAACAATGACGGCTCCAATGGGGACCTCGCCCAGTTCCTCGGCGCGAACCGCTTGTCGTAAAGCCATCTTCATGAAGCGGAGATCGGGCGATTCCATGTAGGAGAGCGAAGCGCTCATGGGGCCGCACGGATGAGTTCATCCAGTTTTTCAATCACTTCATCTGCGTGATTAGTTGTCGCGGGGCGGTCAAAGCGATAGGCAACCGTGCCACCGGGGGCGATGATGAAGGTCTTTCTCTGTGCCATCAATCCTCCCCGCATGAGGCTATCGAATGCCCTAGCCAATTCACGATTTTCATCACTGAGTAGCTCAAAGGGCAAGTGATGTTCGGCCTTAAAATCTGCTTGTCTCTCCGGAGAATCAAGGCTGGCTCCGAGAATAACAGCTCCTCGGTCTTGGATTTCTCCGAACTCATCTCGAAGTGAACAAGATTGAGCGGTACAACCTGGCGTGAATGCGCGCGGGTAAAAATACAGGACAATCCACGACTCTTCGAAGTCGGATAGGCTCATTGGAGCCCCACTTGTTGAAGGCAAGGACATCGTTGGCACTTGATCCCCGGATTGAAGCGCATATCCCCGAGCGGCGGCCATGAAGGTGAGAAGAGCTGCTACTAGTTTCATTTTATCTCCTTTTTCAGTATGTCGCGCCTGCCTTCGATTAGCTGACAAATGAATTCATTTGCATGAGAAAACCGCCATCCCCAAGGAGAATGGCGGTTTTCAAAACCGATGTTCACAACAACTAGCTTACCAGCCGCCGTCGCGCTTATCGTTACGGATGCCGCGTCGGCTGCCTTTGCCGGAAGCGCGTCCGCCGCGTCCTCCGCCATAGCCGCCGCCACCGCCGCCACCACCATAACCGCCACCGCCGCCGCCGTAGCCACCGCCACCGCCGTAGCCACCACCGCCGCCGCCTCGAGGGCCACGATCTTCGCGGGGACGCGCCTCATTGACAACGAGGGCACGGCCATCTAACTCCTGGCCGTTCAGCGATTCTGTGGCTTTCTGTGCACCTTCTTCGGTGCCCATTTCCACGAACGCAAAACCGCGCGAGCGACTGGTGAATTTGTCGAGAATCAAATCGCAGCTACTAACCGGGCCTGCCTGTTCAAAATGACTGCGTAGATCATCTTCTGTCGTTTGGTAGGACAAGTTGCCTACATATAACTTCGTTCCCATGCTATACTATTTCTCTTTCTACTGCCTATCGAAGGCCACGTCCAAGCGCTTGATTCGTTCAAGCATTCGAACCGGGTCTTGCCGGTCACTACACTAACTCGCCGCAGTTCTCTTCTTTTCGCCAGCTGGGGGGAATAGTAGGGATTCTTTTAGAAAGCACAATCATAAACATTACGAATCATTTGAATGGCAGCAATCGGGAAGCGCTCCCTCCTCAAGCTCCGATTGATTTTCTTTAGTCAGTTTTGTATATTTTGCCTATTCAAATAAGAGGGTATCTATGAATGATTTGTTTCGTTGGCGTTTTGTGTGCGCGTTCATCATTAGTTTTTGGGCTGCTGGTTGGGGGCGAGTGGCCGTTGCTGATTGGGGTATCTTTGATGCGGGAATCTTCCTCAACATCAATGGGGGAGGGAATACATATACCAACGCTGATGATTTCGACGGAATGTTTCTCGGCGACTTCATCTCCACGCAAAATTCGCTGATCCTAGCGGGTGGAGAGGCGAAGACATGGAAAGATAACTGGAGCGATGTCACGGGAGCAACATTCCACTATGCGGTTTACGCCATCGATAATGCTCCTCCTGAAACCTTTTCGACGTTCGGCTTGCCTTGGTTGAGCAATGATGGGGGGAACAACAATCAAACTTGGCAAACGATTACTGAGGGCATAGATATTTTGGCTGGTGTAACTCGGCCTGGGACGTATCGGCTCGCTGTCTATGTATCGGCGGACGGAACCAATCCAAGTGAACGCAAATTTCGCAGTAATATGGATGCAACTTACATCGCCACCTTTAACTACAACATTCCCGAGTTGACCGTAAACGAACTCAATGCCAACTACACGACCTCGAACTTCTTTGTAAACGAGGTCGAGGGTGATTCGTTTCCGATTCACATTGTGTTTCGGCCCAATGCCCGCGCCGACATCACGGATGTCGAGGTGTTCAGCAATCTGAACCGGCGCGATTGGGCGACGGCGGTCT
>SLBD01000129.1 GCA_007126515.1 Kiritimatiellia bacterium
TGTCGCGATTGCACTTTTGGGTGTCCCAATTCGGAACTCAGGAAAATCGCCTCAAAAAGTTTCCATTGAATGGAAAACCCGCGTTTTTTCTTCCATTGAGTGGAAAACAGCCCCAGCCCCTGTTGTGGTCTCTGCTGTCTTTTGACAAGCTGCCTAAACGCGTCTATTCCACGGTGACGCTCTTGGCCAGATTGCGGGGCTTGTCGATATCAGTACCGCGGGCTTGGGCTGCGTAGTAGGCAAGTAACTGCAAGGCTACGACATTTACGATCGGTGAAAATTCCTCGTGGATGGGTGGCACATAGATGATATCTTCCGCAAAATCAGCAACCACTTTGTCGCCATCTGTCGCTACTGCGATAATGCGGCCATGACGCGCTTCCACTTCCTTCATGTTGGAGATCATCTTCTCGTACACTTCATCCTCGGTTTGCGTGCAAATGCAAATCACGGGGAGATACTCGTTGATCAGGGCGATGGGACCGTGCTTCATTTCACCTGCGGCATAGCCTTCGGCGTGCTGGTAGGAAATTTCCTTGTTTTTCAAGGCCCCTTCCAAAGCCGTTGGATAGTTAAAGCGACGCCCGAGATACAGGGCGCTGGGGCCATCGTGATGCTTGTCCGCAATCGCCTGAATGTCATCGGCACGTTCCAGCATGTAGTGGATCGCATTTGGCACGGCGCGTAACGCTTTCATCAGTTGCTGTTCTGTTTCTTCGCTGATCTCGCCTCGTGCCCGGCCAATATGGATAGCAAGCAGTCCAAATGCCATCAGTTGTGCTGTGTATGCCTTGGTCGATGCGACACCGATCTCGGGTCCTGCTTCAGTAAAGAGGACGGAATCGCTTTCTCGAACAAGGGAACTGCCTGGGACATTGCAAATCGAAAGAACCTTGCAGTCTTTCTCCCGGGCAAGACGCAGCGAGGCGAGCGTGTCAGCTGTCTCTCCGGATTGCGATACGGCAACGAACAGTGTATCGCTTTCGATGCGAGGTGAACGATATCGGAATTCACTGCCTAAATCAGTTTCCACGGCCAGCCCCGTCAGGTGTTCCAAAAGGAACTTGCCATACATTGCAGCATGGTAGGCGGTCCCGCAACTCACGATCATAATGCGTCGGAGTTGTTGAAAATAATCCGTGCTGAATCCGATCTCGGGTACGATGACGGTATCTTCGCGATCGACATGTTTTTCGAGCAGACTCCGGAGGACTCTGGGCTGTTCATGGATTTCCTTCATCATGAAGGTTTCAAAACCGGCCATTTCCGCCGCTTCGGGCGCAATGTCCACGGGCTTGATCTCTGGTTCAATGGATTCGCCAGCGAGGTTCTGGATCGCGACACCCTCCGGCGAGAGGATGGCGATTTCGCCGTCGTTCAGATAGATGACATTCTGGATCTGGTTGACGATAGCAGGCACGTCGCTGGCGATGAAGGTCTCATCTTCACCCAAACCGACAATCAGCGGACTGCCCAGCCGGGCGGCATAGACCTTGTCAGGATCATCTTTAAAAAGAATGCCGAGAGCATAGGCCCCGCGAGCCTTTTTCAGCGCCTGACGAATGGCGGCATCAGGACTGGCGGCGCCATCCGCCAATTCTTGTTGAATGAGATGGGGGATGACTTCTGTATCCGTGTCGGACAAGAATTCATGACCGGCAGAGCGCAGTTGTTCCTTTAATTCTTGGTAATTTTCAATGATCCCGTTGTGAACAACGATGACTTCTCCAGCGCCTGCTTGGTGGGGATGGGAATTGCGTTGGGATGGTTCCCCGTGAGTGGCCCAACGCGTATGACCGATGCCTGGGCGACCGATTAATGCATTGGCAGTCAGGTCTTTTTCTAACTCGGTAAGCCGCCCCATGCACTTGCGGATTTGGATGCCGTCCGGTGTATGAACGGCAATCCCACCTGAGTCATAACCGCGGTACTCCAACCGCTTCAAGCCATCCAGTAAGAGGGGGGTGGCATCTCTTTTGCCGACATATCCGACGATTCCGCACATAAGCACTCCTTTTTCTGAAGTAGACTATAAGCGCGAACGTTGAGCGCCGTAAACGAAAAATCCCCTCTCCATGCGGAGAGGGGATTATAATTCGTTGAATCGCAAACGTGCTTACGGCAAGAGCACGTCTTGCGGCAGCGGGTTGTTGTTCCGGTCTTCGATGCGGAACAGCTCATTCATCACGCGATTGACGAATTGCTCACCCGCTAATGCATAGGAACCACCGCCTCGGGTCACAAACGCAAAGCCCCGACTTTGGAAAGGATGCCCATCCAGATTTTCGATCGCGTCGTCACTGATGTCCATAGCCCCTAACGTCACTGCACCTTCGGCGATGTTTTTTGTCATCAAGAAGGGCGCTGTTTCCGGTAGACGCTCGGATCGGTCCACCACCCGCCATGCATTATGTCGTTCATCACCAATGAATTCATCCCGGTCACTTGTGGCCGGAACACCAGGAGCCGCAAAGAAGCTCCAGCCCACATTCATCACACCGCTGGTGACCAAGTAGTCAAAGTAGGCACGAGTATCGTCATAATCTTCATTCGGGAAGACAGACGCGGCAGACAAATAAATGTCAGAAGTCTGAGCGCCGATAATGGCCTGATAAATGTTGCGTCCATTCACTGAGGTCGCGGTAACTCGGCCACGCAGCAGCGCGTTGTTAATGGCCGGGAAGACGATAGCCACAAGCAGCGCAATAATGGCGATCACAACCAAGAGTTCGACCAACGTAAAGCCCGTTGATTTCTTATGGGGTACTTTCATTTCGTTTTTTCTCCATTGATAGCGGGCATTCGCACCATGCAGCAGCCCTTGTAGTCCACGAATCACTTGCGAGATACCTAAGAAAAGTACACAGCGAGAGGCGCGAAAGTCAATAGTCAAATGGATGTAGAAATAGATTTGCACGCGCGAAGTTTCTGTGGTGGATTATGACGTTTGATATGTTACATTTCAGATTTTACATGAATCCACTGTTGGGGGCTGTTGAAGTCGGTCTGGGGTTGAGACAAAATGATTTCGAATCGTAGTTGGTTGGATAGTCGAAGAGATTCCTATTTGTTTGCGGGGAACGCTCCTTTTGTCGAGGAGTTGTATGCCCGCTACTTGCAACGTCGTGGTGATGTTCCAGAAAATTGGGTGCGGTATTTTGAAGAGCTGCAGGGGCAAGGAAACGGCCAACAGGATCTGGATCATAATACGGTTATTCAAGCGCTCCAGGAAGCGGCTGCCTCGGCTCCCGGTGCAGTTATTGCTGGGGCTACTCCTTCGGGGGGGCAATTAGCCACCTGGGCTGCGAAACAAGCGGCTGTCTTGCGCCTTATTCGTGCCTATCGTCTATTCGGCCATTTGCGTGCCGATCTTGACCCGATTCAGCTCCGCCCGCCACCTCCTGTGCCAGATTTGGACCTCTACTTTCAGGGCTTGGACGATGCCGATCGAGCAACGGTGTTTAATACCGGCACCTTGGTGGCTCCGCCGAATTTGACGCTGGGAGAAATTGAAGACCGATTGAGCAAAACCTACACGGGACACATTGGCCTGGAATACATTCATATCTCCGATGTCGGCCAGCGCCGTTGGTTGCAGGATCGCTTTGAGCGAACCTTGGGCAAACCCAGTTATGACAGTGAATTCAAGCGACGGCTGCTGAATCGACTGACAGCGGCAGAAGGGTTGGAGCAATACCTGCACGTCAAGTATGTCGGCCAGAAACGATTTTCTCTGGAAGGTGGGGAGGCATTGATTCCAATGATGGATGTGTTGATTCGGCATGCCGATCAGCAGGGAGTGCGTGAAATCGTCATTGGTATGGCTCATCGAGGCCGACTGAATATGTTGATCAATTTGATGGGCAAAATGCCGGAAGCCTTGTTCTCGATCTTCGAGGGCAAGATGGATAGCGGCCTCGTAGACTTAATGAGTGGGGACGTCAAATATCACGAAGGCTTCTCTGCCGACTACGAACTCGACAACGGTTCGATGCACTTGGCGTTGGCATTCAACCCGTCCCATTTGGAAATCATCAATCCGGTTGTAGCGGGGGCCGTTCGTGCAAAAGTCGACCGTCGGCAAGGCCGTTACGATCAGGTGCTGGGCGTGCAAATTCATGGCGATGCCGCCTTTTGGGGACAGGGTGTCGTGTATGAAACGATGAATTTGACGCAAACCCGCGCCTATTCATCCGGCGGGATGGTCCATATTGTGGTGAATAATCGGATCGGGTTTACATTGAGCAATCCGTTGGATTACCGATCCACCTTATATTGTACGGATATCGGGAAGGTCGTGCAGGCTCCGATCTTCCACGTCAATGGCGATGATCCCGAGGCCTGTGCCTATGTGACGCAGCTCGCTCTCGATTTCCGCAACACCTTCCGTAAAGACGTCATCATTGACCTCATCTGTACGCGTCGACACGGTCACAACGAGGCCGATGAGCCCGCCGCCACGCAGCCGATGATGTATCAGAAGATTCGTAATCATCCTTCCCCTCGGACTGTGTATGCCAATCAATTAGATGCGGAAGGTGTGGTACCCCAGGAGGAAAGCCAAGCGATGGTTGATGATTATCGTGCGGCCCTCGACGATAATCGCAATGTCGCGCCGTTCCCGCCCGCCAAGACGCCGTACCCGTTTATGTCCGATTGGGCGACGTATCTGAGTGCGAAATGGACCGATGCCGCTGAGACGGCCGTATCCGTGGAACGGTTGAAGCAATTAGGCACACAGGTGACGACGTTGCCCGAGGGCTTCACGCTGCATCCGCGCGTGCAAAAGATCATCGATGACCGTCGCAAAATGTCGTCTGGCGCCTTGCCGGTCGATTGGGGATGTGCGGAGACGCTCGCCTATGCCAGCTTGCTGGAGCAGGGATATTCCGTCCGGATTGCTGGTCAAGACAGTGGTCGGGGTACCTTCTTCCATCGCCACGCTGTGCTGCACAATCAAAATGATGGCGAAAGCTATATTCCTCTGCGGCATATTCGCGAGGATCAGCCCTTGTTTACTGTGGTGGACACGATTTTGTCAGAAGAGGCCGTGATGGCCTTTGAATATGGCTATTCGATGACCCTCCCTGAAGTCCTCGTTGTTTGGGAGGCCCAGTTCGGCGATTTTGTTAATGGCGCTCAGGTCGTGATTGACCAGTTCCTCAGTTCGTCGGAGCAGAAATGGCGAAAACTATGCGGATTGGTGTTGATGCTGCCGCATGGATGGGAAGGGCAGGGGCCTGAGCATACCTCCGCACGATTGGAGCGATTCTTGCAGTTGTGCGCCCAGGAAAATATGCAAGTCTGTACGCCCACATCGCCTGCACAAATGTTCCACATGCTGCGCCGCGAAATCATTCGCTCGTTCCGAAAGCCGCTGATCATTATGTCGCCCAAGAGTATGCTGCGGCGCAAGATTTCCTTCAGCGATTTAACGGAACTCTCCACCGGGACATTCAAGGTCGTCATTGATGAAGTCGATGACATCGATGCATCCAAGGTTCGCCGTGTGTTGCTGTGCGGCGGTAAAGTGTACTACGACTTGTTAGAGCAACGGCGAAGGCAGGAAATAGAAGATATTGCCATTGTTCGTATCGAACAATTGTATCCGTTCCCGAAAGAGAACCTGCGCGAAACACTCTCACGCTATGCCGAGGCGGACGAAGTCGTATGGACGCAAGAAGAGCCAATGAATCAAGGGGCGTGGTATGCTGTTCAGCACGATATTCGCGAGTGCATGTTGCCCCATCAGTCTTTAAGTTATGCGGGCCGCCTCCGCAGTGCGGCTCCATCCGGCGGTCACCACCAACGACACATTGAACGACAGCGGCGTCTGGTTGCAGCGGCATTGAATTTGGAATGGACAGCACCCTGTCCGATCATGGTGTTCCATCCGATGGAACCTAAATTGGAATTGACGAGGAGATAAAAAGTTATGTCTGCAGAAATACCTGTTCCACCCTTTCCCGAATCTGTTGAAGAAGGGACCTTAACGACTTGGCACAAGCAGCCGGGAGAGCAAGTTGCCCGCGATGAAAAGGTCGCAGACATAGAAACCGATAAGATTGTCTTGGAAGTTTCTGCTCCTTCTGCGGGCGTGTTGACAGATGTCCGGTGTAAGGAGGGAGACTCCGTAAGGCCCGGCCAAGTCCTGGCCGTGATTGATGCTGATGCAACGCCGTCGGGAAAACCGGCCGCGTCGAAAGCCGATGAAAAAGGGAAAGAGGCACAGGCATTCTCTACTGAAGCGGATCCTGAAACCGATCCGAAAAATCAGCAGCCAGAAGAAGAGCAAACGGAAGCGACCGACAGTGGTGGGAGTGCCAAATTAAGCCCTGCGGTGCGGCGACTGGTTGAAGAGCATGGAATTGATCCTGCGGCGCTGCATGGAACAGGTCGAGATGGGCGAGTCACGAAAGCGGATGTGCTGTCGTATTTGGAGCAGCAAGAGGCTGGAACGGATGCAGATCAAACTCATGCTGACGGGGCCGCAGAGCCGGGACCTAAATCTTTACCTGTCGCTCCGATGGACGAAGAGTTGACCGCCAGTCGTCCCGAGAAGCGTGTGGCCATGACGCGTATTCGTGCCCGCATCGCTGAACGGCTTGTGGAAGCTCAGCAAACAGCTGCAATCTTGACGACCTTCAATGAAGTCAACATGAAGCCGGTGATGGATTTGCGGGCGCAGTACAAGAAAGAGTTCGAGGCTACGCACGGTGTCAAACTCGGGTTCATGTCGTTCTTTGTAAAAGCTGTTGTCAACGCATTGAAAGCATATCCTGTCGTTAATGCGACGCTGGACGGCAAAGACATCATCTACCATGGCTATTACGATGTGGGTGTGGCCGTCAGCACAGATCGCGGACTTGTCGTGCCCATTTTGAGGAATGCGGATCAATTGAGTTATGCCCAAATTGAGCAAAAGATTGTGGAATTTGCATCTCGAGCTCGTGAAGGTAAGTTAACAATGGAAGATTTGACTGGAGGCACCTTCAGTATCACCAATGGCGGTGTTTTCGGATCACTGTTATCCACCCCCATATTGAATCCGCCTCAAAGTGCGATCTTGGGGATGCACAAAATTGAAGAGAAACCTGTGGCTGAGAATGGAGCGGTGGTGATTCGTCCGATGATGTACTTGGCCTTATCGTACGATCATCGACTGATTGATGGCCGCGAAGCGGTGCAGTTTCTTGTCCAAGTAAAGCGTGACCTAGAGCACCCCGGCCGAGCCCTGTTGGGTATCTAAGGGATTTCGATTGGAGAACATTATGCAAGAATTTGATGTCATTGTAATTGGCGGCGGCCCCGCCGGGTATGTGGCGGCCATCCGCTCTGCGCAATTGGGAATGAAGACGGCGATTGTAGACGAGTACATTGGAAAAGATAATCAGCCCGCTCTTGGAGGCACCTGTCTAAATGCGGGCTGCATCCCGTCCAAGGCCTTGTTGGATTCCTCAGAGCATTATGATCGAGTGCTGCACAAATTCGCGGGACATGGGATTCGGGCTAAAGAGGTCGATCTCGATGTGCCTGCCATGATTTCTCGTAAGGATAAAATTGTCAGCACACTGACCAGGGGTGTTGCCGGCTTGATGAAAAAGAATAAGGTGACCTGGTTGCAGGGACATGGTCGGCTCGAATTGGGAATGAAAGTGGCGGTGAAGCCGCACAAGGGAAAGGCCGAGGTCTATCAAGCCAAGCATATCATCTTGGCCACCGGATCCACTCCGCGCATGTTGCCGAACATTCAAGTCGATCAAGAGCGCATTGTCGATTCAACTGGCGCCTTAGAGTTCCAGGAAGTCCCTAAGAAGTTGGGCGTGATTGGTGCCGGCGTGATTGGCTTGGAACTGGGGTCCGTCTGGAGTCGCTTGGGAGCTGAAGTCATTGTCCTTGAAGCGATGGACGACTTTCTCGCCATGACCGATTCTCAAATTGCCAAAGAAGCGTTGAAAGAATTCAAGCGACAGGGGCTGGACATCCATCTGGGAACTCGAGTCAAGCATGCCGAGGCGACGAAGGAAGGCGTGGCATTGGAATACGAAGATGGCGAGGGTAGTCACAAATTGACCGTCGACAAGCTGATCGTGGCCGTGGGTCGCAAGCCGCACACCGAAGGCTTGAATGCCACCGAAATCGACCTGCTGATTGACGAGAGTGGATACATCCATGTCGATGAGTTCTGTGCAACCAATATCCCGGGTATTTACGCCATTGGCGATGTGGTGCGCGGACCCATGCTGGCTCACAAAGGATCTGAAGAAGGGGTCATGGTCGCCGAGCGAATTGCCGGGATGAAATCTCGTGTCAACCATGACACCATCCCATGGGTCATTTACACATGGCCGGAAATCGCGTGGGTCGGGCAGACGGAAGACAGTGTGCGTCAAGCTGGGCGCGAGTGCAAATCGGGAACCTTCCCGATGCGCGCATGCGGTAGAGCGTTGGCCATGGATGAAACCACCGGGATGGTCAAAGTGATTGCCGATGCCCATACCGACGAAATTCTGGGCGTACATATTTTTGGCGCCGCCGCGTCGGAATTAATCGCTGAGACGGTTGTGGCCATGGAATATCAAGCCAGTTCAGAGGACTTGGCCTGTATTGTGCATGCCCATCCAACGATGTCGGAGGCCGTTCATGAAGCGGCGCTGGGTGTCCACGGACGCTCATTGCATATCTAGGAGACCGATCAAATGAATAAGTTCAACCGCATATGGATCTACGTGCTCGTGACCAGTCTGGCGCTCCCGCTGTCTGCGATTGGCACACCTGTCATTGTCGCGGATGAGCCCGAATTCAATTTCGGCGAGCAATCAAATAATCAAAGTATCGACCACACATTCGTGATCCGAAACGATGGCGATTCGGAATTGCGAATTACGAATGTCCGATCGTCTTGTGGATGCACCGTTGGAAATATCACCGCTCGGGAGATCCCTCCGGGCGAAACATCTGAAATCACTGCCAGCTACAACTTGCGAGGGCGCCGTGGACGTCAGCGCAGTGTGTTGACCATCGAATCCAATGACCCCGAGCAGCGGCACCTCAGATTAATTATGAGCGGCTATGCCATGGAGCCACTTTCGGTGCGTCCATCCTCTGTTGTTTTTGGGCAAGTGGCTCAGGGACACCGCTCGCTTCGTCAAGTGGAGTTAACGGGGACGCCGGAGCAAGCGTTTGAGTTGGCGAATGTACAGATCGATGGGAATGGCTTTTCGGTGGTCGAACAGGAAGAGATTGCCCCGCATCAGTACCGCCTCACAATTGAGACCCTCCCAGAAGGAGAAACAGGACATCGCCGGGCTTTGCTGGTTGTAGAGACCACGCATCCGCAAGTTCCCCGTGTTCAAGTGCCCTTGCATGCCGATTGGGCTGGAGCATTGTCGGTCGCTCCTAATGCCATTACCTTGATGGCTGGAACCGATCGGCCCGTGACGCGATACATTGTTATTCGTCCAGGGGGCGTGCGCGATTTTGAGGTCACCGAGGTGATGACACCATCAGATGCGATCCAGGTGAATATCCTGTCATTGCCCAATAATAGCTATCGCATCCAACTATCGAATGTCGTGGGTTCCGATGACTTGGTTGGGCAATCGGTTCGAATTCGCACCAACGTCGATGAGTTGGACGATCTAGAAGTGCCCTTTGAGATCATTCAGCCTGGGACCTGAAACACGGCGGACGACTGAACGGAAGGAGATGAGCGTAATGAATTCAGGTGCATATCGAACCACAGCATCAATGACAGCATTGATGTGCGCCATGATGGCGATATCCCTTGGCGCAACGCCTCTTTCTCTGTCGGATGAAGACGTCTCGGAGGCGTTGGGGTATGAAGAAATTCTTGAGACGGTGGTCCATATCGACGCACCTGTTGAGGAGGGCGACTCGGTCAGCTGGTTGGAGCGGTTTGGAGTCTTGGTTGCAGATCTGCAGTCGCAGCAGGTCGTGTTCGATGAAGATGAAGCGCTGACTCTCTTGTCCCGCACGTTATTGGAGTGGATTGATCCGGAAGGTGGCGAGTTTACACCCGAGCGAGCTGAGCAAATTCGTCGGCGTCGGCAAGGATATATGTATGATCCCGGATTTGGGATAGAGATTTCTGATCAATATTTGCGGATTGGTGAGTTCCGAGATGATATTCCTGAGGCAACACGCGAGGTGCTTCAGGAAGGATTCCGCGTCGTCGAAATGGATGGGCAGGCGCTCGATCGAACGGGGCTCGTTCAAGCCCACAATATGCTTCGATCGCGTCACCCCAGTCCCTTGCAATTGGTTTTCTTAAATGCGGACAATGATCGAGTCACCCAGTCGGTGGAGCGTGTTTCAACTCAGCTCGATCTGATGGAATGGGAAGAAGTGTTGCCGTTCGACCTGGGATATCTCAAGGTCAATCGACTGCATGAATCGTCAGGGGGCCAAATTGCTGACATCTTGAAGAGCTGGTCGGACCACGGACTTAATGGCGGCATCCTCGATCTTCGCGGAGCCGATGGCGGTGACTTGGAGTCTGTGCGAGAAGTCGCCAGTTTATTTGTGGAGGAACGGACGTTCTTATTTGCCTTTCGAGATCGGGATGATCACGACTTGATGGTAATGGAAGCTGAGACGGGAACTGTGCTAGGAAAGCCCGTGATGGTCTTAATGGATGCCCAGACCGGTGGGGCGGCGGAAGTGTTGGCCGCCGTTTTGGCAGACAGCGTGCGCGGTGCCATGTTGTTTGGTCAACCCAGCCGTGGGGATTTTCTGTTGCGGAGTCGAATCGAGCTATCCAGTGGCATTGAGTTGTATTTGCCGACTCGCCGTCTAATCACCGGTAGCGGAGCTGAATATGATGGCGACCACGGGGTGAACCCCGACATTATCACCGCAGAAGCAGACGGTGCATTTCGTGCCGCTCGATCAGGCAGAACCGCCAGAATTGCAGAAGAGGTGGCACAGGAGAAATTGCATCATCGCATTCGTGGTGATGCCACCCTGCGCCGTGCCGTAGATGTGTTAGTTGGATTAAAAGCATTGGATATGAGGCCTTATGGAACGACCACGAATTATTCCCGTTGACCCGAACTCACCGGCGGATGCCGCCATCCAAGAAGCCATGGCATGGTTGTCACGGGGGGAGCCAGTTGTGCTTCCCACAGAAACCGTATATGGCTTGGTATGTCGCCCTGATTTGCCGGGAGCCATCGAACGTGTGTTTGCCGTCAAGGAACGCACAAAGGTGCGCCCCTTGCCTCGCATGGTCGCCTCCATAGAAGACCTACAGTTGCATGTCAGCGATTGGTCCGGGTGCGCTGTGCGGTTGGCAGAGAAATTCTGGCCGGGACCGTTGACCTTGATCCTGAATACGGCGACAGGGGCCATCTCGTTTCGAATACCGGATCACCCTGTGTTGGTGGCATTGCTGAAGCGAGCGCCTGTGCCTCTGGCTGTCACCAGTGCAAATCGCAGTGGGGAAGAAGACTCACTGACAGCTCGTGCGGCTGCGAATGCCTTGGGGCCGGATATCCCGCTCATATTAGATGCCGGACCGGCACGAATGGCAAAACACCATACGGTTGTTGATTGTACCGGCGAGCACCCACGACTTATTGATGAGGCCGCAATATCTGCGGAGGAACTTCGCGACGTTTGTGAGGATCTGATTGTAGATGGCTGATTGCGAGTTAACATTGATGTGCAGGGTGCACGTTTTGCGGCATGCGGTGTTAGAAAACGGAGGGTTTTGCGACTCCTTGTCGGAGTTGGGATAAGCAATGCGTACAGAACGAGATTCGTTAGGAGAGATGGTACTGCCGGAAGATGTGTTGTACGGCATCCACACGTCTCGATCGCTAGCAAATTTCGATGTCGCCGGAGAACCATTGCCTTCGGACATCATCGCCGGGATGGTGTGCCTCAAACTAGCGTGCGCAAAAGCCAATCACCGCCTAGGCTTGCTTGAAGATCGTAAAGCAGCGGCTATTGAAGCAGCGGCTCGCAAGATTCTTGAGGGAGAATACGAGACCCAATTCCCAGTGGATGTCTTTCAAGCGGGCTCCGGAACATCGTCCAACATGAACGTGAACGAGGTGCTCGCTAACCTCGCGGCCATCGAACTGGGCGGCAAGCCCGGCGACCGTCACCTCGTGCATCCGAACGACGATGTGAATAAGGGGCAATCCACCAATAACATCTTTCCATCGAGTATTCGCGTGGCGGCAGTCACATTGTCAGGCGAGCTCAAGCAAGCCGTCCAAAATGTAATTGACGCATTGTATGCCAAAGCAGACGAGTTCAAAGAGGTAATCCGCAGTGGACGGACTCATTTACAGGATGCCGTCCCCGAAACAATGGGACAAGCCTTTGCGGCGTGGGCTCATGCGCTGGTCAAGGATCTGCGGCGCCTCGATGCCGCTCGCGAGCGTTTGCTGGAAATCGGCGTGGGCGGCAATGCCATTGGCACGGGTGTGAATACAAAACCCGCCTTTCGCGCTGAAATCGCCCGAGCCCTCAGCTCCATCACCGGTGATGCCTATCATGCTCCAGAAAACGGGATCGAAATCACTCAATACTTAACGGATATGGCAGATATGTCCGCTGTGCTTCGATTCATCGCGATGGACATCGGTAAGACATGTAACGACTTGCGGCTGCTCGCATCTGGGCCCAACACCGGTTTGGCTGAGATCATATTGCCAGCGGTGGAGCCTGGCTCGTCCATCATGCCGGGCAAGATCAATCCCAGCATCTGTGAAGCCACCAACATGGCTTGTATTCAAGTGATGGGCCATGATCACGCCGTTCAGTTGGCGGCAGCCGCAGGCCAGCTCGAATTGAATACGCACATGCCCGTAGTTGCGTATAATATCGTCCGATCCTTCAAAATCTTGACGCGCGCGGCGACCATGCTCACTCGTAAATGTATTGCGGGCATCGAAGTGAATCGAGAGCGGTGTCAAAATTACTTTGAAACCAGCGGGGGCCTGGGCACCGTCCTTAATCCGAAATTAGGGTATGACAAGGTTGCCGAACTTGTGAAAGAATCATTGCGAACGAAAAAGAATGCGAAGCAACTGGTGATCGAACAAGGGATCATGACCGAAGCGGAATTTGATCAACTCGTAGCAAAATCAACACAGCCAAACTTGGAATAGGTATGAGCACAAACAGCACGCGACTCGATGCACGAATTCCTGACGGAAATCTGCAGGACAAATGGAGTAATCACAAGGGCTCGATCAAGCTGGTCAACCCCGCCAACAAACGCAAGTACAAAGTCATTGTCGTCGGCACCGGATTAGCAGGTGGCGCCGCTGCAGCGACGCTCGCCGAGCTGGGCTACAATGTCCAAAGCTTTTGTATTCAAGATTCCCCGCGGCGAGCTCACAGTGTCGCCGCCCAAGGCGGCATCAATGCGGCCAAGAACTATCAAAATGATGGTGACAGCGAATATCGATTGTTTTACGACACGATCAAAGGTGGCGATTACCGTGCGCGAGAGGCCAATGTCTACCGACTCGCTCAACTCAGCACCTCGATCATCGACCAATGTGTTGCGGCCGGTGTGCCTTTTGCGCGCGAGTACGGCGGGACGCTTGCCAACCGCTCCTTTGGTGGTGCTCAAGTGTCGCGGACTTTTTATGCCCGCGGACAAACTGGCCAGCAGTTACTATTGGGAGCCTACAGCGGTTTGATGCGACAAGTGGATGCCGGCCGAGTCGAGTTGTTCTCGCGCCGTGAAATGCTCGAGCTGGTCATGGTGGAGGGTCGGGCGCGTGGCATCATCTGTCGGAACTTAGTTACCGGTGAAGTTGAGAAGTATGCGGCCGATGCCGTATGCATAGCCACAGGCGGTTATTCCACCGTGTTCTTCCTCTCCACCATGGCCGTCAATTGCAACGCCTCGGCGATTTGGCGGTGCTACAAACACGGGGCGATGTTTGGGAATCCGTGCTTTACCCAGATTCATCCCACCTGTTTGCCGCAGTCTGGTAAAGACCAATCCAAACTGACGTTGATGAGTGAAAGCTTGCGCAACGATGGCCGCGTCTGGGTGCCGAAGACGAAAGGGGATAAACGTCCGCCACAAGACATCCCGGAATCTGAGCGCGACTATTATCTGGAGCGGAAATATCCTGCTTTTGGCAATCTAGCTCCTCGCGACATCGCCTCGCGCGCCGCGAAAGAAGTCTGTGATGCGGGATATGGTGTGGGGCCGACCGGGTATTCTGTCTATCTGGATTTCGGCGAAGCCGTTGATCGACTCGGGGAAAAGACCATTCGTGAACGATATGGGAATCTCTTTTCGATGTATCACGAAATTACCGACGAGGATCCCTATCGTCAGCCCATGCGCATTTATCCAGCGCCGCACTACACCATGGGCGGGCTCTGGGTGGATTATAATTTAATGACAACCGTTCCAGGCCTCTACGCGCTCGGGGAAGCCAACTTCTCCGATCACGGTGCCAACCGATTGGGTGCCAGCGCCCTGATGCAGGGGCTGGCAGATGGCTATTTCGTGTTGCCCACCACAATCAGTGATTACCTGGCGGAACATCGGCCAGATGGTCTAACAGCAGATGACGCGGCGTTCGATGCGTCTATGAAGCAGGTCAGCGACCGGACTCAGCGACTTTTGTCGGTGAATGGAAAGAAAACGGTTCGCGAGTATCACTGGCAATTGGGGCGGATCCTTTGGGAAGAGGTGGGCATGGCTCGCCATGACAAGGGCCTGAAATCAGCGATTTCCGACATCCAATCATTGCGACAGGATTTCTGGAACGATGTCCAGATAGGCGGACAGGGCGAAGAGTTCAACAAGAATCTTGAATTTGCCGGTCGAGTCGCCGATTTCCTCGAACTGGGCGAGCTCATGGCGCGTGATGCGCTGGAGCGAAAAGAGTCCTGTGGCGGCCATTTCCGAACCGAATACCAAACCGACGACGGCGAGGCTTTACGTAACGACGAAGACTTTTGTCATGTTGCGGCCTGGGAATACCAAGGAGAGGATGCGGTACCCGCCCGACACACGGAGTCACTCGATTTCGAAAATGTGAAATTATCGCAACGGAGCTACAAGTAATGAAGTTTACATTGAATGTATGGCGGCAGGAAGGTCCCACAGCATCGGGCCGGTTTGAGGATTATCAAGTCACTGACATTGCCCCCGAGATGTCGTTCCTGGAAATGTTGGATGCGTTAAATGAGCAGCTCGTCCAACAGGGCAAACGCGCAGTGGAATTTGACAGCGACTGTCGAGAGGGAATCTGCGGCACCTGTGGCTTGGTCATCAATGGCAAGGCGCACGGCCCCAAGCAGGCCTGCACCACTTGCGAACTGCGCATGCGCCATTACAGCGATGGCAGCACGATCACGGTGGAACCGTTTCGAGCGACGGGCTTCCCCGTCATTCGCGACCTCGTTGTCGATCGCTCGGCATTTGATCGGATTATTGCGGCGGGTGGCTACATATCGACCAACACGGGCTCTGCCCCAGATGCCAACGCGATTCCCATTGCCAAGGCGATTGCTGAAAAAGCCATGGATTCCGCTGCCTGCATCGGCTGCGGAGCGTGCGTGGCCGCTTGCCCAAATGCGTCGGCATCCCTGTTTGTGGGGGCAAAGCTGAATCAGCTGTCGCTGTTGCCTCAAGGGGAAGCCGAACGCGGGCGACGCGCCGTGCGCATGGTCGAGCAAATGGATGCCGAGGGATTTGGCAATTGCTCCAACCATGGCGAATGCGAAGCCGCTTGCCCCAAAGAAATCTCCATCAAAGTGATTTCCCGCATGCGTCGGGATGCATTGCGAGCATCATTCGGGCGCCTTTGATATCAATCGATATAAAGGACGGCGGATGAACCCGCCCTCCCTTTTTTCCCCTTAAATCTGCGGTGAAAATGGTAGGGCGAACTGTCTCTGTGAGCCGCAGAGGCCATAATGAGAATGGCTGGTTAAGAACTGGCCGTGATCGCGTGTTTACGTTTACACTGTCAGTCTTGAGAGTTCTCTCCGACCTATTTCGCGAAATAAGGAGTGTGCAATGATATTTAAAGATAAAAGAGTGTTAGTTACCGGTGGAGCCATTCGTATTGGCCGGGCCATCTGCCAGACGCTGGCCAAATCGGGCGCTGAAATCTGCATCCATTACAACCGTTCGTACAAAGAAGCGGTCGAGTTGCAGGATGAACTGATCGAAGCAGGCGCATCCGCTCATGTTGCGGAAGCCAATTTGATGACAGAAACTGCCTGCAACGAGCTCATGGAGCGAGCGATTGCGTTAATGGGCGGAGTAGATATTCTGATCAACAATGCCTCGGTATTCAACAAGCAGACCTTGGACGAAGCCGACATGGACAGTTGGCTGGGCGAGTTATGGCCGAATTTTTTCGCGCCCGTGCAGTTGATGCGGGCGTTTGCGGATCAGGACATTCCCGGGAAAGTCGTAAACTTATTGGACCGTCGTGTCACGTCACTGGATCCATCCTGTGTGCCGTATCTCATCAGCAAGCGCTCGCTAACCGATATCACGAAGTTAGCTGCCATGCACTACGCTCCGCGCATCGCTGTCAACGGCGTAGCACCGGGCGCTGTGTTGCCGCCGCCGGGGGAAAGCGATGATTATATCAAGGAATACGCCGGTCCTGTGCCTTTGAAGGTGCAGGTTTCACCCGATGACATCGCCACGGCCGTTAAGTTTGTCCTCGAAAATGATACACTGACCGGTCAGATCATTTACGTTGATGGTGGCCAGCATTTGGGGTAAAGGAACAGGAATGGAAAAGATTTACATACGTGATTTAGGCGTGCGTTGTATCATCGGAATTTATCCGGATGAGCGCCGCGAAAAACAAGACGTTATCATCAACATCACGCTCGAAGGCGATTTGTCGGCAGCACCTGTTTCAGATGCAATCGAAGACACGATCAACTACAAATTCATCAAGAAGTCTATTGTTCGGATGGTGGAAGAGAGCGATTTCAATTTGATTGAGTCCATGGCCTCCCGAATACTTGATATTTGCTTTGAAGATTCAAAAGTGGAACGTGCCACTGTGACCGTCGATAAGCCCGGCGCATTGCGATTTGCTCGCAGCGTTGCAGTCGAATTTAGTCGGCAACGAGATTCGGAATCGCATCAAAAATGATCGCCGCCCGCACTCGCTTTCTGGTGCTGCGCGGGGGAGCGATTGGCGATTTCATTGTCACACTGCCCGCATTGCGGGCCATCCGGAATCAGTGGCCTGAGGCGTATATTGAGTGTATCGGTTACCCCCATATCGCCCGCTTAGGGTTGGAGGGGGGATTGGTCAATCACGTCGACTCGCTGGATCGAGCTCGCATCGTTGCTTTTTTTTCGCATCCGCCGGCTTTTTCCGCTGACCAAGTAGAGTTCATTCAATCGTTTGATGTCATCTTCTCGTGGCTGCACGACCCCAACGGCTTGGTCCGCGAGAACTTGGAATTGGCAGGGGCGAAACAAGTGATTTATGGATCGCCCCTCATCCCTGCCGGACGGCATGCCGTCGATCATTTGGTCGAACCGTTGGAAAGCCTGGCCATGTATGCGCAGTCCGAATCACCGAGACTGATCCTCTCCGACGACACGCGGAAAGCAGGCCAAGAATGGATCGCTCAGCGGGGACTATCTGATCAGAGATGTGTCTTCATCCATCCGGGCAGTGGCAGTCCCCGCAAGAACTGGCCAATCGATCGATTCCTGGCTTTGGAAAATGATTTACGGGAATCATTTCGTGCTATAGGTTTATACGTTCTAGGTGAAGCCGATGAAGAAGTTCGACCGATGGTCGAGCAGATGGTTCCGGAGAATCGAGTGGTTCGTGATTTGAGTCTTAGCCAATTGGCTGGAGTACTGGCGCAGGGACACGGGTATGTCGGAAACGATTCCGGGATCACGCATCTGGCAGCTGCTGTGGGTCTGCCGGTCGTTGCGTTGTTTGGGCCCTCGAATCCGGCTAGTTGGGGGCCGCGCGGCGATGCTGTACGGATTCTGCAGCATCCATCCGGCTGCCTGGAATCGATTTCGGTGGTGAGTGTGCAGGATTGTCTCCGCGACCTGCTACAAGTTTGATTGAGGCAGCAGACAATGGAATATGAAGCTCCCTTTCACACAGAAAATGTTGATGGATTGGGCTGGCCCCCGGGTGTTCCGGGAAGCTCAATCGCTGCATAATCAGGGATACGTTCAGGAAGTATCCTTTGATCCTCCCATCATTTCCGGTGTCATTCTCCGCGGCAATCGGCCGCTACGCAGCTCGCTAAAAATCCTCAAGGACGGCAGCGCCGAAAATCTCTGCCCCTGCTATGACAGCTCGGAGCGCGGTATCATTTGCTCGCATGTCATTGCTCTCTGTCTCGAACTCATCCGCCGCTCCAACGACCCCGACCGCACGGCCCGGCTGCAGGAAGAAAAGCGCCGGGCAACGCGACTGGCGGCCATTGAGGAAGAAAAGTATATCCAACGGGTGCCAGCCGATACGACCGGCGCCGTTCCTGCCCAGCTCTATCTCGAGCTCGGCAAAGATTGGCGAGATGGTGCGCGCATCGACAACGTGCCAGTCTCTGTCAGTATCGAATACGAACATCAGCGGATACCTCCCGAAGATGTCCCCACAGACCTGCCCTTGACGTTCTCGGAGCGCGACGAGTCGCTGCTGTACGTCCTTGAAGACATTGCCGAGGGCCCCCTGACTCATACACTGGCGATGCCCGTCAATGATTTCATGAATGTCTTGAAACTCTTGGAAGGGCATATCATCCATGAACATCGTGTAGCCATTCCGTCCACGGTCAATGGGAGCCCTATGCAATCGCGGCTGACCATGGACCTGGACCAAGACACCGGCGAATTGGTGTTGATGGTCCATACCCAACTGCCGCATCTGCATCCGGGAGATGAGCTGTTCTATATTGTATCCCGACGCGGGGGCTGGGTCTTTGGCGCAGATAACTTCTGGCCGCTGGAAAAAGTATTGCCCGAACCCCTGCATGCCATTTACGACGATCCGATTGTCATCAGTCGGGCTTCGGTGCCTCGCTTTCTCCAAGTGGAATTGCCTGTCCTGGCGGCATTAATGGAAATTGAGTATCTAGTCTCTCCCGATCTGTTTACGTTGGAGCCCGCCGAACCACGCTTTCGGTTATCCTTGCGCGGTAGTCCCGCCTCGTTGGCAGGGACCTTGCACGCCGAGTACGATGATATTTCCCTGATCGCTGGACGCAACAGTCCCGAGGGGCAGTTTGCCCTGCCAGATAGCGCAGATATTCTGCGGTACACCGTGCGCAATCCCGATGCCGAAATGCGGGCCCTGGCGCGGTTGGGAGATGTGGGGATGAGCGGTGATTGTGGCGATGAGCTCACCGACATCGTCGGCAATCGCGAAGTCTTGAATTTCTTGGGCGGCGCAGTGCCTGCTTTGCGTCGACTTGGCTGGCGAACGGACTTTGCCGGACGCGTCGCCAGCTTTATGGAGTCCGCCGACTTCGCCGCTCCCGTGGTTCAGGTATCCGCCAGCGGCGAGCGCTGGTTTGAAGTCGGATTCCACTTTGAAGATGGTGCCGGACAAAGCCTGTCGGAAACAGAAATCCGCCGCGCCTTGCGCCGCGGCGACTCCTATCTCGAGCGCGGCGGCCGTACCATTCTCCTCGATGCCGATGCGATCGATTCCATGACCGATGTCTTTCAAGATTGCGCCAGCGAGGAAGCCGCCGGTGCGGGCCGGTTTCGGCTGTCAGCCATGCACGCCGCCTATGTCCGGTCCTCTTTAGATGCGCTAGACGGTGTCGATGTTGAGGCAGACCCAGTCTGGAGAACTCGCGCCGAACAGCAAAATCGCATGCATCAACTGGAATCGGAGCCGCTGCCGTCCCCGTTGAATAAGATCCTTCGCTCCTATCAGAAAGAAGGGGTCTACTGGTTGCGGTTTATTGAAAAGAACGGGTTTGGCGGCATTTTGGCGGACGAAATGGGACTCGGCAAAACGTTGCAGACACTCACATGGCTGCGCCTCAAGCGACATGACCCCGAAGTGGCTGGTAAACCCTCGTTGGTTGTCTGCCCCACCAGTTTGGTGGGCAACTGGGCAGAGGAAGCGCGTCGATTTGTGCCTGAACTGCAAGTGGTAGAGGTGTCCGGCGCCGACCGCCACTCCCGCTGGGAAGAAGTCGAGGCCGCAGATTTGGTCATTACCTCCTATGCGCTGCTTCGACGGGATGTCGATCAGTATTTGAAGCACGTCTTTGCCTCAGTGATTCTGGACGAGGCCCAACATATCAAGAACCGATCCACACAAAATGCCGTCGCTGCGAAGAAGCTTCAGGCCATGCATCGCGTCGTTCTCACGGGAACCCCCATTGAGAACAGTGTATCCGATCTCTGGTCGATCATGGATTTCTTGATGCCTGGGTATTTAGGAGGGCACCAATCCTTCCGCCGCTTATATGAACAGCCCATTGCCAATGGCGGGGCCTTTGCCGAGGTTGCTCAAAAGAAGCTCCGGCGCAAACTGCACCCATTCCTGTTGCGCCGTCTCAAACGGGAAGTTGCCAAAGACCTGCCGCCGCGCATTGATCGCGTCGCCTATTGCCCGCTCAGCTCGGATCAACAGTTGGTCTACAAAGAATTATTGGCGCATTCCCGTCGCGAGATTGCCGATATGGTGGACCAGCAAGGGTTCAACCGATCCCGCATGCAGATTCTCAAAACGCTGATGCGCTTGCGCCAAGTCTGTTGTCACCTGGACTTAGTGAAACTCAAAGGCGTTAAAAGCAAGTACCCCTCCGAAAAGTTGAACTTATTCTTTGAACTGGTCGACGAAGCGCTGGATGCGGGTCACCGCATTCTCGTTTTCAGCCAATTCACCTCCATGCTCGCCATCCTGCGTCGCGAGTTGGAGCAGCGCAATCTCCAGTATTGCTACTTGGACGGCAGCACCAAGGATCGCATGGCTGTCGTGCATACCTTCAACACCGAACGCTCCATCCCCGTGTTTTTGATCAGCTTGAAAGCAGGCGGTACAGGATTGAACCTGACCGGGGCCGATATGGTCATTCATTATGATCCGTGGTGGAATCCTGCTGTCGAAGACCAAGCCACAGACCGCGCTCATCGAATTGGCCAAAATCGCGCTGTCTACAACGTCAAGTTGATCAGTCGCGATACCGTCGAGGAAAAAGTCCTCGCTATGCAGAAAAAGAAAAAGAGCGTGATCTCAGCGACGCTGGCCACCGACGAGCAAGTCCTTAGCAAACTCAGTTGGGAAGATGTTCAGGAGCTGCTGGCCGATCCGTGAGCAAGCGAGTGGCCAACGAATCCTCGGTCCCTGCTCTCGCCGACACCGATCGGGAGACGCTGTGTGCCGCCTTGGAAAAATCAGGCGGCGCCTACGTGGACGATGCTGGTGCTGCCGCGTCAGCTTTTCTTTGTGCGGCCTTGGTCGACTCACTGCCCGGTCCCAGCGTGGTCGTGTTGGATGGGCCCCGCTCGCTCGATGACTTTGCGCGCGACTTTGCCAGCCTCCGCCCCGACATCGAGGCCGCCTTTTATCCGCCATGGGAAACATTGCCGGGGCAGGGGGGGGCACCCTTAGCAGACGTGCTCGGCGATCGACTGGATGTCTTGCGGCAATGCTCGGATGATACCCCCCCCCGGGTGGTGCTCACCTGTGTGCAAGCGCTCATGCAGAAAACTCTCTCTCCCGATCAGTTGCGACAAGGGCGACAACGGTTGGCGGTGGGGGAGACTGTTGATTTTGCCTCCTTGCTCGAGTCCCTGCAGCAGGAAGGCTACGACATGGAAACGGAAGTCGCAGCGAAAGGCCAAGCCGCCCAGCGCGGTGGCATCATTGATTGCTGGCCACCCTCAGAAACCTGGCCGATTCGATTAGAGTTTTTCGGCGACACCCTCGAATCCATTCGCACATTTAATCCAGAAGATCAGCGCTCAATTCAGCGTATCGATGACATCGTCATCCTCCCTGCCCAAGAACAACAGAATGATACCAGCGGCAGTCGCCGTGACGCAACATTGCTTGATTATCTCCCGCAAACGACGCAGTGGATGTGGTGCGATGCCGACGAGATTCGCACCCATGCCGTCAAATACGAAGAAATGATGGCCGATTCCGATGCCGATCATCACACGCTCACCTATCGCGCCGTTCGCGCGGACCTCCGCAAACGCTTCGGGCGCGGTCCGCTGTATGTAAGTGGTTCCCGTCCCCGCACCGCCACAGCGATTCCAATCAATCTCCGCCCATTGGCCGGACTGCCCGACTTGGAGCGGGCTGGATTGGATCAAGGCGCATTAGAAGAAACGCGCCGCGACTTTGTCCGGGACCTCGTCCAACGCGCCGAAGCGGGCGAAAGAGTACGCATCTTTTTTGGCACACAAGGCACCCAGGATCGCTTCGTGGAATGGTGTGGCAGCGAGTTCCCTGTGGCCACAACATTTGACCTCATCGCCGCACCACTATCCGCCGGATTCCATTATGTTACCGCCCAACTGGTTGTCGTTTCCGAGCAGGATTTGTACGGCCGCAGGCGCGAGCTGCGCGGTCGGTATGATCCGCATCGTCGCCGGGGCCCCCGCCGCATCGGTGGTCCGCGGATCAGTGACTGGCGGGACATCCAGCCGGGTGAGCTCGTGGTCCACATCGAACACGGCATCGGCCGCTATCTCGGCCTATTCGAAATTGAAACCAGCGGACAACGGCAGGAAGTCCTCACCATCGAATACGCGGACAGTGCTAAAATCTATTTGCCTGTGTCTCAGGCGCATTTGCTCAGTCGATACGTTGGATTTGGACGGCAACGCCCCAACTTGCACGCGCTCGGAGGCAAGCGCTGGATGCGAGAAAAAGTTGCTGCTGAACGAGCCGTCCGTGATCTGGCCGCCAATTTGCTGGAAACGCAGGCGACTCGCCAGACATTGGCCGGCCATACCTGTAGCGCAGATTCACCCTGGCAGCATGAATTTGAAGCCACGTTCCCCTATGAGGAGACCGATGATCAGGTGCGTGCCATTGACGATGTCAAACAGGACATGGAAAGTCCGCGTCCCATGGATCGCTTAATTTGCGGGGATGTCGGCTACGGCAAGACCGAAGTCGCCATGCGCGCCGCATTCAAGACCGTCATGGACGGTCGGCAAGTAGCCGTGCTCGTGCCCACCACCGTGCTCGCCCAGCAGCATTATGAAACATTCCGACAGCGCATGGCCGCATTTCCGATCCGAATCGAGATGTTAAGCCGCTTCCGCACGCGCGGCGAACAACGTCAAACCGTCGAGGAACTCAACGAAGGTTGCGTGGATATCGTTATTGGCACACACCGCCTCGTGCAGCCAGATGTGCTGTTTAAGAATCTTGGCCTGGTCATCATTGACGAAGAACAGCGCTTCGGGGTCGAGCATAAAGAGCATTTGAAACTGCTACGAAAACTGGTGGATGTCCTGACTTTGACCGCCACCCCAATCCCACGCACCTTGTACATGAGTTTAGCGGGCGCTCGCGATATCAGCACCATTCAAACACCCCCTCAACAACGGCTGCCCGTGGAAACCATAGTCACCGAGTATCGTGACAGTGTCATTCGCGACGGAATTCGACGCGAGTTATCCCGTGAGGGACAGGTATTCTTCCTGCACAATCGCGTTCAGACCATAGAAAAGGCGCGAGAGAAATTACTCAAGCTCGTTCCCGAAGCCCGTATTGTGGTGGGACATGGCCAAATGAAAGAGCATGAACTCGAACACATCATGAGCGGGTTCGTGCGGGGCGACTACGATGTCCTTCTATGTACCACCATCATCGAGAGCGGAGTCGATATTCCCAACGTCAACACCATCTTCATTGAGCGCGCGGACCGCTTTGGGTTATCGGATCTCTACCAGTTGCGCGGTCGGGTAGGGCGGTACAAGCACAAAGCCTATGCCTATTTATTGCTGCCCCCGCACGGGCAAATATTTTCCGCCGCCCGCGACCGCGTCCGTGCCATTCGGCAGTATTCGGGGCTCGGATCCGGATTCAAGCTGGCCTTGCGCGATCTCGAGATTCGCGGTGCCGGCAACATCTTGGGCGCCGAACAAAGCGGCCATATTGCCGCCGTCGGATTCGATCTCTATTGCCAATTCCTCAAGCGCACGGTCGCCCGAATGAAGGGGGAAGAGCCGCCACCGGTCATTGACGTAGAAATCCGGTTAGACTTCATCGATAGCGCCCCTTCTCAGGCCGCCGCCGATGCCGCCGCAGTCATTCCCATTTCCTACATGGAAGACGAGCACTTGCGCGTCAACGTCTATCGGCAGTTGGCTGGTATTTCATCTGCTGCTGAACTTGATGCCTTACGTGAAGAACTTGTAGATCGACTGGGCCCCATTCCCCCCGCTTTAGAGAGACTGTTTCTGATCGCCTTGTGCAAAGTCTATGCCCACGAACAAGACATACCCGAGGTTGAAGTGCGGGACGGCAAAGTCATGATGAAGCGCGACGGCAACTGGATCATGGAAAATAAACGCTTTCCCCGTCTCACCCGCGAAACCCCGCATCAACGCCTCGAACAACTCCTCGAAATCCTCAAAAACCCTTAACCCGAATGCTTCACCACAGAGTTCACAGAGACACAGAGAACCATCTTCCCTGTCTCCGACCTGTAGCCGGGCCCGGCAAAAATAACGGTGTAGAACGCCCCCCCTGGGACCGCCGAGATCCCTACACTTAATCGCCACTCTTCAACGACTACCTTTACTCGACCCGCTTACGCGACCCTTTACCACAAAGAACAAACCCTAAATTGTAGGGCGCGAATGGTCGTCAGGCCTTCGCGCCGACTTTTCTGCAACCTTCAACCGTCCTCCCTTGGAGCCTCAGAGCTCTCTGTGGTAAA
>SLBD01000006.1 GCA_007126515.1 Kiritimatiellia bacterium
AGGCCGGGGCCGGGAAAGGGTTGACGGTCAACGATGGCGTCAGGCACGCCGAGGGCTCGGCCAAGAACCCGGACTTCGTCTTTGAAGAGTTCACGGAGCGGCTCAATCAGTTCAAATTGCAGATCATCGGGTAAGCCGCCGACGTTGTGATGGCTTTTGATGGTGGCCGAGGGACCGCCAATCGGGGAGACGCTTTCGATCACGTCGGGATACAGCGTGCCCTGGGCGAGGAACTTCATCGGGCCGACCTTGCGGGCTTCTTCGGTGAAGACTTCGATGAAGGTATTGCCGATGATTTTACGTTTCTGTTCGGGATCGATGATGCCTGCAAGCCGGTCCAGGAAGATGTCCTGCGCGTGGGCGACGTGCAGGTCCATGCCAAAGGCTTCGCCAAAGGTCTGCTCAACTTGTTCGGCTTCGCCGTGGCGGAGCAGTCCGTTGTCGACAAAGACGCAATGAAGTTGATCGCCGATGGCGCGGTGCAGGAGGGCGGCAGCGATGGAGGAGTCGACGCCGCCGCTGAGGCCGCAGAGGACGTGGTCGCTGCCGACGCGTTCGCGGATGCCGGCGACACTTTCTTCGATGAACTGGGCCATGGTCCAATCGCCGGAGCAGTCGCAGACGTCGAAGAGGTAGCGGCGTAGTAGATCCGTGCCGTGCTGGGTGTGGGCAACTTCTGGGTGGAATTGGAGCCCGAAAAATTGGCGGGCTGGATCGCCCATGGCGGTGTGCGGACAGGAATCGGTACTGGCTAAAGTATGAAAACCGTAGGGCAGGTCGGCCACTTGATCGCCGTGACTCATCCATACCGTAGGATTGGCCGGGAGATCGGTGAAGATTGGGGCGGGTGCAGTGAGCCGAATTTGGGTGCGGCCGTATTCGCGGTGGGTGCCGGGTTGGACTGAACCGCCCAGCTTGCGGGCCATCAGTTGCATGCCGTAGCAGATGCCGAGGACTGGGACACCCAGTTCGAACAGGGCCGAATCGCAGTCGGGCGAGTTCGGCATCAGGACACTGGCCGGGCCGCCGGAGAGGATGATGCCTTTGGGTGGTTGATCCGCAAAGGTGGTGGCCGGTATGTCGTGGCGGAGGATTTCGCAATAAACCTGTTGCTCACGGATGCGGCGGGCAATCAATTGGCTGTATTGCGAGCCAAAGTCGAGGATAGCGATCCAGTCGTGGGATTTCATGCGCCTTGGGCTCCCATCAGCAAGATGAATTGATCAAAGAGGTAGGCGGCATCGTGCGGGCCCGGGGCCGCTTCTGGATGGTATTGTACTGAAAACATCGGCTGCTGCTTGTGGCGCAGGCCTTCGGAGGTGCCGTCGTTGAGATTGATATGGGTGGTTTCCAGCGTAGCGGAGTCGAGGGAATCCTTGTCGACGCAGAACCCGTGGTTTTGGGAGGTGATTTCAATCAGCCCGGTTTCCAGATTTTTGACGGGTTGATTGGCGCCGCGATGGCCGAATTTGAGTTTGTAGGTGGTGCCGCCGTGGGCGAGGGCAAGGAGCTGGTGGCCGAAGCAGATGCCAAAGGTCGGCAGTCCGTGGGCGACAAGATCTCGGATGGTGGTGAGCACGTGCGGAACTGCGTCGGGATCGCCGGGACCGTTGGAGATGAAGAATCCGTCTGGTTTCGCGGCCAGGATGTCGTCCGCCGATGCGGAGTTGGAAAAGACGCGGGCAGCGATGCCGCGATCGGCCATCATGCGGAGCTGATTGCGTTTGATACCGCAGTCGAGGACGGCGATGCGGTAATTCGCGTCGTCCTTGGGCCAATCGTAGGCGTCGGGGGTGCTGACTTCGCTGGAGAGGTCGCGGCCGACGAGGCCGGGAGAGGATTTGGCTTTGGCAAAGAGGCTGTCGCGGTCGAGGTCGGTGGTTGAGATGACGCATTTCATTGCGCCACGTGAGCGGATGTGGAGGGTGACCGCGCGGGTGTCGACATGATCAACGCCGAGGATCTGGTTTTCGATCAGGTAGTCGGCGAGTGACTTCGTGCTCCGCCAGTTGCTGCGGGTGCGGCTGGCTTCATTGACCACGAGACCGGCGGCGTGGGGCTTCCAGGACTCAATATCTTCGTCGTTGATGCCGTAGTTGCCGATCAAGGGATAGGTCAGGGTGACGATTTGGCCGTGATAGGAGGGGTCCGTGAGAATTTCCTGGTATCCGGTCATGGAGGTGTTGAAGACCAATTCGCCATACACCTCGCCAGAGCCGGCAAAGGCGCGGCCCGAGAAGCAGGTGCCATCTTCCAGAGCGAGTAGAGCTTTTGTCATAACTTATTCCTATTCAGGAGAAAACGTGCGTCAAAACCTGTCGTGATGCCGCATTTTCCCGCCACATAGGGGGGCAACGCGTCAATTGCTGCGGCATTGTGCGAAAGAATGCGGATAAGTCGAGGATTTTATGATCAGGGAGTTCGGGAATGACTTTGTCTCATTGACTTTTTTGAGTCGATAGCCAATCATAGCACGTGATTGCGGTGGCCGGTACTGGACACCATGCGATCTGTTGGCGGACGGCAAAAGTCGCACGCGCTTCGCCCGGAAACCATGTCTGAAATCATGACAGGTCATCCATGATCAACGAACAAGGAGTAGAAAAGAATGAGTTACGATAAAATTCAGG
This sequence comes from Kiritimatiellia bacterium, assembly GCA_007126515.1. GTDB lineage: Bacteria > Verrucomicrobiota > Kiritimatiellia > SLAD01 > SLAD01 > SLAD01. Next base: position 2,631 of record SLBD01000006.1, read on the forward strand.
TGCCGGCCTCCGGCGAAAAGATCACCATGGGAAGCGATGGAGTTTTGCAGGTGCCCGATCATCCCGTGCTGCCGTTCATCGAGGGGGATGGAACCGGAGCCGATTTAACACGAGCCGCCATGATTGTCTGGAACGCGGCGGTGGAAAAAGCCTATGGCGGTAGCCGCAAGATTTCGTGGATGGAAGTCTATGCAGGCGAGAAGGCCAATGAAGTCTATGGTGAGCCGGTTTGGTTGCCGGAAGAGACACTCACAGCTATTAAAGAATATTTAGTGGCGATCAAAGGACCCTTGACGACACCTGTCGGTGGCGGCATCCGCAGCCTGAATGTGGCCTTGCGTCAGATGTTGGATTTGTATGTCTGTTTGCGGCCGGTGCGCTGGTATCAAGGGGTGCCTTCGCCAGTGAAACGACCGGATTTGACCGATATGGTGATTTTCCGCGAGAATTCTGAAGACATTTATGCGGGAGTGGAATGGCAAGCCGGCACGCCGGAAGTCAAGAAAGTCATTGAGTTTCTGCAAAACGAAATGGGCGTGAAAAAGATTCGCTTCCCGGAAACCTCGGGTATTGGTGTGAAGCCCGTGTCGGAAGAGGGGACAACCCGCTTGGTCAAAGCGGCCATTCAATATGCCATCGATAACAACCGCAAATCGGTGACGCTCGTACACAAGGGCAACATCATGAAGTTTACCGAGGGGGCTTTCTGTGACTGGGGCTATGCCACGGCCAAGAAGCTGTTTGGTGCTCAAGATTTGGACGGCGGTCCGTGGCAAGTGGTGAAGAATCCGAATAATGGCGAAGATATCATCATCAAAGATGTGATTGCTGATGCCTTCTTGCAGCAGATTCTGACGCGTCCCAACGAGTATGATGTGATTGCGACAATGAATTTGAATGGCGATTACATTTCCGATGCCTTGGCGGCATGTGTCGGCGGAATCGGCATCGCGCCCGGTGCCAACATCAACTATGACACCGGCGCGGCGGTATTTGAGGCGACGCACGGGACGGCGCCGAAATATGCCAATCTGGACAAGGTTAATCCCGGTTCCTTGGTGCTGTCCGGTGAAATGATGTTCCGCTACATGGGATGGACGGAAGCCGCCGATCTGATTGTGAAAGGCATGGAAACCACCATTAGCAACAAGACGGTTACCTATGACTTCGAGCGGCTGATGGAGGGCGCGACCCTACTGAAATGCAGTGAGTTTGGTCAGGCGGTCGCCGACAATATGGGTTAACATTCAGCGTGGGGTTCGCATCCGACGATGCGGACCCCTCACTTGCTCCAGAATCGGTCGTGGATGCCATGAGAAAACCAGCGGACAAGATATGGAACCGCACCGATTTGCCCCAAGAGCGCCAGCGGTTGCGTGACCAAGATGGCGTGGTTGTGTTCACCAATGGGTGCTTTGATATCCTGCATTCCGGGCACGTCGATTACCTCAACTTCGCGCGTCAGCAAGGCGATGTTTTGATCGTAGGTCTGAATTCGGATCGCTCCGTTAAGCAAGGCAAAGGCGATCTCCGTCCTGTGAATGACGAACAGGAACGCGCCACTGTATTGGCCGCGCTGGAGTGTGTGGATTACGTCGTGATCTTTGATGAAGATGAGCCGGCGACATTGATTTCTGAACTACTTCCAGATGTGCTGGTCAAAGGGGAAGATTGGGCTCATTATGTCAGTGGTAGAGAGGTAGTGGAACAGCATGGCGGTCGCGTTGCGCTGGCTCCCCTCGTTGCAGGGCGATCGACGACAGGAACGATTGAACGAATTTGTGAGGTCTACGGGCGTTGATGAATGGAAGAATTGTAGTTACAGGTGGTGCCGGATTCATTGGCCGGAATTTGGTCGCCGGCTTAAATGAGCGCGGTGAAGATCGCATCATCATCGTGGACCGATTGGGGACCTCCGAAAAGTGGTCCAATCTGGTAGGCCTGCAATTTGAAGACTTCATGGACAAAGATGAATTCCGGCGCTTGGTTGCGACGGATCGGCTCGATGGAGTCCGGGCGATTTTGCACATGGGCGCCTGTAGCGCCACCACAGAAAAAGACGCTTCGTATTTGGCGGATAATAACTATCGTTTTACGCGCGAGCTTTGCGAATGGGCGTTAACTCATGCCGCCCGATTTGTGTATGCCTCCAGCGCCGCGACGTATGGAGATGGCGCTCTCGGCTATTCGGATGATGATGCGATCACTCCGACACTGATCCCATTGAATATGTATGGCTATTCCAAGCACATGTTTGATGTTTGGGCGCTTCGCAATGGCTTGCTGGGGATGATCGCCGGGCTCAAGTACTTCAATGTCTATGGGCCGTTTGAAGATCACAAGGGGGATATGCGTTCCGTTGTGCACAAGGCCTTTGGGCAAATTCAAGAAACGGGCAAAGTCCGATTGTTTAAATCGTATCGGAGCGAATTCGGTGATGGCGAACAGGTGCGGGATTTTGTCTATGTCAAAGATGCTGTCGACTTGACGTTGCGCCTGCTGGAAAACCCGGCGATGTCCGGCTTGTTCAATTGCGGCACGGGGAAGGCGCGATCATGGAATGCCTTGGCCGAGGCCGTGTTTGCGGCCATGGAAAAGTCACCAGCCATCGAATATATTGAGATGCCGGAAACCTTGCGGGGAAAATACCAGTATTTTACGCAAGCTGATATGTCGAAAGTGCGATTGGCCGGGTATGAGCGGTCATTCACTTCGTTGGAGGATGGTATCCGGGAATATGTCGCCGAACATCTCTTGCCGCATTATGCGGAGGATACATGCAAGTAATCAAGGAATGGTTCAAGCGCAATTTGTCCGACCCACAAGTCGTGATTCTAACTGTCTTCTTATTGGTTGGCAGCTTTATCGTATTGTACATGGGCCGTATTCTGGCTCCTGTGCTGGCGAGCGTGGTGATTGCCTATTTATTGGAAGGTATTGTCCGCGCGTTGGAGAATCGGAAGGTTCCACGCATTGTGGCCGTCATGCTGGTTTTTGGCGTGTTCATGGCATTTCTGGTTTTGGCCCTGCTTGTCTTGGTTCCCATGCTGATTCGCCAGATCGGACAAATCGTTCAGCAGTTGCCAAAAATGATTCAGTGGGCTCAGATGGAGATGACGCAATTGCCGGAACGCTATCCCGAATTTGTCTCCATGGAGCAAGTCAACGGCTTGATTGATACCCTCTACCGCGAGCAGCGTCAGTGGGCCACCCGCGTTGTTTCAATTTCTGTAGCGTCGGTGCGTCATGTGATACTGACCATTGTCTATTTAGTGTTGATGCCCTTGATGGTTTTCTTCTTTTTGAAAGATAAGACCAAAATCACAACATGGATTAGCAATCTGTTACCCGAGGATCGTCGGTTAACAGAAGAAGTGTGGCACGATGTGGACCGACAGATCGGCAATTACATTCGCGGTAAATTCTGGGAAATTCTCATCGTGTGGGTGGTTTCAACTGCCACTTTTACGTACTTCGGATTACCGTTTGCCATGTTAATTGGTTTCTTTGTCGGTTTGTCTGTGCTGATCCCGTATATTGGCGCCACGATCATGACCTTACCCGTGGCTCTGTTTGCCTATTTTGAATTTGGCTGGTCCGCCACCTTTTTCTATATCGTCATTGCTTATTTGATTATTCAGTTACTGGATGGCAATTTGCTGGCACCACTTTTATTGTCTGGAGTCGTGAATCTGCATCCGATCGCCGTGATCGTGTCGGTATTGGTTTTCGGTGGCATCTGGGGATTCTGGGGTGTCTTTTTTGCCATCCCCTTGGCAACATTGGTGCAAGCCGTTTTGCGTGCGTGGCCACGCAAGCCGCGCTCGGAACCCCCTGCGCCAGAGCCTTTGCCAGCCTAGCCTGGTTCGCGGTAGACATGGAATCAATCAAACAATAGGAGGTAAAAATGTCGAAGGATTTCAAGGCGATTATACAGCGTATATCCAAGGGATTGGGAGCATTTGCCAAGCAGCAACCGGAGTCGATGCAGGGGTTCCAGGCCATGTCCAAAGCCTGCGAGAAAGAGGGCGCTTTATCGGCGAAACATAAAGAGCTGATGGCCTTGGCAATTGGTGTCTCGCAACGGTGTGACGGCTGCATTGGGTTTCACGTCAAGAAATGTGTGGCGCTGGGCGTTACTCGCGAAGAATTAGCGGAGGCGATGGGCGTGGTTGCATTTATGGGCGGCGGCCCCGCTTTGATGTATGTGGCCGACGCGTTATTGGCCTATGACCAATTGACGGGTGCTGAAAACGGTTGATGTCGGCAAGACGCGTCCAGTGCGCGCATCCACAGAGGTGATCAGTGGCGGGGCAGGACATGGCTGGAAGTGATCTGAAAAGGCGAGCAGCTAAGGTGCTGCGGGCCTTACAAAAAGAGTATCCAGATGCGCGTTGTGAGCTGGATTTCACTACGCCGTTGGAGTTAGCCATCGGCTGTATCTTGTCGGCACAATGTACGGATGTGCGCGTCAATGCAGTGACTCCCGCTCTGTTTGCCAAGTACAAGACACCCACTGACTGGTTGCAAATCCCTCCGGCTGATTTGGAGCAAATGATTCACTCGACGGGGTTTTTCCGCAACAAGACCAAAAGCATTTTGGGATTGTGTCGCGAGCTGAATAAGCGGCATGGGGGAGAGGTGCCCGAGGACTTCGATGCCTTAGTGAAATTGCCGGGAATTGGCCGGAAAACAGCGAATGTGATCATGGTGTCGGCTTTTGGGAAGCCGGGCATTGTCGTCGATACCCACATGAAGCGGTTGGCCAATCGCTTGGGATTCACGACTCGGCAAGATCCAGACAAGATCGAATTCGATTTGCGAGACATCGTGCCCCGCAAAAACTGGGGAGCTTTTTCCCACGCGATTGTCTTTCATGGTCGACGCTGCTGCACAGCGCGCAGCCCCGCCTGTCCCCGTTGTGTAGTTCGGGAATGGTGCCCGTCGCGAGACAAGAATGAGCGGATGAAGTCCTGATAAATCCTTGAATGTCTTCCCATTACATCATTTCCTTCAGCTTTGCCAAGGGATCATACTTCGATAAGTATGATCCCTTTTTCCTGGCAGCCGCTCGCGGTGAGCGTGGCCTCTTTATTGAGTGGGGCAGTCGGCCTACAAAACAAAATCAGGCTGATAGGATTGCCGCAAGTGCGTTAGTGAGCGCTAGCCAGAACCGTCAGTGATCGTCCCGCCATCTTCAGCTTGTTCTTATTCGCGGGCCACCGTGGCGGGGGATCCTCTGTGGTTAAGGCAATTTGCCAAGGGGCAGCTGGTGCGTTGGGGATCTTGAAGTCAATGGCATGCGGGTGAGCATTGAACAGCAGCAAGAGATGATCCTTGTCTTCATCGGCGCCTGTATATCGGGCGCGCCCGTCGAGTAAGCATCCCAGCGCTTCATCCTGGTCCCAATTGACTTCGCCACCATTTGCGGCCATCCAAAGAATGTCTGCACCGCCAGTTTCGGGTAGACATCCCTTAAGAAAATCGCGGCGGCGCAACGATGGGTGTTCCTTGCGAAACGCAATCGCGCGCCTCGTGAAATCCAATAAATCTTGATGCTCGCCCAGCAAGTCCCAATCCACCCAGGAAATTTCATTGTCCTGACAATACGCGTTGTTGCTGCCTTGCTGAGTGCGGAAAAATTCGTCACCCGCCAACAGCATCGGCACACCTTGCGAGAGCATCAGCGTGGCGATGAAGTTCTTCACCTGCCGTTTGCGAATCGCCTTGATTTCGGGATTTTGCGTGGGGCCTTCCTCGCCATAGTTACAACTGTGATTGTGGTTGTCCCCATCCTGATTGTCTTCGCCGTTGGCTTGATTGTGTTTCTCGTTGTAGCTGACCAGATCTGCCAGTGTGAAGCCGTCATGGGAAGTGATGAAATTGATCGATTTCATCGGCGTTTGATCATGGTGATCATAATGATCCCCGCTGCCTGCTAAACGAGTCGCAAACGCGCTTACCAGACCGGGGCCGCCGCGCCAGAAATTTCGCACATCATCTCGATATCGCCCATTCCATTCCGACCACCGTGTGCTGGGAAAACCGCCCACCTGATACAGACCAGCCGCATCCCAAGCTTCCGCAATGAGCTTCACTTCCCGCAAGACTGGGTCCTCGGCAATTGCTTCGACAATGGGGGGATCTTTCAAGACTTCGCCTTGCTTACCTCGACAGAAAATCGAGGCCAAATCGAAACGGAAGCCGTCAATATGATACTGCGTGACCCAGTGGCGGAGACTGTCGAGAATGAATTGGCGAACGGCTGGATGGTTGCAATTAACGGTGTTGCCGCAGCCGGTGAAGTTGCGGTAATGCAGTCCGTCGTCCTCCAACATGTAATACGTGGACGGATCAATGCCCCGGAAGGAATAGATGGGTCCGCCGTGCCCTCCTTCTGCGGTGTGATTATAGACCACATCCAATATCACTTCGATTCCAGCGGCATGCAGGGCGCGGACCAGTTCTTTGAATTCATGGACTTGTTGACCGTGCTGGCCGTCGTGGGCGTATTGCGCATTGGGGGCAAAGAAGTTGACTGTGCTGTAGCCCCAGAAGTTGCGCAACTCTTGGCGGCGATCATTGGCGTGGTAGTATTCCATTTCGTCAAACTCGAACATCGGCAGGAATTCAACGGCTGTGATGCCAAGCTCTTGGAGGTACGGAATTTTTTCCATGAACCCGCGATACGTGCCCGGGCAGCGGGTGCCGGAATTGGGACGGACGGTGTAGCCTCGCACGTGCGTTTCGTAAATGATTGAGTCTGCCATCGGAGTGCGCGGCCGTGGCACGCCTTGCCAGTCAAAGGCATCATCAATAATGACGCCCTTGGGGAATTTGGCGCCATTGCGAGGCCATTCGCCGACGGACAAGCCTTTGTTCTCCCCCCAGGCGGGGCCAGTGACGGCCTGCGCGTAGGGATCAAGCACCCATTGATCTTCATGATAGGTGAAGTCAATCCCTTCAGGGGAGGTGCCGGCCATACGGTAGAGATAGAATTGACCGGCCCGTGCTTCAGGCACATGGATATGCCACACATCGCCGAGTCGGTGTGTGGCGGCCTGCAATTCGATTTCCTGGTCGGGGCGGTCTGCGTCGGCGGAATTGAAGAGCATTAACCAGACGCGGTCTGCATAACGCGCAAACAACGTAAAACGCGCGCCTTCGGCTGCCACATGGGCACCGAACGGAATTGGAAAGGGCAATTGAACGGGAGCCGTTTTCATGGATTTCAGCTTTCTTAATAGTCTTATCATACGTAATTCGCAAAATTTCGCCCATGGTACCCTGTTCCCCAGACTCATGCAAATGAATCACGAGAGCGGATCACGAGTAAAGAATGTCTAATCGGCCATCGCTCTCGTCGTCCGCTATCGTCAATCAGGAATTCATTGAGGAGAACTGGATAACCCTGACTGATGGGCCGACTTGTTGCTGTCGCCGCTTGGAAGCCCACTCAGGGTGTGGTACGGTAACGTATAAACCAAGAGGAGCAGCAGGTGTTAGGAGTTGCAGAACAGCAAGAATGTGGGATGACTGTGAGCGAGGCGTTATCCGCTGTGGAGGCGGATCTGCGACAAATCGGCTCAGAATCGCCGCGCGTAGCAGCCGAATGGGTTTTGGCCGATGTGTTGGGGATTCGTCGCTTGGAATTAGCAATGCACGGGGACGCTGCATGTACCGAAGCTCAAGCGGTGCGGCTGAAAGAGCTGCGCTCCCGCCTGCGCACTTATGAGCCGATCCAGTATGTGCTGGGCGAGACGGAATTTATGGGCCTCTCGATTCGATGTGATGCGCGGGCGTTGATTCCGCGTCCGGAAACGGAGCGTCTGGTTGATTTGGCGTTGCACGATGCTCTCTGGGAACGGTCTGAGGCTGTGCGGGTCATCGATGTGGGTACCGGCAGCGGCTGTGTCGCGTTGACTGTAGCCCATTTGCGTAAACAGGCTGATGTTCTTGCCATCGATGTCTCTGAGCAGGCGCTGGAGCTCGCTCGTGAGAACGCCATTCGCCTCCAGTTGGCTGAGCGCGTCCGCTTTTGCCAAAACGATCTGTTGGAGAATCTGCTGCCGGATAGCGTGGATCTTGTGATTGCTAATTTGCCTTACATTGACCGCGGCACCTGCGCAGTGTTACCGCCGGACGTTCGTCTGCACGAGCCCCTATCGGCTTTGGATGGGGGCGAACAGGGGCTGGATCTGATCGGAAAACTGATTCAGCAAGGGCAGCAGGTGCTGTCCCCTGGGGGAGCGTTATATTTGGAAATAGGTGCCGACCAAGGAGGATGTGTGCGTGAAGGTTTGCATGCGCACGGCTACCAACAAATCGAGATTTTCCCGGACTGGGCGGGGCGTGATCGCGTTGCGAAAGGGGTCAAGCCATGAAACTTGGGCCTCCTGTCCCCCGTCCATCGATTCGCCGACACGTGGTCAAGCGGGAGCCGAATCGATTTGTGATCCCGATTATTATCATCAGCGTGATTGCGGTGTTTTGGCAAATGACCTGGATGCAGCGTAATTGGGGAGAAGTGACACGCCGCACCGATTATGAAAGAATGGATCCAGATTGGTTAAGCCGCTTTCAGGCTCGCTTTCTGGTTCATTATGAATGTGATCATTGTGCAGGCAGCGGGCTGAAGCCCACCGATGATCCCTTTGGAGAGCGGGAGCTCTGCCCGATTTGTGAAGGCGTTGGTTATCAAACAGCCCGGCGCTTCAGAGATACCGATCGCATGTGCGTCAATTGCGATGGCATGGGACGCTTATATGACGAGGACGGTACTGTCGGATTTTGTCCAGTCTGTGGTGGACGCGGCATGGTAGAAATGGAGGAAGAGGGCGATGTTCGACACCCTGAGCGGCTCATTACAGAAGATCTTTAAGAACCTTCGCGGGTACGGAAAACTGAACGAACGCAATATCAAGGATGCCATGCGGGAGGTGCGCATGGCATTGTTGGAGGCGGATGTCCATTACGAAGTTGTCAAAGACTTCACCGCCCGCGTTCGCGAGCAGTGCATGGGTGCTGATGTGCTGGACAGTGTCACGCCCGGCCAGCAAGTGGTCAAGCATATCCACGATGAGTTGATCAACTTGCTGGGCTCGAATCACAAAGAATTCGATTTGAATGCCCGCCCTGCGGCTTTGTTGTTGCTGGGTTTACATGGCGCCGGCAAGACCACCACGGCGAGTAAACTGGCGTTGCGCTGGAAGAAAGAGGGACGCAAAGTCGTACTTGTGGCGTGCGATATCCGGCGTCCGGCTGCGGTTCAGCAATTGCAAGTGCTTGGAAAACAAATCGGCGTCGACGTGATTGCACCCGAGCCCGGTGAATCTGTGCCTGCTCTGGGCCGGCGCGCCCGCAAGCTGACGGAGCAATCCGGAGTGGATGTCGCCATTTATGATAGCGGTGGCCGATTCCAGGTCGACGAAGAATTGGTCGCGGAGCTGAAAGAGCTCAAGCAGGCGGTCGATCCACGAAATGTGGCGCTGGTTGTTGATGCCGCGATTGGTCAGGAGTCCGTGCATGTGGCCGAAAGTTTTCACGAAGCGGTCGGGTTGACGGGGCTGATCTTGACCAAGTTGGACGGCGATGCGCGAGGCGGAGCTGCCCTGTCGATCCAGCATGTCACTGGATGTCCGATCCTGCTGGTTGGGGTGGGGGAGCGGCCAGAGGATTTGGAGCCCTTTTATCCGGACCGGATGGCATCGCGAATTTTGGGCATGGGAGATGTCGTCAGTCTGGTCGAGAAGGCGCAGGCCGTTGTGGATCAGGACCAAATGGTGCGGATGGAAGAGCGGCTGCGACGCAATACCTTTGATTTTGAAGATTTCCTCATTCAGTTGGAGCAAATGGAGAAGATGGGACCGTTGGAAAATCTGCTTGAGATGCTCCCCGGCGGGGCGGAAATACCCGAACAGGCCAAACAACAGTTGGGGGCCGATTCCGGCAAACAATGGGGGCAGGCTAAGGCCATCATTCAAAGCATGACGCCACAGGAGCGACGCAATCCGTTATTGATTAAGGGGCGGCGGCGGGAGCGAATCGCGCGGGGCAGTGGCACGGACGTGCGGGCCGTGAATGATCTGATGAAGCGGTTCGACCAAATGAAGCGGATGGCCAAGAAGATGAAAAAAATGGAAAAAAGGTTGCGCAAGGCGCGCAAGTAGGTTACACACTCAGGGCTTTTCAGCGGGCACAGATTGTTTCCCCGATCCAGTTGGTCGGGATCGTGTGCCCATCGGAGGAAGACTGCATGTCAGTAAAGATTAGATTACGGCGAATGGGCCGGACCAATACACCATTTTACCGGGTGGTCGCGACCGACTCCCGCTGCTCGAATACCGGGCGCTTTCTGGAGTCGCTGGGCTGGTACGATCCGGTACGAAAAGGGCCGAATTTTTCGCTGAAACTGGATCGGGTCGACTATTGGAAGTCGAATGGAGCCATTTTTTCGGATACCGTTAGCAGCCTGGTGCGCAAAGCGCGTAAGGGCGAAGGTGTGGTTGAATCCGCCCCTGTGCAAGCTGTAGCCGAAGAGGTCACCGAGACCGAAGCGCCAGTGGAAGCGAGCGTTGCAACGGAAGAAGCCGTTGTGGAGCAGGCCAGTGATGTGGATTCCGGCGCGGAAGAGACGGAACCCAAAGACACTGAATCAGCGTCATGAAGCAATCGCTTTTGAGCGTGGTCCGGATGCTGGTTGAGCATCCGGGCGATGTCTGTTTGACGCAACTGCAGGGAGCCACATTGACCATTTTCGAGCTGCGCTGCAACAACAGCGATATCGGCAAGATTATTGGTAAAGATGGCAAGACTGTCGGTGCCTTGCGGACGTTGCTGGGTGTGATGGCGGCACGTCAAGGCCGCAAGGCTGTACTCGAAGTGGTCGAGTAACAGATTGTGGGTGTGGCATGGACGCCAAGCCTCTCCGGATGGATGTTGTTACCATCTTCCCGCACATGTTGGACGGGATCTTGGGCGAAAGCATCCTGAAACGGGCGGAAGCGGCTGGATACATTCAGGTTCGGGGTATCGATCTGCGGGATTTCACCACAGACGTGCATCGGACCACAGATGATCGGCCCTACGGCGGCGGTCCCGGTATGGTGATGAAGCCAGAGCCTATTTTTAAGGCTGTGGCATCCGTGCGTGAGAAGAGGTCTCGGGTGATCCTGATGAGTCCCCAAGGCCGCGTGTTCAATCAGGCGGTGGCAAGGGAGTTGGCCGCAGAAGAGCACTTGGTGTTTATCTGTGGGCATTACGAAGGGGTAGATGAGCGAGTTCGGGAAGCGCTTGTTACCGATGAAATTTCCATCGGTGACTATGTGCTCACCAACGGTGTATTGCCTGCGGCCGTGGTCATTGATGCGGTGACGCGGCTGATCCCGGGTGTGCTGGGGCACGATGAGTCGGCGGTGGATGAATCGTTCAGCCATGGAAAGCTGGAATATCCGCAGTACACGCGACCGGCCGTGTACGAGGGAATGACTGTCCCGGATGTCTTGCTTTCAGGGCATCACGGGCAAGTGCGGGAATGGCGACAGCAGCAAGCGCGAGAGCGCACGCAGCAGCGCCGACCAGATTTGTTGACGGACGAGCGGCGGGAAGGCATACTCCCCACCGGCTCAAAACAGGGTAGGTCCGCTTGAGCGGAAAAGATTGAGATTGAAGGACGGCAATTATGAACAAGGCGATTCTGGATAAGATCAACCAGGAACAATTGAAAAAAGAAGACATTCCCGCATTTGGAGTGGGTGACACAGTCAGTGTCCATGTCAGAATTCGCGAAGGCGAAAAAGAGCGTATTCAGGTCTACACAGGTGTTGTGATTGCCCGCGATGGCGGCGGCTCAACAGAGACCTTTACCGTTCGCCGGATTTCCTACGGCGAAGGAGTAGAGCGTGTGTTCCCCTTGCACGCCCCCACGATTGCCCAAATCGAAGTCAAACGACGTGGCAAAATCCGCCGGGCCAAACTGTATTACTTGCGCGGCCTCAGCGGCAAGAAAGCCCGAATCAAAGAGCGTCGCCTGTCCTGATTTGTACGGTAGTCCGGTGAAAAAGTCGCTGGATTCTGTATGCGGCTCGGCGGGTCGCCTCGCCCTACCGACTGCAAGGCAGGACGTGATAGGTAGGGCGAGCTCACTGAGCGAGCCGCACGTCTTTCAACAAGCTGCAATGCTGGAGCACGAGCGGGCGGCTTGGGGGGCTGGATTTCGACGGGTCGCAGGTGTCGACGAGGCGGGCCGCGGTCCCTTAGCAGGGCCGGTAGTTGCAGCCGCTGTCATTATTCAGCCTGAATTTCTGCAACGCGAGCAGCGCGGCCAGCTCAATTTATTAACCGATTCGAAAAAGATCACGGCAAAACGCCGTGATCTTTTTTTTGATCTATTGACGCAGTTGCCCGAGGCTGAAATAGGCGTTGCCTGTGTAGATGTTGAGGAAATCGATGCCGTCAATATTCTGCAGGCCACGCATCGCGCCATGGCCCGGGCTCTGGCGCAATTGCAGCCGCTGCCGGCTCTGGCATTGATCGATGGTCTCCCTGTAGCTGGATTGCCGTGCGCGTCCCGTGCCATCGTCAAAGGAGATGCTCAAAGCCTGCTGATCGCCGCAGCCAGTGTGATTGCCAAGGTGACACGAGATCGGCTGATGCTGGAGCTGGATGCGGTTTATCCCGAATACGGATTTGCCCGTCATAAAGGATATGGAACTCGCGATCATTTGCAGGCCTTGCGAAAACAGGGGCCCTGCCCGATCCACCGGCGCAGCTTTGCCCCCGTCAGAGCGTGCATGGAAACAACGGCATGAGCCGCTGGCGCGCCATCTGGCAGCGATGGTTTGGTGATGCGAGCCCCCCACATTTGCGGACGGGCTTATGGGGCGAGGCACAGGCAGCCACGCACCTTCGACAGAATGGCTACAAAGTCTTGGGCCAGCGAGTTCGCGTCGGAGTCCGCGATGAAATTGACTTGATCGCTCGCCAAGGAGAAACCTTGGTCTTTGTCGAAGTCAAAACCCGAGCGAGCGAGGAATGGGGACGACCCGTTTCGGCTGTGAATCGGAAAAAGCGGGACCGGCTGGCCCGGGCAGCCATGCGCTACATGTCGCGCCTCCGCACCAAACCACCCTATTTCCGATTCGATGTGATCGAAGTCATCGGCCAGGAGGGCTTGCCCCCGACCGACATCCGCCACTTGCAGAACGTTTTTGGACTGCCGAAGGGATATAAGGTGCCGTGGTAGCCACAATCCCTGCTTGATTCCGAACCCAATTTCCTATAAAAACTCCCAGCATTTATGACAGTGGAACACTTTAATGTAACGCGGCGCGGATTTATTCGGTCGTTGGGATTGGCATTGCCCGCTTTGGCGGCAGCGCCGAGTCTCAGTTTCGTGCGAGCATCTCCCGTGCTACCGCCTGCGACCGATCTCTCGTTCTTGGCGCCGCATGTGACGCTGAAACGGCGGCATGAATGGACGCGGATCTCGCCTAACCCGGAGCGATTACGTGAGGCGAACGGATCCAGTTATGATCGGATCACCGTGCATCATGCTGGGATGGATATCATTCGAGCCACTTCCGAGCGTGCGGTGGTTGGGCATTTGGATGGTGTGCTGGGAGCACATTTGGGACGTCGGTTTGGGGATGTCGGCTACCATTTTATCATCGATTATGCCGGTCGGGTTTGGGAAGGGCGCTCATTAGCCTTTTGGGGGGCGCACGTATCCGGGCAAAACGACCATAACATCGGCATTGTTTTACTGGGCAATTTTGAGCGACAGCGGCCCTCCCGCGAGCAGTTGGCAACCATGGATCGATTGGTTCCGCTCTTGCAAAATCGCTATCGAATGCGTAAGAGAGAAGTGTACGGGCACATTGACCTTGGTCAAACCCTGTGCCCGGGTAAATACCTCTATCCTGCTGTGCGCCGACTGAAGCAGCGCGGTTAACAGGGGTGGGGTACTGAATGATTGAATCGTGGGAGCAACTAGGACCGCTCCCGTTATTGTGGTAAGGAGAAGACATGCGCGAGAATATCAAACTCGTATCGACGGCAAAAACAGGCCATTTCTATACGACCAAAAAGAATAAGAAGACACAGACCGAAAAGATGGAAATCAAGAAATTTGATCCCGTCATTCGTCAGCACGTTGTTTACAAAGAAGCCAAGATCTAAGGATTATCGCCATGCGGGCGATCATCATTGATCAGTTTGGCGGGCGCGATGTCCTGAAGTTGGCAGACGTGCCCGAGCCGGTCCCCGGGCCGGGCGAAGTGCTGATTGCGGTCAAGGCTGCGGGTGTCAATCCCGTCGATTGGAAGATCCGGACTGGGTATCTGGAAGGGCGCTTGCCCCACGAATTTCCAATTATCTTGGGATGGGATGTGGCGGGTGTGGTGGCCGCAGTCGACTCTTCCGTTTCGAGTTGGAACGTCGGTGACGAGGTGTACGCCTATGCGCGCAAGCCCATCATCCAAGCCGGCACGTATGCCGAGTACATTGCCGTTGACGCTGCTCATATCGCTCGTAAACCCACCAACTTTTCATTTGTAGAAGCCGCCTCTGTGCCCTTGGCGGCATTGACTGCGTATCAGTCTTTATTCGATGCGGCTCGATTGACCGCCGAAGAGACCGTGCTTGTTGAAGCGGCTGCAGGCGGGGTAGGGGGCTTTGCCGTGCAATTGGCGCGTCACGCAGGTGCGCGCGTTTTCGGCACCGCCAGCTCGGTTAATCACGACTACGTACGCGAACTCGGAGCCGAGCATGTTATCGATTATCGTCAGCAGGATGTCGTCGCGGAAATCCAATCGGAATTGGGCGTTGGCGTGGATGTTGCCTATGACTGCATCGGCGGCGATGTGTTTGCTCGTTGCGCCGCCGCCTTGAAGCCGGGCGGTCGCATTGTCACCATCCTTGAGCCAATCAAGACTCAGGAGCTGGCCGATCAGGGAGTGTCAGCTCACTATGTATTTGTGTCCCCCAACGGCGCTCAGTTAGAGAAACTGCGTCAACTGGCTGAATCTGGAGATCTCAAGACACATGTATCAGCCACTGTGCCCTTAGCCGATGCCGCCCAAGCGCACGAGCTAATCGAATCCGCCCACACCCGCGGCAAAATCGTTCTGACGATTTAAACATCCGTGATAAGGAGAGAAGATGAAATGTTTCAAGAGTGATTGGTTGGCCTTGCTGTTCATCGTTGGTTTTGCTTTTGCGAGTGATGCCTACGCCTGTACTCGGGTTGTATACAAGGGGCCGGAGCAGACGGTTCTGACGGGAAGAACCATGGATTTCGCGATCGATATTCCGGCCAACCTCTGGCTATTCCCTCGGGGCATGGAGCGGCATGGGCAGGTAGGGCCAAACTCTCTCACCTGGGTGTCGAGATACGGAAGTATTGCGGCCAGTTCATGGGACATCGCCACTCCGGATGGCATGAATGAAAAAGGACTGGTTGCCAATATGTTGTGGCTGGTGCAGTCAGAATATCCCGCGTTCGAGAAAGAAGGGGATGAAACAGGGCTAACGATTGCGGCTTGGGCGCAATATGTCCTTGATAATTTTGCCACCGTACATGAAGCGGTTGAGTCATTGCGAAAAGAGGAATTTGTTGTCGTCACCGACTTTATTCCGGGAACGGACAAGTTCACGACCGTGCACCTCTCGATATCTGATGCCCTTGGCGATAGCGCCATTTTTGAGTATGTAGGGGGCGAATTGGTGATCCACCATGATTCGTCCTACCAGGTGATGACGAACGATCCGCTATTCGAGGAACAGCTAGCTATTTCAAGCTATTGGCGGAACATACCCGGCACAATATTCCTGCCTGGCAGCAATCGACCTTCAGATCGCTTTGTGCGAGCCTCCTATTACATCAATGCGATCCCACAAACCAGTGATCCTTACCTTTCTGTGGCAAGTGTGTTCAGTGTGATCCGGAATGTCTCGGTTCCTTATGGAATATCCACGGAAGGACAGCCCCACATATCCAGCACACGCTGGCGAGTTGTGGCGGACCAGAAAAGGTTGGTTTATTACTTTGAGAACGTACTGACACCCAATGTGCTTTGGGCGGATCTGAGGCAAGTCGATTTTTCGGCAGGGAAACCTGTTAGGAAGCTTCCTCTGGATGATGGGCAAGTGTATGCAGGCAACGCGCTTGAGTATTTTATTGAAACCGAGGCGTTCGAATTCCAAGGAATCTGATCCCAGTTACATAATTTTTTCGGGGTAACTTTCTGGCACCCTTTCGTTACAGGTGTCCGACACCGCGGTCATGTTGGCGATGCATGTCGTATTTGGGGTCGTATTTTGAATGCTCGCCGAATCGAGAGTCGGCTTTGTGCGCTCCCTCAAAGCGAATCAAATCACCCGGCCATTCCGCGAGATATGCACGAATGTGTTGGCGCGCCTCGGCCAGTGTCTCAACATAGCCGACTTTGGCTCCCAATTCTTTGTTACAAGGAAACCCTTTGATGTACCACAGCAAATGCTTACGCATAGTGACGGCCGCCGCATGGGTTTCGCCATAATGCTCTTCTTGGTAGTCGAGATGGCGTAAGACGACATCGGCCCATTCGTTCAAGGTCGGATTGCAGGTCTTGCCGATTAAGGCGGTCTGAAAGACCCACGGGTTCCCTAGCGCACCTCGACTCATCATTACGGCATCACACTGAGTATCCGCACACATCTTTTGAATGGAAGGCCAGTCAAATAAATCGCCATTGCCGACGGTGACGAGATCACGGGTGGCATGTTGGCGTGCCGCCTGTAATCCGGCTGCAATTCCGGCCCGGTCTGCGGAGGCTCCGTATTTTTCGTCTCGCGTGCGGCCATGCACGGTGAATCCGTCGACTCCCTCTTTGGCTACGCGGCTGGCTGTATCCGCGATGGTGATGGAGCGGCGTGTCATGCCCAGCCGCGTTTTGACCGTGAGGGGGCGCGCGGTCGCTGCTCGGGCCGCTGCGACTGTGGCGCTGATTCGCTCTGGTTCACTGAGAATGCCGCTGCCTGAGCCGCTGCCGACTACTTTCCGAACGGAACAGCCCATGTTGATGTCTACAGTATCGAATGGCAAAGATTCCAAGAATGTGATGGCTTCGGCGACGAGCGATGCTTGTGGTCCGGTGACTTGGACGCCGAGAATCGGTTCGCTGGGATGGCGGGCGCACATGTCCATGGTACGCTTGTTTTTGCGGTGGATGGCGACAGCTGAGAGCATCTCGACGTACGTCAGGCCCGCCCCTAGCTCTTGGGCAATTCGCCGGAAGGGAACATCGCTGACCCCGGCAAGCGGAGCTAGCCAGGCGCGATTTGGAATGCGCAAGCGACCAAGTTGAATCGGTTGCGACAAAGAAGATTGGATTGATTCTGCCATATAGGTATCCTATGGCAAAGAATATGCCAGAGAACAACGGAAAAGAGCGCATGGCCGGGACTGGCGAGAGCGTGTTGATTGAGCGTGTAGCCGCGTCCGTTAGGACGTGGATGCCGATGCGTAAGTTGAAACGTCCACCGTCTAACGACGGCGGCTACGGATTTTCTACTATTTCTCTATTCTGAGTGGTGTGAGAGTAAAGAGGGGGGAGGAGATCAAGATGCAACGAATTCTTGCTATTGGAATACTGTTGGTGGGTTGTTTTGTTCTAGCTGAGTCTGCGCAGGGGCAACGGATCGGCGTGGGGGCCCACTATTGGCGAACGGTCGATACGTTACCCGACGGATTCGATCGGGATGGCTTATCGTATCGACTTACGTTTCAGAATAATCTGTCGCCACTACTTCATTATCAGGTGGATATTGAACGACTTCCGAGTGGATACGCAGGAGCGGACAAGGCGGTTTACGCGCCCCAGGCGATGCTCTTGATGGGGCGCTGGGTGTACGGCGGTGTCGGCGTTGGAATCCTGTATTCGGATGGGGATTTTGCGGATCGCCCCTTTTACCTTGTGCGGGCGGGCGTTGATATCTCGTTACTTCCGCGAGTGCGATTGGATATAAACGCCAACTACCATTTTTCGGAATGGCGAGGCCTGAGTGAGATGGGCCGCGACATTGATACGGATACAATTACCATTGGGGCCGCGTTGCGCCTCGCTTTATAACCGATGATGACAAATCAATCTAGTTCTGCTTGGTGCGAGGCTTTGCCTGCGAGGTATGTCGTGGCACACCGCGGTGTTCGGGAGTTGCGTCCCGAAAACACGATTCCGTCTTTCGCACATGCTGTTGAATTGGGAGCACATGTGTTGGAAATGGATGTGCACCTGAGTCGCGATGGGGAACTTGTGGTGATTCATGATGACATGGTGGACCGCGTTACAGACGGCGGTGGTGCTGTGTCCTCCCTGACGCTTGCAGAGATTCAGGAGTTGGACGCGGGGTATACGTTTTCTCCTGACGGGACCACCTATCCATGGCGTAGCCAAGGTGTTCGGATTCCGACCTTGGCCGAAGTCATGCAGGAGTTTCCTGAGGTGCCAAAAGTAATTGAAATCAAGCCCAATCACCCTGCTGTTGCAGAGGCCTTGGCTGCTTTCTTGCAGACCTGTGAATCTGCTCGGGGACGGACGTTGGTGGGGAGCTTTTATGACGAGATGCTCCACGTATTTCGTGCCCAGGGAACCTCTTTTCCTACTAGCGCGGGGCCATCTGAAACTCGGTACTTGGTGTTGCGGGCTTTGCTGACACAATCTCCGCCGCCGAATGTGCCTTATCAGGCCCTGACGATTCCCTTGCGCAAGTATGGGATTCCTTTAACCCATCCCCGTATTTTGCAACAGACACAGGCGTTGGGATTGCATGTTCAGGTATGGACGATTAACGAGCCGGCGAAGATGGCACAGATCTATCGGGCGGGCGTGCAGGCGGTCACCACAGACTGCACAGATCGAGCCATCCAAGTGCTTGCTAATTTGGATTGATTTCGTTTCCAGGTCTTGTTCTGGGCCGATAAGAATTCGCAGCCATTGAACATGGTCCCGATCCCATCGTCTAACCGACCAAGAAGCCGATGCTTATCCTGTCAGTTTTGCGTGTTGTTCACGACAGGTATTATATAAGGCGAAGGTGGCAAGTATCATGCAAGAGCAAGACAAAACCATACGGATTTATTTGCGGGAAATCGGCGAGACAGACCTTCTGACTCCCGAAGATGAAGTCCGCCTTGCCAAGCGCATCAAGCGCGGTGACGAGGCTGCCCGCCAGCTCATGGTGAGGGCGAACCTGCGTCTTGTCGTTAAAATTGCGCAAGACTACTCTCGCTACGGCTTGCCTTTGCTCGATTTGATCTCCGAGGGCAATATTGGTTTGATGAAGGCTGTGGAACGATTTGATCCCAAAAAGGGGGGCAAACTCAGTACGTACGCGGCTTGGTGGATCAAACAATCCATCAAACGAGCCTTGGCTAATCAGAGTAAAACCATCCGTCTGCCGGCTCACTTGGTGGATAAAATTGCCCGGATGCGCCGTATGCAACATTCCCTCACAGAGGTTTTGGGGCGAGATCCCACCGACGAGGAATTGGCAGAAAAAATGGAGGTAAAGCCCTCTGTAATCACACACTGGCGGACCGTGGCCATGCGACCGGCCTCACTTGATGCGCCGATTGGCGACGATGACAGCGGTGAGTTTTCTGAAATCGTCGGTGATGCGCGTGTGCGGAGTCCGCTGGATGACATGAACGATCGGCAATTGAAAGAAGAAGCCGAAGAAATGTTGTCGAAGTTAGATCCACGAGAACAGGCCATCCTTAAGTACCGGTATGGTTTACAGGGAGCTCGGGTAGAGACGCTGGAAAGTGTTGGAAAACGATTCGACATCACCCGCGAACGCGTGCGACAAATACAGAATGCCGCGTTACTAAAGATGCGGACGATGATGGAAGCCAACGAACAACCAGCCTGAAGGCTAGAAAGGGTTGCCCATGAGCGTCGAAAACCTTACGCGAGCTCTTCGCGATGTGCCTGATTTTCCGAAAGCAGGGATCTTGTTTAAAGACATCACACCCATCTTGGGTGATCCTGTTCTCTTTAGCAGTGCCATTGACCTCTTGGCCGAGCGCCATGTGGGGAAAAAGATCGATAAAGTCGCTGCTGTTGAGTCGCGCGGTTTCATCTTTGGGGTTGGCGTGGCACGCATCTTGGGAGCTGGGTTTGTGCCGGTTCGTAAAAAAGGCAAATTGCCGTATGAGACCATCGAAGTCTCCTATGAATTGGAATATGGCGAAGCCACATTGGCGATGCATACCGACGCCGTTGAAGCCGATGAACGCGTGTTAATTGTGGATGACTTACTCGCCACCGGCGGAACAGCGGCTGCGACGGTCGGCTTGGTCGAGAAGTTGGGGGGGATTGTGGTCGCGCTCGATTTCCTCATCGAACTCGATTTCCTGAATGGCCGCGCCGCTTTGCCCGGCTACGACGTATATTCACACATTCATTGTTGAGCGGAATCGGGGTGGAATGTATTCGCATCGCTTTATCCAGTCATTCAGAAGAAGCTGGGGCATTTTCGTTTCCATTTGTCTGCTCGGTTCAGTGATCTCATCATCTGCGGCCCTCCATCTTGTGTTGGAAGAAGATCGCATCTGGCTGGATGCCGATGCCGTCCCCTTGCAGGAGGTGTTGCAGCGTTTTGCGCATGTGGGCGTTGGAGTTCGGATGGATCTGAGTATCGATGTCCGGATTAGCGCCCAAATTGGTGGTGCCGACATTGAGCAGACACTGTCACGGATCCTGGATTCATTTGGTTACGTATTGATCTGGGATGTGATGGAGGGGCCGTTGGGACAGATGACCCGGCTGGCAGAAATACAAGTGTTTCAGCCCGGCCAGCCTGAGAGAGCGAAAAACCTTTTCGAGGATGATGTGTTATTTCGCGTGATGCGAGCGGGTGATGGCAGCGGGGTCGAGTTCATTGCCGACGAGATTGTAATTGGATTTTCCCCGGACTCCGATTCCCGGGCCATCCGACAATTGATCCGGCAAATTGGCGGGACTATTGTCGAAAGTATCCCGGATTTGGGCATTTATCGCGTGCGGCTGCCTCCGGGCACCAATGTGCTGGCATTAGTGGACCAATTGCGACGCAATCAATTGGTGGCTGCGGTGGAACCGAACTACGCCTATCGCTTGCCGCGGCCCGACCAACAGGGGGAGCGGCGGTCGACTCCGCCAGGTATGGCAAGTCGCCCGGCGAATCCAGCCTCTCCGGTTGCCGTGCTCGATTCCGGATTAACACATCTGGCGGAGCTGGATGGATTCATCGTGGGCGGCTTCAATGCCTTGCAACCCGATCAGGCCCCCGCTGACACGGCGGGCCATGGCACGCAAATGGCCTTGATTGCCTCGGGTGTGGTTCCGCCCGATGGTGTGGCTCCCGGAGAGGGCATGCCTGTATTGGGCATTCGCACCTTTGACGATAACGGGGTTACTTCCAATTTCGCGATGATGCGAAGTATCCTGCACGCCGAATCGGAAGGAGCCCGGGTATTGAACCTGAGCTGGGGATCGCCCGTGCCGAGCGAATTCTTGCAGCACAGCCTCGACACGGCACATCGTCGCGGAATGGTCTTGGTGGCTGCGGCCGGTAATGAACCTGTCAATCAACCACTTTATCCAGCCGCATTTCCCAATGTGGTGGCCGTCAGCGCGGTCACGTCGGATGGATCGCCCTGGCCGCGATCCAACTTCGGTGATTTCATCACAGTGGCTGCGCCCGGTACCGCATCGTTTCCTGTTGGCTTTCAGGGGGCGCCCGGGACGTATGCTGGCACATCCATTGCCAGCGCATACGTCTCTCATGCACTTGGACTGTTCATGCAACAGAATCCCCGAGCCACTCCGGACCAAGCAGTCAGGGCCTTGAATGCTGCCGTCCAGACAGATGGAGCCGAGCATAATCCTCATCTGGGTATGGGTATCCTGGACGCAGCCGCGTTGGCGCGACTCCTGCAGTGAGTGACGAGCTATGCCGCGCCGAAGACTTGCGAAGGCGGGTGAGCTCGCCCTACCTTGCTGATTAATACCGATACGTATATGTGTTTGGTATAATTCAATGGTCATTTCGACCGCAGTCGCGGCGCGAAGCGGCGGGACGGAGTGGAGGAATCTCAGGTTTATCATCAGCCCCAGAAATTGTTCGGCTTCATTCGTAAAAAAACCGTCGG
>SLBD01000207.1 GCA_007126515.1 Kiritimatiellia bacterium
CCTTGGCAACCGGTTTGGAGGTGGCAAGCGGCGGCGATTGCGCATACTTGGCGCGATGGGCTGCGAGCTTTTCGGGATCGAAATGCCAAAGCTGGATGTCGTCGACAGTCAACCACATGGAGTCGGCACAGAGGTCGTCGTCACCAACAGGGATTGCGGCAAATCGGTCATGCCGGG
The DNA here is from genome assembly GCA_007126515.1 of Kiritimatiellia bacterium. Classification (GTDB taxonomy): domain Bacteria; phylum Verrucomicrobiota; class Kiritimatiellia; order SLAD01; family SLAD01; genus SLAD01. Next base: position 178 of record SLBD01000207.1, read on the forward strand.
TCACAACACGCAGGCGGATTCCGTTGGCGGGATAAGTTCCTGCAACGCGTCCAATGTCCTTCACCAGCAAATCAGAGCACTCATCAAAGTGTTCCTTGAGAGTCCGTTTCCAGTCGGCGAGACACAGCGATGCCGTAAACAGCGATTTATGCAGTGACCATAATCGTATTTGACCACCGTTGTTCCGCGTCCCATTTGCTGACGTTGAAAGTAGTCGGCCAGATCCGCGCGGAGCGTTTCCATATCCGTTTCAGTAGGTGAACGGTACTTGGCGCGGACATCGATTTGTGGTCCGTAGTAATTGTAGGCTGAGCGCCCGTGGATCTTCGCCCTGGCAAATGTATGTTCAAGGATATAGCGATTCGCTGGCCAGTTGTGCAGCCATGCTGCCATGGCAAAATCGGGAGCCGACAATCCTTCAGTGGAGAAGTTGATGTCGAGTCCTTGGAATTGTGCTTCCGTTTCGATGTGTTCCCATCCAGCGGAATTTCCCATCAGGCTCGTGTAGAAAAGCACGTCATCGAGTTCCATCGGGACATTGCCAGTCATGCAGGCACGGCAAATATCTTCGTATGGCATCTGATCGATGGTTGGCTGGGCCGGCAGGATCAAATTTTCATGGGCCAGAAAATCCGGAAACTTGCGCAACACATTGCAGAGGATTTCAGGATTGAGGCGGCGCAGAGCCCGAGTGTTGGAAAAACAGCGCTTTTGGAATGGCATGACAAAATCTCCTTGTGCAATGGGTTGAAAACGGACGGGGATACCATAAGCCAAGGAAAAGGATAAACAGTGGCGAAATAGGGGTCAAGGCGCCACGAACAAATCTTTTACTCACTCATAGTCAGCGCTTTATAACAAAAAAGTGACACCCGGAAAAGGTGCCCCTCAAAGCGTTGAAAATGAGTGAGAAAGGACGAAAAAGTAGCGTTTCGCAGTGGGGGAATAATTGCTGAGAGTGCCAATTGATCTTGGCTGAATGTTCCCAATGCCTAATTTCCGGCACCCATGCGCATGTGTGTGTTGTGTGTGTGTTTGAGCGATTGGTCCTGAACGAAGATTTTTTTCTCCGATCGACTCATTTTTTTGAATATGTCGTCACCAAGTGCATTCTTTTGAAGCACCACTTCTGCCAGCGTGTGTGTTTTGTGTGTGTAATTGTGTGTGTTTTCGACCTCCATTTTTCACGCTATTTCAGGGTGTATCAGGCAAAGCGGCGGACAACGCGAAAGTGAAGAAAGACCCTATAAATAAAGGCTGAAACGCTAACACAAGAGTGGAGCGGGCGGCGGGAATCGAACCCGCGTAGCCAGCTTGGAAGGCTGGAGCTTTACCACTAAGCTACGCCCGCAGAGCATCACGCAGTTGCGTGTGTCAAAGTAGGGGGTGCTTTATGCCTGATTGAGACAGATGCGTCAATGGTTCTTTTGGAGCACGTACAAATCCCGTCACGGCTCGCTCGGCGTGCCACGCCGCAGCCCTGCGGAGGCGGGTGAGCTCGCCCTACCCTGTTGCATGGCGAGCGGGGCGGTCAATCGTTCGGCGACAAGATCGGCGGCGATGCCAATTCCTTTCTCATTCCAATGTGTATCGTCGCGGTGATACACCCAGATGCCTGCTTCTGTCGCGGCCTGGAAATGCGGCAATAAGTTCACGGTGTTGACGCTTTTGGCTTCAAGGCGCTCGGTCAACTCCCACAGCACGGACGGGGGAATGTCGGCACTCGGCGGCAGGACCGCGCGTGGGATGGCGTCACGATACACCTGCTCTTTTTCGGGAATCAAGACAACAATCAGCTCAATGCCTCGACTTAAACAATGGTCGCGAAATGCGGCGATCACCTCGGCTACGCGGGGCGCATCTCGCTCAGACTCCGGCCACAGCAGGGTCTCGATGTGATACTCAAAAAATAACATGTCGGTTCCCAAGACATCCCGATCCGCAACAACGACCCACGGATTCAACTGCCCAAACGCAAGGAAGCGAATGCGATTCCACAACCACTGCCCGGTCTGCGCGATGTACGAGGTGTCGGGCAGCGAGTCCTTTAGTAGCTGCGGCTTTAACGCATTCCAGCGCATCCGAGACCGTTGAGGAAGAGCTGCCGGCGTCAAATCAGCCGTCTCCTCTGGTTCTCGCCGCCGTCCCCGCCACTGCAACTCTCGATAAAAGCGTTGAAAGTAGATGCCACTGATTTCGCGCTCCGCAAAGCCCCAAACAATCACTTGCGGTGGTTGACTCCAAAATCGTTCGTCGGCAAGAAAGCGATAAACAGGGATAAAGGGTCCATGGCCTGCCAACGCGTGATTGAGAACAAACAGTCCGGTCCGATCCGCTAACTGAGAAGAAAAATGAGTATCGATGGTTCCATAGGCCATAAAGCTATCGCCAAGCACGACCACATCGGGCGCTTGGTCGGGCTCAAAAGGCCGATTCATAAACCCGTGCCGATCCCAAATCTGGATGGCTGCGGGGCGTTCCTCGGCAAATCGGTCGATGGCCGACTGGATACCAATCAGGTCGGTCAAATCGCCGCCTCGCGATGCAGCCAGATGATTGGTGGTAAACAGTGGTCGATCGAGTCGTTCCGCAGCCGGGCGACGTGGCCTATCCAGCAGGCGATTCTGCCATTCATACCGATCGAATCGCATATACCAATCCCAGCCCAGCATGGCCAAGAATCCAAGGACAAAACAAATCGCATACCATTGCGCCGCCCGCTTGGGGGGGGATTCTTCTAATTCAACAAGTCTGAATGAATGGTCCATGGCCTAAAATTGGAAATACAAGAAGGGCGAAGCAGTGTTGACAAGAATGACGAATACAGACAGCACAAATAAGCTGCCCAACGTAACGAACCAGATCAAATTGGGACGCCAACGAATTTCCCAGGTGTTACGAAAACAAAAGGCACCCACGAGACTGATCCCCAAGAGAATATATGGCAAGGGATCGGTGGCCATGCGTTCATGAATAACGGCATCAACACCGTTGAATCCAAGCATGCCCCGGAACACGGCCCCCGCCTGCCCCAGCGACTCAGCTCGGAAGAAGACCCAGCCGACCATAACGAGTAGGAAGGTGGCGGATTGCTGAATAAGCTGCGGCGCGCGAGTTAGCAAACCTCGCTTGCCCCACATGCGCTCAATCGCAAGCAGTGCCCCATGGAATCCGCCCCAGATGACAAAGTTCCAATGGGCACCATGCCAGAGTCCGCCCAACAACATGGTGATCAACAAATTCACATAGGTGCGGGTGGCTCCCAGGCGATTCCCGCCCAGCGGGATATACAGGTAATCACGCAGCCAGCTCGATAGCGTGATGTGCCAGCGTCGCCAAAAGTCGGTGATGGACAGAGCCTTGTAAGGCGAATTGAAATTCTGCGGCAATCGGAACCCCAACATCAATCCTAACCCGACAGCCATGTCGGAATAGCCACTGAAATCGAAATATATCTGCATGGTGTAGGCCAGAGTCCCAATCCACGCAGAGAACAGTCCCGGCGCAGCCACTTCAAATGCATCGCCAACTAGAAACGCGGCACCATCCGCCAAAATTACTTTTTTAGCCAAGCCCGCGACAAAGAACTGGATTCCCAAACTGCACTTGGCCCAGGTATGCGTCCGATAGACCAATTGGTCGGCCAGATCACGATACCGGACGATCGGACCCGCGATCAGTTGAGGGAACAAGGCAACGTAACAGGCAAATTGGACCGGCGAGCGCGCGGGCTTGGCCGCTCCCATATAGATGTCGAGCGAGTAGCTCATGCTCTGAAACGTGTAGAAAGAGATCCCGACCGGCAACACCACGTTTAAGAGCGGAATCAACGGCTCTGCCCCAACACCGAACCAGGCCAGCAATTGATTGGCGGTATCAGCAGTTAAGTCGAAGTATTTAAAGAAGCCCAGCAGCGATACGTTCGAAACAATCGACAGCAACAACCAGCGCTTGCGGACGCGTGGGTCAGACGACGCATGAATGCGCTTGCCGGACTGGTAGTCGATGACCGTGGAAATCAACATCAATGAACAAAAGCGCCAATCCCACCAACCGTAGAACAGGTAGCTCATGAGGGTGATGAACCCCAACCGGGCGCGCTTCGGAACCAAGACGTAATAGCCCAGCAATACGATGGGCAAGAACACAAACAGGAATTCGTAACTATTAAATAGCATGGCAACCACTCGCAGAGCTCGACACTATCGGCATGCGAGGCACAGTGCATCCTGATGCCAAGGCTCGAAACTCAAGGCGGTGATGATTCCCTGATACGTTCAAGCGATACAAGAAAAAAGGATCCTGCCGCACATCGTTCAAGCCATCCATGGTGGTCACTGCAGCCAGACAGCCCTGCTCTCTGAGAGAATCAACAACCGTGTGCCCGATGTGTTCTGGTTGTCCATACGGATAAGCAACAATCGGGGCGATCTGTCCGATTTCCCCGAGTATCCGCTCGCGCGATATACGGAATTCCTCATCAATGTCCGCCCTTTCTTCGTGCGCGATCGCAGGATGAGATACGGTATGAGCGCCCACTTCAAATCCCGCGGCCGCCAACGATCGAACCTGATCCCAAGACATCATCCGCCATGCCGCCGACGCAGTCATGTCCCCCGCCTCAGCAAACAACTTCCGCAAACTGGATACCCGATCAGCAGCCGACTGGTTCTTCAAGCGCGATTCCTGTTGCGCGAGCAAGCTGCGATCCCAACCGGCCTGCGCCGCATGGGTGCGCAAAACGGCCCACCAAGGTTGGTGTGTTCCGTCAATAAAGCCGCTGGTCACGAAAAATGTCGCTGGCAAACCCGCCGACTGCAATAGCGGCGCAGCGATGTCAGCATTGTTGGCATATCCGTCATCAAAGGTGATGGCTGCGGCGCAATCAGGCAGGGGTTCGCCCGCCATCCACGTTTCCACAAGACGCGTCAATGGCATGACCTGATAGTGTCCTGCCAATGTGCGCAGATGCGCCTTGAACACATCAGGAGACACAAAAAAACCGTCTAGATTTTCGCGCTCAGCAATTTGATCGGTGACCCCATGGTAGGCGAAAATGCGAAAGGCACGACGCGTTCGCCAGCGGCAAAAGGCAAACCCGCCGCAAGCGGCTACCGTTTGTAACACGCGCTGCTTGCACTGTGAACGAAAGGAGGATCTCATTCAGATACGCCTACTGGATTAGGGCGACAATCGCACCCGTTTCCAGCTGTCCTCTTCCCAAGTGAATAGTAACCGATCATGTAACCGATTGACGCGGCCTTGCCAAAATTCAAACGACTGCGGGACACAGCGAAACCCTCCCCAATACGGAGGGAGCGGCACATCCTCCCCCGAGAACTTCTTCTCGTAGTCCCGCACTTGCTGCTCCAACTCTTTGCGGCTACCGATTACGGAGCTTTGGGCCGATGCCCACGCACCGATCCGGCTGCCCCGCGGACGACTTTTGAAGTAGGCAAACGATTCTTCCTCCGACAGTTTTTCGATGGTTCCTTCAATCCGGATCTGCCGTTCATAGGGCTCCCAGTAAAACAGCAAAGCGGCGCGCGGGTTGTGCTCTAATTCGTCAGCTTTGCGACTTTCGTAGTTAGTGAAAAAACAAAAGCCGCGCTCATCGAATCCCTTCATGAGAACCATGCGCACCGATGGAGTACCCTCTGCTGTGGCTGTGGCCAAGGCCATTGCCTCCGGATACTGCAATCCTGTCCGACGCGATTCGGCAAACCAACGGTCAAATTGCTTGAAGGGGTCAAGGTCGCAATCATTCTCATGCAGACCCCGAAGAGCCTTGATCCCTTTTCGCACTAATTTCCGTAGAGGCATGGCAATCCTGAGCTCTCAGCTACCAAACTGAGGCGGTTGAGCCGCATTGTGCGGCAACTCAATCACGTTCACCGGCAACGACTTCTCGTGTCGACTATCGATCGCCAACTCAATGGAGTACTGTCCGGGACGTTCGAATTTCAGCCCATTCATGTTCAACACCATATTGGCACATACAGATTGCACCTCTTCAGGGAACTTGATGCCAATCTCGCCATCAATCCCCGGAATGATCGAGGTTCCGTCTGCATCAATCAAACTGATTTTGACTCGATGTTTACCTTCTTCGATACGATCAAAGCGCACACGCAGGGCGATCGCACAATGCGGGTGCACCAACGGAAACTGACGCGCATTAATGCGATCAAATGCTCCTAAAATATTTAATTTTCCCCCCGTATCGGTGGCGGCATCGCATAGGGCAAATACTTCTACATCCATTTTCGTTCTCCTCTTTGAATTTCATTTAACGTCGTTTTAATGCGCGATAGCAGACAATCAAGGTTGCCATCGGAAAGAAATGTGTCTGTGGCATCGCGCAATATACCGCAGCGAGACTGATCCACCAAATTCTTTGCGAGGCCGGGACATCCTGCGTTCGCACCATGTAAGCGCCAATCAAGGCTCCCACAACAGCGCCAGCAATCAACACGGCCGGCACGGGGACCATGGAATACAAGTCAACTAAATCGAGAATCAGCCCGGACACCAAGGCTTGCTTGAAACGCTGCCAGCGAACGGACGCCACCGGCTCAGCGCGATTCGGTGTCGTCCCCTTCTTTGGAGGCAGGACTTCCGGCTCAATAACCTCTTTATGATTTGATGGCTCCAAAATCTCCCTCTTTCCATTTCACTGAGTAGTATAGTAGAGTCCGACTATGAACTCGAATATGAAATTCAGTGGCTCTAAAGGGTAACCATGCCAGAACGAATTGGCTTCATCTCAACGAGGTTTGCCGGCTTGGACGGGGTTTCGTTGGAGAGCGCAAAATGGGCTCAGGTCCTTTGGGACCATGAACACATCAGCTTTTGGTATGCGGGACGGCTGGATCGATCCCCCGACGTTTGTCACTGCGTTCCGGAAGCCTACTTTGGGCATCCTGAGGTAGTATGGATCAACGACCGGATCTGGGGACGCAGCCAGCGGGATCCTTTAGTCAGCCAACGACTTCGCGACCTCTCTGGCTATCTCAAGGAGACCTTGTACGAATTTGTGAGGCGTTTCGATCTTTCCGTTCTCGTGATCCAAAATGCTGTGACGATTCCGATGAATCTACCGCTCGGGATTGCGATTGCAGAATTCATCAATGAAACACAAATTCCCAGCATTGCGCATCATCATGATTTTTATTGGGAACGGCAACGGTTCATGGTCAATGCCGTCCACGATTACCTCGATCTCGCCTTCCCGCCTCGCCATCCGGCCTTACAACATGTCGTCATCAACGGCGCAGCGCAGGAAGATTTATCCTGGAGGCGGGGTATTTCTTCGCTGCTGATTCCCAACGTATTGGATTTTGAGAATCCGCCGCCGCCACCAGATGACTATGCGGCAGATGTACGTCGCGAGATCGGATTGAGCGATGACGATGTGATGATTTTGCAACCGACGCGCATTGTCCCTCGCAAAGGCATCGAACATGCCATCAAGCTGATCGAGATGCTTGGAGATCCCAAGTACAAATTGGTTATCTCTCACGAAGCAGGCGACGAGGGATTCGAGTATCATGCCATCCTCACCGAGCTAGCCGCTGCAGCCGGGGTCGATATTCGCTTTATTGCCACTCGAATTGGAGAGGTTCGACAACTCGATTCGGAAGGACGAAAAATCTATACCCTTTGGGATTTGTATCCCCATGCGGATCTGATCTCGTATCCCAGCCTCTATGAGGGATTTGGCAACGCATTTCTGGAAGCGCTCTATTTTCGCGTCCCGGTGCTGATCAATCGGTACGCTATTTTTGCTCGGGACATTGAGCCCCGCGGATTTCGCTTACCAGTGATGGACCAGTTCCTCACCCGCAAGGTGGTTGAGGAAGTTCGACATCTTCTCGAAGATCCTGAGTATCGCGAGGAAGTTATTGAACACAATTACGCCATGGCGCGACGCTACTATAGCTATGCCGTGTTGCGGCGCAGCATGCGAACATTGATCACCAACATCACTGGTCTGGAGGATTTGTAGGCCATGCTGAAATCTGTCTCCTACCGCATTCTGGATCGCATCGAAACGCGCTTGC
>SLBD01000019.1 GCA_007126515.1 Kiritimatiellia bacterium
CTCTATACGAAAAGCTATGAGCAATCGAAAGCGGACGAAGATTGGTTGCAACAGGCCCGAGCGGAATTGGTCAAATTGCAGCAAGGCGATCCCGATCACATAGCCCTTTGGCAGACCTTTGTCGACCTGAGCCTGAAGGAATTTGACCGGATCTACGAGCGCCTGGGAGTGCGTTTTGATCTCACACGAGGTGAAAGCTACTATCGGGATCAACTCGCAGATGTGGTCCAATTGCTCCAAGAAAGGGGTCTAGCAGAAGAAAGCGAAGGAGCCCAAATTGTTCGACTGGAAGAGGAAGGTCTGGAGGTGTGCATTGTGCAAAAGCGCGATGGTGGATTCAATTACGCCACCAGCGACCTAGCCACTGTGCGCAGCCGGATTGAGGAATTTGAACCGGAAGCGATTGTGTACGTCACGGACGAACGCCAGCAATTGCACTTCAAACAATTCTTTGCGATCGCGCACAAGCTCGGCTGGCACGCAAATCTTGTCCATGTCTGGTTTGGATTGATGCGACTACCGGAAGGGACCTTTTCCACACGAGAAGGCAACGTGATTCGTTTGGAGCGTCTGCTGGATGAAGCGGAGGCCCGGGCGTTGAAACTTGTGGAAATGTCGAGTCCGGATATGCCTCAAGATCAGCAATGGGAGGTAGCCCGGGCCGTCGGTATCGGGGCGATTAAATATGCAGATTTAAGTCAAAATCCGCAAAGTTTGATCACGTTTACGTGGGATAAGGCACTGGCCATGGATGGCAACTCGGCACCTTACCTACAATACGCCTGCGCACGCATTGCATCCGTGCTCGACAAGTATCAAGAGCGATTCCCAAACAGCGACGTAAGCCAGCACCCGATTCAACTGACTGAAGACGCAGAACTTCGGCTTGGCAAACTACTGCTCCGCTTCCCCAGCGCTCTCGTCCGAGCCACCCGCGCGTATCGCCCAAGTATCCTGGCGGATTATCTCTATGACTTGGCCCAAGCCTACAGTTCGTTTTATCAAAATGTTCCGTTTTTGAAAGCACCCGAGGGTGTGCGAGAAAGCCGAGTCCGCCTCTGCGGCATCGTGGCGCGGACCCTGAGACAAGGGTTGGATTTGCTGGGGATTGAAACGCCGGATCGGATCTAATAACTATACTGACTGCCGCCGATAAACTCCCGCAGCAGGGATTTTTCTGGGATGTCCTTGTCGGTAGGCATTTCCGTCAGACCGTGCAGCATGTCATGCACGCGCTTGGCCCGGACGTAGGCATCCTGTCGCTTAGGATTATCTTTGTACAAAGACATCCCCTCGGGAAAGTACTTGAACAGCTTGTTCTTCATGATCGGCAACTCATGCGGCATGGCGCTATTGACGACATAGTCTACAGAGCTGATAAATGGAATAATGTTACGGAGCTCACTGCGACGTACATAATGCCAGTGTGTCAACGTTTGCAGTGGCTGCAAATTGCGGTGCCAACTATCACGGATCATGCGTCGCATCAACCGATTGTCAGCCCAGCGCAAAAAGATACCATCATCGGTACGGACTTGGCCTAATGTCTCAATATATAATCGGAACTTATTTTCCGCCGGAATACTTTGGGTCATCGCATCATACAAGCCGTGCAAACTATCGATCAGGACGATCTCATTGTCTTCCAATTGCATTTCATGCACATCCAGTTCGCGCTTGCCGGTTTTGAAATCGTAATGCGGAGTCTTGATGCGCTTGCCTTCCAGCAATGCGGTGAGATGCTGATCGATCAGCTCCAAATCCAAGGCCTGCGGAGTCTCGTAATCATAATCCCCGAATTCATCTTTCGGATGCATCTCGAGGTCGAAGAAATAATGATCGACATTGATTGCTTTGAGTTTGATCCCCCGACTGGCTAATTTTTCGCTGGCCTTGATGGTTGTCGTGGTCTTTCCGGAAGAAGAGGGACCCGCAATGATGACGATACGAACGCCTGGGATCCGGTCCAGCATCTGTTCGGCGCCCAGGGCGACTTCTTCATCGTAGCGCTTTTCAACCGCACGCACCAAATCCGCATAATTGCCGTCTGCAATGATCCGATTGATTCCTTCAATGGTCTCGCACCCATGCGCCATATTCCAACGCAGCGTGTCGTAAATCTTTTTGTAAGGGATGTTGTCCGTGTACTCGCCCTGCAATTGGCGACTTTCCCGGGCTTCCGCCTGTCGGGCGCGATACAAGATGTACGCTTTCGAGGTGCGGGCATGCCCCTCTTCTATCAGTGTCTGTTCGACTAAATCTTGGATATCTTCGACGGTGGGAATGCTATGCTCTCCGTAGGTGCCCGCCACAGCTCGCTCGACTTTAATGGAAAGCTCTTCTGCCTTGGCGCGATCGGAGCCGCCCACTGAGGCTGCCGCCTTAAATATTGCGGTCGTGATTCGATCCCGGTCGTACGGCACGACAGTCCCGTTGCGTTTGACGATTTTACTGATCATACTCGGTGTCTCAGCCATGGCATTGCTCCTTCCGTCGGAATCTCTTGTTAGTCGCCACTTTCCAAAAATCCTTCTAGCTTCCGAATCCGAGTCGGGTGTCGCATCTTCCGCAATGCTTTCGCCTCAATCTGGCGAATTCGCTCGCGGGTGACATCAAATTTACGGCCGACTTCCTCCAACGTCCGCGAGTAGCCATCCGCCAGCCCAAAACGCAACGTCAGCACTTCCTGCTCGCGCTCGGTCAACGTCTTCAAGACATCTTGCAAACGATCTTTGAGCAGGCTATAGGCGGTCATGTCGGACGGATTTTCGGCCGTTTTATCCTCAATGAAGTCGCCGAAGTTCGTGTCCTCACTATCTCCAATGGGGCTTTGCAGCGAAATCGGTTGCTGAGCAATTTTCAGGATGGCTCGCACTCGCTCTACAGGCAGAGTCATTTCCTCCGCCACTTCTTCCGGCGTGGGTTCGCGCCCAAACTCCTGCACCAGCTGTTTCTGCAAACGCATCAGCTTGTTGATCGTCTCGATCATATGAACGGGAATACGAATCGTTCGAGCCTGATCGGCAATCGACCGAGTGATCGCCTGCCGAATCCACCACGTCGCATACGTACTGAACTTGTATCCCCGCCGATACTCAAACTTCTCGACGGCTTTCATCAGCCCCATATTGCCTTCCTGAATCAAATCCAGGAACGACAAGCCCCGATTGGTATATTTCTTGGCGATACTAATCACCAGGCGGAGATTGGCTTCCACCATCTCGGACTTGGCCCGCAGTCCCTTCCGCATCCACAGTCGCAGCGTTCGGTATTGTTCCTCAAATTCATCGGCGCTGATGCGTTGTTCCAATTCTAATTTCTTTAACGCCTGTTTCTCCGTTTTCAACTCGCTGACCGCTTTGGCTTTTTTGCCCTGCGATTCTAGGTCGCGAATCGTGGACATCAGTTTTCGGAACTGGTTGTAATGCGGATCAACAGACGACATGACGTCCTCGATCGCTTTTTGCTTGAAACTGAGCTTATCCAGTTGCTGCGATAATTTTTTCCGAGCCAGTTCCAAGTCTTTATCGGCCTTGGCTTTTTGAGCTTTGGTCAACCGCGATTTCGTAGCTGCGGCAAATTTCTTCCCCACATCATCATGACACTTCGCAATGGCGTTCTCAATCCGGGGCAAGCCCTTGAAATATCGGTCCCGACTTTCCACGAGCTTATCATTGATAACGCGGTCAAAGCGCTCTTTCCCCTCTTTGAGGCGATCAGCGAGCCCCATATAGGCGTCGACGGCGCACCCAAATTGATTGAAGCAAGCCCGAGAGTGGATCTCGGCCTCTTCGATCCGCATTGAAATTTCAACTTCTTGTTCCCGCGTCAACAGAGGAACTTGGCCCATCTGCTTCAAGTACATCCGCACAGGATCATCCAACACATCCATGCGTTGGGCCTGCTTGGCACGCTCTTCTTTGTCTGCAGCTTCCTTAAATTTTTCGACTTCGGAAGATTCAATGACTTCGATATCCATCCCGCGGAAAAGAATGACAATCCCGTCAAACTCATCTGGATTGATGACACTCTCCGGCATGGCCTCATTGATGTCATCGTAGGTCAAGTATCCCTGATCACCCGCCAACGTGATCAATTCCTTGATCTTGGCGTTGCGATCCTCGCGATTGACCGAAATTTGGACCAAATTCGCCGAAGCTTGAGCCGCCTCGCGGTCAGCTATTTCTTCAGGGGTCAGCTCACGGTCAACAGGAGGAGTGACTTTGGCCTTGGATTCGGATTTTGTCGACTTTTTCGGAGCCGCAGAGGCGCGAGCCTTCTTTTTCGGCTTTGGTTTACCATCCTCCGATACGGCCTGCTGATCGTCGCTTGACTTTGATTTACTCCGGCTCGACTTTGCCTTAGACGCTTTTTTTACCATTTTTTTCTGCGCACTGCTCGCCATGAACTCTCCCCAAAAAGACACACGAATACTATTATAGCAAGTGAACGGGCAATATTTCCGAAATTATCACAATTGTCAAGGACCTGTTCTTCACCAGAATTGACACATCCCGTCCTTTGCTTAGTATGTTTCCTACCGTTATGAGATGACTATGGATTCAATTGCCTTAAATATTCTTGGCTACGCAGCCTCTTTACTGATTGCCGTATCGCTGATGATGAGCGCGGTCATTAAGTTGCGTCTAATCAATCTTGCCGGAGCGGCCACTTTTGCGGTGTACGGGGCCCTCATTGGGGCTCGCCCAGTACTGATCATGAATTCAGTCACGGTTCTGATCAATCTCTACCATCTGTATGGAATTTTCACTGCGCGCGAGTATTTCAAGTTACTGCAAGTACCGGACGACAGCCCCTATCTGCACCATTTTTTAGATTTTTACAAAAAACAAATCTGCAAGTTTCAGCCTGCATTTGATTTCGAGACGCGCACCGACTGGATGCCCATCTTCATTTTGAGAAATACTATACCAGCTGGACTTGTGCTGGGAGTCCACACAGAGCCTGAACGATTCCGTATTCTGCTGGATTTTGCGATCCCCAAATTCCGGGATTTCAAAATTGCTCGATACTTGTTTGGCGCAAAGCGCAGTTTCTTTACAGATCAAGGTATCCGATATATCGAAAGTGCGCGGGGCAACGAGGTGCATAATTCCTATCTGGAAAGAATGGGATTTCGAATCAATCCGCGTCAGCAATCGCTTTATGTACTCGACTTAAAAGAAGAAGAGATATCGTTACACTAAAGGAGATCGATCATGGTACTGATAACCGAAAGTGGACCTGAAACGCTTAAAATTGGAGCACCTGCCCCTTCATTTAACGGCCTACCCGCAACGGATGGAGCGATAGTTGGCTTGGATAGCTTCAAAGACGCATCGTTGGTGGTTCTGAACTTCACATGTAACCACTGCCCGTATGCCAAGGCCTACGAGGACCGATTCAATGCGTTGGCGGAAGAATTCACACCCCAAGGGGTCGCGTTTCTGGCTATCAACAGCAATGATGTTGAGACGTATCCCGACGACGACATGGATCACATGATTGCACGGGCCAAGGAGAAACAGTTTTTGTTCCCGTATGTCCGTGATGACGATCAATCCATCGCCAAGGCGTATGGAGCGGTCTGCACGCCTCACCTTTTCGTGCTCGATGAAGAGCGGAAACTAGCCTACGAGGGGCGAATTGATGATTCTTGGAAAGAGCCGGAAAAAGCCACTTCTGCCGACCTGAGAATTGCGATCGAGGCCTTGCTGGCAGGCAGACCGGTCCCCTCCCCTCAAACCAACCCGATGGGCTGCAGCATTAAGTGGAAGAATTAAACGAGCCTATCCGAAAAAGCAGCAAATGAAATCGGGGTTACCTTCACAGTTGCCGCCTTTGTCCCAGTCATCAAATCAAGACGAAACGCCCGTTCAGCCTCTGTTCGAACGCTATCGGCCCTCGCATCGTTTGGCTTATTCCGCCTACCGTCAGACCGTACAAGCACTCTGGGCCACCTGCGGACTTTCAGCCCTCTTTGTTTGGGGGTTCTGGGGACAGCCACAATGGCTTAACTGGTCGCTGCTGGGCATCAGTATGGGCTTGCTGATGCTGCTCCGTGGCGCTCGGCTGCTGCCTCGCAGCGGACAACATCGCCTGTCCCTCACGAACGCTCTAACAGCCACGCGCGAATCTTGGTTTCGATTCTTCATTTTTGCTACACAAAGCTTGGCCATGCTGTGTCTCGGTGCCCTCCTCTGGTTTTCACTCCCGGCCATCGGAGTTCCCTTGAATCCGGCTCTCGATGTCGGCTTCGGCGCGATCCTGTTATTTATTATCCTGCGTCGCTTTCTTAACGAATGGGCAAACTGTCACCCCTCCGACGCAGGCTTCCTCTGGCACGAAGTGATCCGCTGGGTGACCGTGATGTTGATCACCATACTGCTTGCCGTTGCCACCTCGCATTCTGTCAGCCCGCTCGGCCACCCGCTCACGGGAGATACAACAGTGTTGATCATAATTATCTGGGTGGTCGCTGCATTTGCCGTGCTGTGCTCACTGATCATGCTTATCGAAAGCCTTCGTCGTCGCAGACAAGACTGAAAACGCTGACAGTTGAGACCGGATGATTCGACCTATCGGTGTGAATACTATCAATACACCTCTGATCGAATCGATCTCCACTCAGCCGAGTCGTCGACATGCGTTGCATTGCTTAGCGGAATTTGTCCCAAGAGCGGGTCAAGAATATGCTCGGAAGCGGAATTATGATTACGGCCCCACCGGACATCATCATGTATCTAAATTGTCCCCATTCATTCGGTGTCGAGCCATCACTGAATCCGAGGTGGTGGAAGCTGTGCTTGGCACCCATACACTCCATCATGCAGAAAAGTTCATTCAAGAAGTTTGTTGGCGAACCTACTGGAAAGGCTGGCTAGAACTGCGACCCAGGACGTGGACTGATTATCTTGAATCTCTGCCAGCACTCAAACATGCCTATGCCACGAATCCCCTCTACCGAGCCGCTATACACGGCGAGACCAACAGCCCGACCTTTAACGCGTTCGCGCATGAATTGACTCAAACGGGATACGTACACAACCATGCCCGCATGTGGATGGCCAGCATTTGGATTTTCACATTCGATTTGCCTTGGCAGTTGGGCGCAGACTTGTTCTTTCAACACTTGCTCGATGGGGACCCAGCTTCAAACACGCTGAGCTGGCGCTGGGTGGCCGGGCAGCACACGCGCGGAAAATGCTACATCGCCCGGAGCAGCAATATTGAGAAATATACGGAAGGCCGACTCGGGACGGCCGAAGCATTCAATGAACAGCCCGCAGGCATAGAGGCAGAATCCGCCCCACCCGCGATTCAATCCCTGTCGGCGGACGACGTGGCCCCCACAACCGATCGAATTGGCTGGATTGTTCATGAAGAAGACTTGTCCATCGATCAATGGCTGTTTCCAGAGACTGCTGCACCGCATAGTATCTTTATTATGGACAACCGAGACCATCACAAGAATATTGGCTTGTCGGACAAGGTCACCGCCTTCCGCAACGGGCTGCTGCAAGACTTTGCACAGCGTGGCGAGAGCTTCGCCCCTGATGTTCGCCATCAAAGAAGTACATCAGAAGCGATCCGTCAGTGGATTCAAGACACGGGGATTAAAGCAGTGCTTCTGGCTCGGCCATCAACAGGCATGTGGCAAAAGCCGGTCGAAGAAGCGATCAACGTTCTAGGCAAACTCGGTGTGACGGCCCACCAACAGCGGCATCCATGGGATTCCCTCTGCTATCCGCATGCAACAAGTGGCTACTTCAAATTCAAGAAGAAGATCCCGCAGTTCCTCAAACCCGTTCAACGCGATTTCGAAGGCTTTTTCCAACCGCGCACAAACTGACCCTCTTTTTGCAGCAGCACTCCGTCCACATAGATGGAACCGCCTTTGCGCAGATCCTTAATCATATCCCAATGCAAGGCCGACCGATTTCTTCCTCCGGTTTCCGTGTAGGATTGCCCCAGAGCCAAATGGATGCTGCCGCCAATTTTTTCATCAAACAGGATATTCTTGATAAACTGCTGAATTCCATAATGAGTGCCAATGCCGAGTTCACCCAAGCGCCGCGCGCCTGGATCCATATCCAGCATGTTCAGCAGAAACTCTTCATTCTTATCTGCAGCTGCTTCCACGACTTTTCCCTTGCGGAAGACCAATCGAATGCCGTCAATTTCCCGACCCGCATGAACAACGGGATAGTCATAGCGAATGTATCCCTCCGCCGAATTCTCAACAGGGCCGGTAAAGATTTCACCACAGGGCATATTGTGGCGACCGCATGAATTGATAAACGTGCGCCCCTTGACCGACAAGGTCAGATCGGTTTCGGGACCGACAATCCGGATCTGATCGGCATCCTTGAGTTCGGCAATCAAACGGGCCTGCCGCTTTTCGGCCTCGCGCCAAGCCCGCACCGGATCGTCATGATCGGCATACAGGGAGGCGTACACAAAATCCTCAAACGCAGACAACCCCATGTCGGCATCCTGTGCATACGCCGCCGTAGGATGCAGGGTCAACACCCACTTCTTCTTCAAGAGCATCTGTCGCAGGCTGCGAGTGGCAATCGATAATCGGGCCTGCTTGGCCGGGTCAACGCCAGCCAGCGAACGCGTGTTCGACGCAGCCATGATCCGAATCAACCCGTCCACCTGGCGAGCTGTCGCCAGATCCAATTTGCTGACCGAATCAAGGTGGTGGTCATGTCCATGTGCAAATAAATTCTCAGTACAGGCTTCGGGAGTCATTCGGACTGCGGGATACGCTCCCGAACGCAATAGCTCCTCATGCACAGCTACTATCAACGATTCGGCCGCAGGGGCTCCGTCGACCGTAAATATCTCTTTGCTTTGTGCAGTGGTGCTGTAATGAACCAACACGCGGGCGTGGCGATACACGCGATCGTCTATTTTCATGCCACCCCCTGAATCAACTAGCACCGGCCAATTGCCGGAATTTCAGCTCATCGCCTTCTGCAGTCACTTCGATGCTTTCTTCCGGATGAATATGGCCGCGTAACAACTCCTCTGCGAGTACATCTTCAAGGTATCGCTCAATGGCCCTTCGCAAGGGGCGAGCACCAAATAGCGGGTCGTATCCTTTTTTCAACAGGAACTGCCGGGCCGATTCGTGCACATGCAACTGAATCGCCTTCGTCGCCAGACGCACATGCACTTTATCCATTTCGACTTCAAGAATCTTGACGATGTCGGATTCATCGAGTTGACGGAAGACGATGATGTCATCAATTCGGTTAATCAGCTCTGGCTTGAAAACACTCTTCGCTTCCTCCAGCATTTTGCCTTTTAACGCCTCATATGTGGCTGCTTCTGTTGTATCACTGAAGCCCAACGATCCCCCTTTGCGAATGAAATCCGCGCCCAAATTGGATGTCATGATCACAATCGTGTTGCGGAAATCGACGCTCCGCCCAAGGCTATCCGTGAGCTTGCCTTCCTCCAGGATTTGCAAGAGCAAATTCATCACATCTGGATGCGCTTTTTCAATCTCGTCGAACAAAACAACGGAGTAGGGTCGGCGGCGGACGCGCTCTGTCAACTGCCCCCCCTCGTCATGCCCGACATAGCCCGGCGGCGATCCAATCAATCGGGAAGAGGCAAATTTCTCCATATATTCCGTCATGTCGATTTGAATCAAGGCATCCGAATCGTGGAACATGAAGCGCGCCAGCTCTTTCGCCAATAACGTTTTGCCTACGCCAGTTGGCCCCAAGAAAACAAACGACCCAATCGGGCGTTTGGGATCTTTCAGATCCGCTCGCGATCTGCGCAAGGCCTTGGAGATCGCCGCCACGGCCTCGTCTTGACCAATAACGGTCCGCTCGACTTCGCGCTCCATGTCCAGCAAGCGCTTCATTTCCTTGTCTTCCATCCGAGTCAATGGCACACCCGTCCATTTCGACATCACAGACAAAATATCATCCGCAGACACAACCACTCTCTTCTCATCGCGAACCTTCCGCCATTCCTCCATGATTTTTTCCATTTCCTCACGCGCAACGCGCTCTTCATCACGGAACGAGGCCGCCTCTTCAAAGTGTTGCTGACGGATCGCTTCTTCTTTGCGGGCCTTAATTTCTTCAATCTTTTGCTCGCGTTCCTTGATGTCAGGGGGCCGTGTCATCGCAGCAATCCTAGCCCGCGATCCGGCTTCATCCATGACATCGATCGCCTTGTCTGGCAGGAACCGATCTGTCAAATAGCGACTCGACAGATCAACAGAAGCTTGAATGGCATCATCAGTGATCTCTGCGTGGTGATGTTCTTCGTATTTCCCTTTCAAGCCCTTAAGAATCTCAATGGCTTCTTGCTGTGATGGCTCTTTCACCATAATCGTTTGGAAGCGGCGCTCCAGAGCCCCATCGCGCTCAATAAATTTACGATACTCGTTCAGTGTCGTCGCACCCACACACTGCATTTCTCCGCGCGACAACGCCGGTTTGATGATATTGGAGGCATCCATCGCACCTTCCGCAGAACCCGCTCCCACAATCGTGTGTAGCTCGTCAATGAACAGGATGATGTTTTTATTCCGCTTAATCTCGTCCATGACCGCTTTGATGCGCTCTTCAAATTGCCCGCGGTATTTCGTGCCCGCCACCATTAACGCCAAGTCCAAAGTCACAACTCGCTTTTCTCGTAGCAGATCCGGCACATCACCGACCACAATGGACTGTGCCAACCCTTCCACAATCGCAGTTTTCCCTACACCGGGTTCACCCAACAGGACCGGATTATTCTTCGTGCGCCGGCACAGGATCTGGATGACGCGCTCTACTTCGTCAGCTCGACCGATAACAGGGTCCAATTCCCCTTTTCGCGCCATTTCAGTCAAATCTCGACCAAAGGCAGTCAACGCGGGTGTCTTGTTGTCTTTCTGCGGAGCGCCCTGTCCGGCGCCACCCGCTGTGGCGGGCTCTGATCCCGGCTCGAAATTGGGATCCAATTCCTTCATGATCTCGGTACGCGTCTTTTCGAGATCGACATTGAGATTTCGTAGGACACGGGAAGCAACCCCTTCCCCCTCGCGAAGTAAACCCAGCAGTATATGTTCGGTGCCGATGTAGGAATGATTCAATGCTCTCGCTTCGCTGCCAGCCAAGGCCAACACCTTTTTCACACGCGGCGTAAACGGCAGATTCCCAGCTGTTTTGGTCTCGGGGCCGGCCCCCACGGCTTTCTCAACCTCGAGTCGTACAGACTCAAGATTGATTCCAAGTCGTGATAGCACATTCACGGCAACACCCTGCCCCAAAGCAATCAAGCCAAGCAGCAGGTGCTCCGTTCCGACGTATCCCCGATTGAATCGGTCCGCTTCCTTTTTTGCCAACTGCAGAACCTGTTGCGCTCTAGGTGTAAAATTATTCATGTTCTTTCCCGTCCAAATCGTTTTTTGATGCTTTGATTCTTTCCCGAATCAATTCGGCGCGTCTGATGTCCCGCTCCGTCGCTTTTAATTTCCGGCCTTCTTGCTTTTGCAAATGCCCCGGCTGACTTAATATCAACAGCTCATTAATCACGCATTCATTGCGCAAATCCACTATACCCATGTCGACTCCCAAACGCAAATCTGACAGTAAATCCAGCGCCTCCTTTGATGTCAGAATGTGAGCATGGGCCAAAATACCATAGGCGCGTCCCGCCAAATCGTGTATTCGATGCTCATCGGCTTCCAATACGCGCCACCGAGCATTTCTTTCGTGCTCTATGATTTCCTGAACGATCTGCTCCAATTGATCGACAATATCTTCCTCACTTTCGCCCAGTGTCATTTGATTAGACACTTGGAACATATTTCCTGCGGCCTCACTCCCCTCGCCCCATAACCCCCGTACCGCCAGCCCAATCTTCGCCATTCCCTTGACTACGGCATTGATTTCCTTCGTGAGCACCAGACCTGGGACATGCAACATCACACTCGCTCTCATGCCTGTCCCCACATTCGATGGGCACGCGGTCAGATATCCCAATTGAGGTGAAAAAGAAAAATCCACTGAACCTTCAATCTCACTATCCAGCGCATCGGCCTCCTTCCATGCCGCTGCGATGTCCAACCCAGGACGGATGCATTGCAGCCGAATGTGATCTTCTTCATTGATCATCACAGCGACCACTTCATCATCCCGGATGACCACGCCACTCCCTCGACTTCGTTCGGCCAATTCACGACTAATCAAATGGCGCTCAAAAAGGATCTGTTTGTCCAACCCCGACAATTCGTCCATCCCCGCTGCCTGATAATTCTTGATCGACGGACAGGCGGGCAATAGGTCACGCAATTGCTCCCATACGCGAATGCGATCTTCCTCACCGGCCCACCCAGGAAAAGCGGCATCCGCCATGTTTCGAGCCAAACGGACACGACTACTGATTGCGACCCCAGATTCAGGGCCCGAGGGCATCCAGGCACTCGACCGTTCAATATACTGGCCCGTATTCATCAAGGAGAAGGCTCCTGTTCATTAACGGCAGTCGCGCGCAGGGCAGCTAATTTGTCGCGGATCTGCGCTGCCTCCTCATAATCTTCTCTTGAAACAGCGGCCTCCAACTGATTTTTGAGTTCGGCGGCCTGCAAGGTATTTTGCATGCGCTCTTGCTCTCGCTCAGGCACTTTCCCGCGATGTTGTTCATTGCGGTGCATCGCCCGGATCACAGGTGCTAATTCCTCCGCAAAGGCTTCGTAACACTCCGGGCATCCGAGCCGCCCCGATTTCTTGAAGTCCACGCGTCGCAAGTGACACCGAGGGCAGGAGCGCTCCCCCGACTTGACCGGCGGAGGAAGATCTGCTGGCTCACCGCCCAAGCCCAACAGAATATCTGTAATCGACATCGGACTGTTCACGTCGACACCGCTCTCTGCAGCACAACTCTCGCAGAGATGAACCTTCTGTATCGAACCATCCACGACTTGAGTCAGGTGAATCGTCGCTTCGGCGCTTTTGCACACCTCGCATTTCATCACTGGATGGGCACACCTTCCTGTCGCGTAAATTCTCTGAATCTCTCGGCAAGTTGCAAGGTCACGGGCCCCGGCTTGCCTTCCCCAATGGGGCGGCGATCAATTACTCCCACACCAATAATTTCAGCAGCCGTTCCGGTCAGAAAAACTTCGTCAGCTGTGTATAAATCGTAACGGGTCAGTACATCTTCTTTAACTTCATAGCCCAGCTCCGGCGCCAGCTCCATCACCACTTCACGCGTGATGCCCTCCAAAGCGCCACACCAGACAGGCGGAGTAATCAATGTCTTGCCACGAACCACAAAAATATTATCGCCGGACGCTTCGGCCACGTAGCCTTGAGGATTAAGCATCACGCATTCCATCACGCCCGAATTTAAGGCCTCGATCTTGGCTAACACATTATTGAGATAGTTGAGACTCTTGATCCGCGGATTAATTGCCTCGGGATGATTTCTCATTGTTCCCACAGTGACAATGGACAGTCCCTCCTTATAGAGTTCCACAGGATACAACTGAATCCCCGCCGCAATAATAATGACTTGGGACTCTTTGCATTGATATGGATTTAAGCCCAGCGTTCCCACGCCACGAGTCACGATCAAGCGGACATAGCCGTTTTTCAGCTTATTGGCCTTGCAGGTTTTAACCACAGCCGCTGCCATTTCTTCAGGAGTCATCGAAATTGTTAAGGCAATCGCCTTGGCAGAGCGGTACAGACGATCGATGTGCCGCTTTAACGTGAACACCTTACCATGATAAACGCGAATTCCCTCGAACACGCCGTCTCCGTACAACAAACCATGATCGAACACCGAAATTTTTGCATTCTGTTCGGCAACTAGCCGCCCATTAACATAAACCTTCATCCTGCACCTTCTCCTTTTCCAAACCCCTCGCCCCCATTGCGCAAACCAATCCGCACTGGGCCCCTACAGTACTGAAGGGCTAAACACATGTAAAGAACGCAGCCATCCAAGGCAGTAATACCTTCCAAAACCCAAACAAACCTCTGGATCATACTTTCCGAAGTATGATCCCCTACCGAATTAAGAGTAAATCAAACCCGCACAAGAAAAGAAATGCAAAAACGCTTTACTTAATTACCCGCTATGCGTATTTTCCTCACATACTTGTAACAAGATTGCGGAAAAAAAGTTGTGTTTTTCTGGCGGGAATCACTGAAAAGGAATATGTTATGAATAAAGCTTGGTATTGTGCTCTCGGTTTAAGCGTTTTAATGCTAGTAACGTCTGTTTGGGCGGATTTCCCGTTTGGGGCTTCTGATCCTGTGTATGGACTTCGCTCCCGGATCGTTGAAGATCCGAGTTTTCAATATCATCCGAGTCCCGAGGATTGGCGCGATATCAACATGTACCAGATATTCACGGACCGCTTTGCCTCCAGTGGCGACACGATCCAATATATCCAAGACCAAGGCTGGTATGTGGGCAACCGCCACTATCCAGAAAACCGCAATTTCCATCATGGTGGCGACTGGAAGGGCTTGCGCCAAAACCTCGATTACCTGGAAGGGATGGGTGTGAATGCCGTCTGGCTTTCCGGCGTGCAGATGAACTGGCAGGGACAGGACACCCGCTTCACCCCCTATCACTATTATCACCCGACCGATTTCTTCCGTGTTGATCCGGCTCAAGGCACGTTTCAGGATCTCAAAGAACTGATCGACGAAATGCATAGCCGCGGCATGTATGTGGTTTTGGATGTCGTCCCCAATCACATGGCCGATTTGAGCGGCTTGTGGGGCAATAACCGCGAAGATAACAACTGGTTTCACCCGCATGGCAATGATTCCCACGGCTGGTGGACAGATCGCCGTCATGGTGCCCCTTTCGATGACCTGCAATATTTTCACAATCATGGTCGCATCCGTAACTGGGATAGCTGGCCGGAATACGAACTGGGTGCTTTCCCGGGCACAGACGACCTGCGCACGAGTCACCCGCAAGTTCGCGAATGGCTGACTTTGGCCTTCAAAAATCTCATCGATGCCACCGACGTGGACGGCTTCCGAGTCGATGCTATCAAGCATATGGAAGAAGACTTTATTATGCATTGGGCCGACGAAATGCGTCGACATGCCGCCTATCGCGGCAAAAACGACTTCATCATCTTTGGTGAATATTTCACGTACGACAACGAAACGCTGGCACGCTTCGCCCGTCAGGAAGGGTACTCGTTCAATTCCGCCCTCTTCTTCCCCATGAGCCAAACCTTCATGGGCGTATTCGCGCATGGGAATGGCACTCGTCAACTGACCCACACACTAAATCTTCAACATGCCTACGGTGAGGGCCGGAATCGTTTGATCACCTTCATCGACAATCATGATGTGAACCGAATCGGCGTAGAAGCAGGAGGCAATGTCGGGCATATCGAATGGATTATGCCCCCTGCCCTTACCTTCCTCTATACGGCCACACCGGTCCCCTGCCTCTTCTACGGAACAGAGCATGCCTTCCAGCAAGGCGGCCACCGTAATGGCCAGAATGCCGGTTTCCAGTATGATGACCACGATCATCAACGCGAAACCATGTTCGATAAAGGCTTCCAGCCCGGCCCCGCCCAAGGCAACAAGCTAGCGCAAACGGATGCCCCTCTTTATCAGCATATTGCCGCCCTCAACCGCGCCCGTGCCGATCATATCAGCCTGCGTCGCGGCGGGTTTGACGAGCGTTGGGCGACCGATCATGGCCGTGGCCCCTATGCCTTCTTGCGTCAATATGGCGATGAACATTCATTGGTGGCACTGAATACGGCGGACAATCCGCAAACCATCGATCCCCAAGTTGAAAAAGAAGACGGCACCATCTTTTTTAACGCGCTGAATCCGTCCGAAACAGTCACGGTCAGCGGCGGCCGCATCTCATTTGAACTTCCAGGACAAGGCACCAAGATCTTTGTAGCAGGCACAGCACCCACGGCTCTTTGGGCCCGGAATACGTCCAATTGGCCGGAAGACGGAGACATCGAAGGCGGAGAAACGGTCTGGATCAACACCGAAGCGGGTCCATCCGAAAACGTATTGAGTGTGACATTAGGCTATACGGCAGATGGCGGCCTGACCTGGGAAACCGTGCCAATGAACCTGAATGAGGACTGGGACAGCGATACAGGCGACTGGTACAACGTTGAAATCGGACCGTTTGCGTCTGGCACTGTGGTTTCCTACTACATAGCGGTTGGCGGTGAAGACGATGCCCAAGCCTGGGACAACAACAACGGCCAGGACTACACGTTTACCGTAGGCGAAGGTGGAGCACCAATCCTGTGGATACGAAACACTTCGCATTTCCCGGCGCAGGGTGATGCCAATGCCGATACGGACATTTGGATCAATACGGAAGCGGGTCCTGTCGGAACGGTTGAGTCGGTCGTCGTCACCTATACCATCGACGATGGCGACACGTGGACCCCAGTGGACATGGAGCTAAACTCCGGCTGGGATTCCAATGGTGGCAATTGGTATAATGCCAATCTGGGTGCGTTTCCCGCAGGCACAACCATACAGTATTTCATAGCCGTGGGCGGGCCGGATGATGCCCAGGTATGGGACAATAACAATGGGAACGATTATAGCCTGACGAT
Source organism: Kiritimatiellia bacterium (assembly GCA_007126515.1). GTDB lineage: Bacteria > Verrucomicrobiota > Kiritimatiellia > SLAD01 > SLAD01 > SLAD01. Next base: position 16,598 of record SLBD01000019.1, read on the forward strand.
TGCTGAAGGGAGTACCCCCGGAACCTTGTGGCTCCGTAGCGTCAATAACTGGCCCGTCGACGGGGACGTGACCCCTGCCACACCGCTGTATATTAACGCGGAGGCTGGCCCGGCCGGTGAAGTCGATTCCGTCACGGTATCTTATTCGACCGATGACGGCGATTCCTGGACAGCCGTGCCGATGACGTTGAATGCCGATTGGGGTTCGGATGGCGGCAACTGGTACAATGCCGATCTTGGCACCTTCCCCGCAGGCACAACGATACTCTACTGGCTGGAAGCAACAGACGGCGAAGAAACAGTGACTCGCAACAACAGCGGTCTCTACTTCCAAGTTACGATCCGCGGAACCTCCCTGGCCATTACGTCTCCAGCCAGCAGCCTGACGGTTCCCTATGGAACCGACACAATCACGGTTGAGGGCATTTCGTCCGGCATCTATGGCCAGCTTCTGTGGGATAACAATGCCACGGGAGGAGCGGGGATGTTGGCCGCCACCGAAACATGGATAATCGAGAACATCCCTCTGGAAGTCGGGGCCAACGTCATCACTGTGCGCGGCCAACGGGATGGTGGCGGTTTGATGCCAGGCATTCTGGCCGAAGACTCAGCCTCTAATTATGGCGAAGGCGATTGGTTCAACGGATCCAGTGAGGGTATGGGCTTTGCCCCCTGGGTGATGAATGTGCCGGAAAGCGGAGCCGGTCAATTCGTGGATGAACGCGGTTTCGGATTGTGGTCGCATGAGGGCGGCAATCTTGCTGAGGCCATTCGTCCTTTCGAGACCCCCTTGCAAGTTGGCGACATCTTTACCATAACCTTCCATAATGGCTGGATCTGGGAAGAGGGCGGATCCGTCGGTGTGGCGCTGCGCAACAGCGCTGGCGATACGGCTTGGGAGTTCTATTTCAATGGTGGTGACACGGAGTACTCCATGAGCAATGATGATACGGAAATCGGCTGGACCGATGCCGGCATCCTCATCATGTTCTCCGTCACAGGGGAATCCATGTATGAAGTGACCATCAGCCCAACAGGCAGTGACAGCAGTCTCTTCACAGGCTCGTTTACAGCAGACGGACCGATCACGGAAATGCGAGCTTGGTCCTACAATAACGGTAGCGATGACGGCGAGAATCACGAACGGGACTTCTTCTTTGATTACCTGATGATTTCAGGAACGGGAGGCTCCTGGGCAAGCTCCAGCGTCACGATTACGCGGCTGGGCCAAGACCAAACGGACAGCAACGGTGATGGTGTGCCGGATGTCTGGTATGAGGGGCTTGGACTCGACCCAACCATTGCAGGACTCGGCAGCCAGATGGCACCGAACGGTTACACATACAGCGAATCCTTCCGCATGGACCTGAATCCCAATGATGATACTGTGCCCGCCTTCCTGATGCATCGGCACGGTGCCGGATTCGCCTTTAGCGCACCGAGCGGAAATGGTCGGCGGTACCAAGTGCAGCATTCGGCAGATTTACATAGCCCGTTTGTTAATATCGGCGATGTACGAGATGCCGGAATTGATATCCAGCGCGAGATTGAGCTGAACGGCGATGCCATCGGTTTCTATCGCGTACGCTTCATTGAGAGTACCGAGCCCGTTGGGCCTGCCATTGACAGCCTAGAAACGCTGCCACCATTTGTCAGCGATGAGAATGATGTCTGGATTGATTCTGGCGCTCTGCCAGAGGGCTCCAGTGTCCGAGCACAAATCGTTTACTGCGTCGATGGCGGCTGCGAAGGCCCTTGGCCGGTTGCTGAGATGAGCCGAAATCTTGACTTCGAGGGGGGCGATTGGTGGCATATCCTACTCGGGAACTACCCAGACGGCACAGTGATCAGCTTTGCAGTCGTCATGGTAGACAACCATGGCAACGAGCACTGGGACAATAACAACGGCAACAATTACACGGTTGTGATCGGCGACTAACGGTCTGCAAACCCGAAAAGATCAGTTCGCTCGAGCGTTGCCCGAGCGAACTGTTTTTTTTGCCTCACACCGAGCCAATATCCGTATCGATATTATTCTTAAAGGGCGAGCTCACCCGCCTTCGCAAGTCGCATTATGGCCTCCTCGGCTCGCTCGGTGAGCTCGCCCTACCATTCGCCCTTTTCCCCAAGAGAACAAGGTAGGGCGAGGCGACCCGCCGAGCCGTGAGCTTGAACCGGAGAATTGCTGGCTCGGAACTTCAACAACGATTTGAGAAAGTAATTGATGATGTCGCCAAACCGGGTACCGATTGGGAGACATGTGGCAAGGAATTCATGGACATTCTCACAGCCTCACCTGACTTCTATCCAGCTCGTTTCAATTATGCTGTCAGCCTCTTGCACCAAAAAAGGCTTGATGAGGCGGAGCCGATTCTTCTCAAGCTGGTCAACAAACATCCAGACTACTTGTTTGCTAAGGCATCGCTGGTACAGCTGTACTTACAAACTGGCCGTCCTACTCAAGCAAGTGAGTTGATTCAGACCACAGCCTTGCCCGAGGAAACGCATCCCACAGCAATGGCACAATGGATGGCAGCCCAGGCGCTTTTCCATGCTGATCAAGAAGATTATAAAAGCGCAAGGCGTTGCATTGAATCTGCCCACAACATCGCTCCTGAAAACCAAGTGGTAAGCAAAATACACAGGCATATCACATCGTTTTGAGGGCGCTTTGGCTTGCCCGAATGCCTCTCCCAAAGACAAGAAAACCTGCAACAATCCATCCCACTGTGATCAGTCCGGTCATGACAAGCATGGGGACCGATCCAAAGCGTGCCAACAGCGGCACGGAAGCGGCCGTAAACAATCCACCTCCAACAATTGGCTCAAACAACAATTGCTTATAACCAAAACTATCCAGTGCCCCTGATTCATTAGCTGGATCCGCAACACGCATCAACAGCAGGCCCGTCACTGTCACTCCCATCGATTGCCCATAATCACCAATCCCTCGCTCGAACCAACCACTTGGGATCACGCGCGGCGCCAGCCAGAGTAATCCCCATGTATTCCAAGCAATGCCAGCCAACGCGAGCAGCAAAAACGGAATCAGATGAGCGCCGATGACATCCAAACGTAATGTGCCCAAAGCGGCCACAATGGTAAAATCCAAGGCCGTACCCGAGATGCGATTCATCAAGCGACGATCAATATGATGTCCATTCCCAGTCCGGTCCAAAAATACTTGGATCAGCACACCGCCTATCATAGCTAAAGGAAACAGAGGTACTTTGCCAAAAATATCGCCATCCCAAAAGAGAGCTTCTGTCCACTGGAACACCGCGCGAATCACCCACCCCACCCCAACGGCAATCGCCACAATGCCCAAATGAATCGACAACGGATCTGTCGGTCGATTCTCCTCGACTTGCTGGCGTTGAAATTCCACCATGGCATCCGCATCCAGCGTGCCGTCAGTCGTGGAGGCATCAGGACGACGCGCTGGGTTAATGTGCCCTTTTCTGACTGCCCAGTTAATCAAAACGGTCCCCAGCGCCACCCCAGCCACCAATCCCACCGTCGCCAATCCCAGGGCCAAATCCGCACCATCGGGGAAATCCAAGGACCGAAATACCTCTGCCATGCCAGCCGCTGTTCCATGCCCACCCTCAAAGCCAATTTCGATTAAGGCACCCGCTAATGGATTCAATCCAAATACCGGGGTCAAAAAAGCGACACAAAGACCAATTCCCACCACGTACTGGCCCCATGCCAATGTCTGACCAAAGACCACCTGTGGTCCCGCTTGCATCCAGATTTTGCGCGGACCCGGCAATGTTTTCCCCAAAAACAAGGCAGCAAATACCACATTGATCAGCAACCCCGGTATCACCCCCCATACGGTGCGCACGTTCTCCGGGATCAGACCGTCAACAAAGCGATGGTCCGGATCCAGCCATGGCGCCAACAAACCGCCAGCCACATAGGGACTGGCCAGCAACGCGATCAGCCCAGCAATGATTGAGCTGGGTATAAACCACGCAGTGAAGATATGCAGACGAGATTTGATTAAGCGAGCCATCACCAACAGCATACCAATCAATGATAGCGACCAGAATATCGTCCATGGATTCATACGATATGCTCCCCCAAAAAGAAGACCGCCGATGCATGCAAGCATCGGCGGCCTGATCAACAAGTGTGCATTAGCTTATTTCGCTGCAGCGTACCGTGCAGCAACCGCATCCCAATTCACAACGTTCCAAAAGGCTGCGATGTAGTCTGGACGACGATTTTGATAATTCAGGTAGTATGCATGCTCCCATACATCCAGACCCAGAATCGGCGTTCCCGTCACATCTGCAACGCCATTCATCACTGGACTATCCTGATTGGGTGTGGAGCTCACATGCAGCTTGCCATCGGCCCCAACGAGTAACCAAGCCCAGCCCGATCCAAAGCGGGTAGCTCCGGCTTTGGCAAATGCCTCCTTGAATGCATCGAACCCACCCAGGTCACTGTCGATCGCTGCCGCCAGATCTCCCGAGGGCGATCCACCGGCGTTCGGCCCAATAACACTCCAGAACAGTGCGTGATTGTAATGGCCGCCACCGTTATTTCGGACAGCTGTTCGGATGGACTCCGGCACGGCGCTGAGATCAGAGATCAATTCCTCGATCGATTTATCTGCCAACTCAGGCGCTTTCTCGAGAGCTGCGTTCAGATTGTTCACATAAGTCGCATGATGTTTATCATGATGGATTTCCATCGTTCGAGTGTCAATGTGTGGCTCCAGAGCCGCTCTGTCATACGTTAATTCTGGTAATGTGTGGGCCATAGTACTTCCTCCCTTATTGTTAATTCCATTTCAGGTGAACTGTCCCGTTACTATATAGGACTATTTGAACTTGTCTAGTGTCGCCTAAAACAGGTAGAGATTACACATGAATTCAGTCAATAGCCATTTGTTTAACAATCTTGCATTTGTCAGCGCGTTTTTAGGTTGGTTTATCGCGCAGTCCCTTAAATTTATGGGTCACCTGGTGCGGTCACGTAAAGTGGACTTCTACACACTGGTCAGTACGGGGGGGATGCCCAGTTCTCACTCATCGATGGTCAGTGCGTTAGCGACTTCGATCGGTCTATCTGTTGGTTTTGGAGATCCGATGTTTGCGCTAGCCTTGGGATTTGCCCTTGTGGTCATGTTTGACGCTCAGAGCTTTCGCCGTGCTGCTGGGCAGCAGGCCCGCCTGCTTAATCAGATCGTAGAAGAGTTTTTTAAAGAGCATCATTTTTCAGAAAAGAAATTAGGAGAACTGCTGGGGCACACGCGATACGAAGTTTTTGTCGGGATGATCTTGGGTATTGCCACCGCTTGGTATGTGCATCAGATCCATGCATAAGCACGCGTTTGGCTTAAAAAAACAGATTGCCTTTTGCCTGCCAAACACTATTCTCCTACATGAATGTAATCACGACGGGGGTTCCGTCGGGCAGAGCAGTCAGAATGAATAGGAAGGAAAGGAAGTATACATATGCCCTCAAAGCCAAAAACCAAAACACAGATCATCGCAGAATTGGCCGAAGCCGGTGATGTCACCAAGAAGCAGGCAGCCGCCATTTTAGAGAGCCTTGCAAATCAAGCATACAAAGGTGCCAAAGATGGATTCACGATTCCGGGTATCGGCAAATTGGTCGTTCAAAAGCGCAATGCACGCATGGGCCGTAACCCCGCCACTGGCGAAACCATCAAGATTCCGGCGAAGAAAGTCTTGAAATTCCGTATCGCCAAAGCAGCGAAGGACGCAATCCTGCCGGCGAAATAATTCGATCATTGATTGATTGCGAGAAATCGCGACCGGGCTTTCCGGTCGCGATTTTTTTCTGCATTGCCGATCCACCATTTCAGCGGGTACACTGGCGCAAGTTGAGAGATACCCTATGACACAGCAACAATCCATAACCGACCTATTGACAGCCCCTCAAAGGCCCTTGCTGTCCTATGAGTTCTTTCCTCCCAAAGATGACGAAGGCATGGCGATGTTGGAAAATGCCGCCAGCGCCTTGAAGCCAACATGTCCTGACTTCGTCACAGTCACCTATGGAGCCGGCGGCTCTACACGAACTCAAACTCTGCGCGTCTGCCGAACACTGGCCGAACTGGGGATGACTCCAGTGATGCATCATCTCACCTGTGTCGGTGCCAGCCAAACAGAGCTACGAGAAATCCTAGATATCATCCGAAGAGAGGGTATTCGCAATATCATGGCGCTGCGCGGAGATCCTCCCAGAGGTGAAAAGCACTTCCAGAAACATCCCGACGGTTTTTCCAATGCCGCAGAGTTAGTCCGTTTTATCAAACAGAGCTATCCAGATATGTGCTGCGGCGTGGCCGGATACCCGGAAACGCATCAAGAAGCTGTTTCGTCAAACATGGATATCCATTATCTGAAGGCGAAAGTAGATGCCGGTGGGGCATTCGTAACTACGCAACTTTTTTATGACAATCAGCTGTTCTATGATTTCGTTGACCGTTGTAGGAAAGCAGGTATAGAAGCGCCGATCATTCCGGGACTATTGCCTCCTCTTTCTCTGAAACAATTGCAACGAATGGCCAACATGTGCCAAGCGTCTCTCCCACAAGAACTTCTTCGGCAAATGGAAGCAGCCGGAGAGGATGCGTCACGAACCGAGGAGGTCGGAATCGAATGGACTGTCAATCAAATCAAAGATTTGCTCGCCCATCGGGTGCCTGGGATTCACCTGTATATCCTTAATCGCTCCAAAGCGGTCTTGGCTCCAGCCCTGATCAAGTGTTTTCGACCGGAGAGCTGAGTGCCAACCGACTTGCAACTGAGGCCTGCATTATCCATACCGCGCAGCCTCATTCTCAGCGTACTTTTAATTGGGTTGTCGAGTGGTTTCAGTATTCCAGCCCTTGCTGAGTCCTTCTTTGTTCAGGAGCGAGAACGAACATCGAACTTCATTCGAAACATCGATCAATGGCACGAAGCCATATCCATTCGGGTATCAGGAGCCGCGAATAACATTGATGAATTCTTTGGCGATGAGCGGGCTCTTGAAGAAAGCAACCGTACCCAACTACGATTGAATTCAGCGATCCAATATGAAGATGTAACCGATTTAACAATCAAGCTTAGCTTTAGCGGAAACATTTCGTTGCCAAGAGTATCCGAGCGTATCCAGCTATTCATTGACACCGAAGGACGGGAACGCGATGTCAAAGAGGGATTCCAAACAGCCCCAGGTGTGGATGACGATCAAAAATCATTATTTACCGGACTTCGGTATGTAACTAGGGAAACGCGCCGAAGCCTGATTAGCCTCGATGGCGGATTACGCTGGCGAGGGGGACCCGTCCCCATTGTGCGGCTGCGGGGGCGGCGGACGTTTGTATATGACGAATGGGCGATTCGTTTAGTCCAAACATTTTTTTGGGTGGAAGACCGAGGATTCGGTGAACAAACCCGAGTCGATTTTGAACGGAAACTAAATCCGCAACACTTTCTGCGAATTACCCCCTCTGCGATCTGGTCCGAATGGAGTCAAGGAGTCGACGTTCGCCAAATAGTCAGTGTTGTCCACATTCGCGACGACGACAACATGATTGCCCTGGAGCTCGATGTACAAGGTCACACGCACTCATCCGCCAAAGTCGACAAATACGAAGCATCGCTCCGTTGGCGAACCCGGGGGCATCGGCCATGGCTATTCTACGAAGTAGCCCCAGGAATGGCTTTCAAGCGCGAGTTTGATTACGAAATCAGGCCTGTATTGACCCTCCGAGTGGAAGCCACCTTCGGGGAAACTCAACTCCGTCGGCGGCAATAGCCTAGGCCACTGGGCAAATCCAGCCCCTGGGGCGAATTCATAAACCTAAAAAGAGCAGTTCGGTGCACCCAGAAAAGAGATTAAGGCGAAAGATTATGGCAAAAGATTAAGGAATCAGGAGTTTGCTCCCTTGTCTTTCGCCTTAATCTTTTGCCCTTATCTGCA